>CAMTUG010000001.1:0-476519 GCA_947084965.1 uncultured Parcubacteria group bacterium
AAGACCTACAAGTCGCGCCGAGACGAAAGTCGAACATAGTGATCCGACGATCCAATATAGGATGGTCGAAGCTCAACGGATAAAAGTTACTCCGGGGATAACAGGCTGATCGGACCCGATAGTCCTTATAGACGGTCCGGTTTGGCACCTCGATGTCGGCTCATCGCATCCTGGGACTGAAGAAGGCCCCAAGGGTTTGGCTGTTCGCCAATTAAAGCGGTACGCGAGCTGGGTTCAGAACGTCGTGAGACAGTTCGGTCTCCTATCTACCATGGGCGCAGAATGTTGCGAGGATTCATCTCTAGTACGAGAGGACCGAGATGAACAAACCTCTTGTGTATCGGTTGTCCTGCCAAGGGCATTGCCGAGTAGCGACGTTTGGTTCGGATAAACGCTGAAAGCATCTAAGCGTGAAGTCGACCTCAAGATTAACATTCATTATGAGACCCCTGAGAGATTATCAGGTTGATAGGCGCCAGGTGTAAGCGTGGTAACACGTTGAGCCGAGGCGTACTAATAGGTCCAGCCCACCAACTACGAAATGAGCATTGTTCAAAATTGATTTTATTCCTTCGTCTGCGTTGTTGCGGGGCCCTGTCGGCTGGTCGCTGTACGTTTAAGTACAGCTCCGGCGCCGACATCCCGCGCCTAGCATCCGAAGTTTAAAATCAATTTGATTTCGTGGCTCTTACATGGATACAATTACATTGAATTTCGAAAGAGATTCATAGTTCTGGTGCTATTTCCCGGCGGGTCACACCCGATCCCTTCCCGAACTCGGCAGTTAAGCCGCACGGGGCCGATGGTAGTCCGATGGGGCGAGAGTAGGTGAGCGCCAGAACTATGGGTCTCTTTATATTTGGGATTCAGCTTGATTTCAAAGTACTTTTTAGGTAAGATGCAGGGCGCTATGCATGATCTGAAGATCGTCATTTTAGCCGCTGGAAAGGGGAAACGACTCGAAGTTTTGGGGTATAACCTGCCAAAACCGCTCGTCCCGATCCACGGCCGACCGATGATCTCTTTTTTAATTGACGCCGTTCGTGAGTCGGCAGTTGATGGCGAACCGATCGTTGTTACTGCGCCTGACAATCGCGATCAGTTTTGCGAATTGCTTGGTGAAGAAACGTGTCATTACGTTGTACAGGAAGAGCAACTTGGCACCGGGCATGCGGTCATGTGCGCCCAGGATCATTTTAACGGTGCAGAGCACGTGATGGTGCTCTACGGCGACCACCCAACGCTTTCTGCCGAAACGATCCGTCGTTTAGCAGAGGCGCACAAAGAAGGTGGCGCCGTGCTGACCATGGCGACGGTGCGTTTTCCTGATTACGACGGTTGGCGCCAATGGTTTTATAATTTTGGGCGCATCTTGCGTGACGATGCAGGGAAGATTAATCGCATCGTTGAGTTTAAAGATGCAAGCGAAGCAGAAAAGGCGATCACAGAAGTGAACCCTGCGTATATGATTTTCCGTCGTGATTGGTTGTGTGAAAATGTTCGATCAATTACCACGAAAAATGCTCAAGGTGAATACTATCTCACAGACCTCGTACAGCTGGCGGTGGATCAGGGGCAAAAGATTAACTCGATCATCGTCGAGAATCCTATTGAGGCGATTGGGATCAATACGCCCGAGCAGTTAAAAGCCGCCGAAGAGGCACTTGAGCATTAGTACGTTTTATATGCGAGTCATTACCGACTGGCATTTACATTCCAAGTATTCCCGCGCATGTTCTCAAGAGTTAACGCTTGAGAACAATGCGTTATGGTGTGAAAAAAAGGGGGTCAATGTGCTCGGCACAGCTGACTTTACACACCCGAAGTGGTTTGCGGAGATCAAAAAAAAGTTGGAGGAGGCCGAACAGGGGATGTTCAAGTTGAAAGGGTCGGACTCAAAGATGCGCTACATGCTCACCACCGAAGTGGCCCAGATTTATAAAAAAGACGGGGCGGTACGACGCATTCACAATATTATCTTGGCGCCGACGATCGCTAGTGTGGAAGCGATCATTAAAGCGCTGACGGATCGTGGGTGTAATTTGTCAGCCGATGGTCGACCGATTCTTGGAATCGAATCCGAGGAGCTCATGAAGATTCTGATCGGGGTCGATGAAAAGATCATGTTGATTCCGGCGCATGCTTGGACGCCGTGGTTCTCCGTATTTGGATCAAAGTCTGGCTTCAACTCGCTCGAAGCGTGCTATGGCACAATGGCTAAGTATATTTACGCGATTGAAACGGGGCTCTCAAGTGACCCGCTCATGAATCGTCGGTTGAGTGCACTCGATAACCTCATGTTGATCAGCAATTCAGACGCGCATTCACCGCGCAACTTTGGGCGGGAGGCGAACGTGTTCGAAATGGATCCGGACAAGATTACCTACGATGAGTTTTTGCGTATCTTTAAGGAACGCGATACATCCAAGTTCAAATACACGATCGAGTTTTATCCAGAAGAAGGGAAGTATCATGTGGATGGTCACGCAGACTGTCAGTTTTTTTGCGATCCAACAGAAACAAAGCGGCTCGGTGGCAAATGCCCAAAGTGCGGCAAGCGATTAACGGTCGGTGTTCTTTCTCGCGTCCAGGAGCTGGCGGATCGGCCAGCCAGTGCTCCTGATGCGAGCTTTAAATCGATCGTTCCTCTTGAAATCATCATCGCTGAGTGTCTCGGTGTTTCTGGCGCCGGATCGAAAAAAGTTCAAGCGATGTACGAACGTTTGATTAAAGAAGTCGGCACCGAATTCACGGTCCTTCTCGATGCTCCCATTTCTGAGATCGCCAAGGTTAATGCTACAATTGCTCAAGCCGTTGATCGTGTGCGTATCGGTCAACTCAATATTCGTCCGGGGTATGACGGTATTTTTGGAAAGGTGAAGATCTTTCCAGATGATCACGAGATGCGCCGAAAACAACTGAGCATTTTGTAACTATGTGTTTTTCTGCAACGGCCAGTTTTGCTGCGGCCGGGGTGTTGGCAACGGCGGGAGTCGTTGCTTATAAAAAGGCAGGGAAGGATGCTGCACTGCGTTTATACGCCGGTATCCCGCTTTTATTCGCCATCCAGCAGGCGATAGAGGGCGCTCAGTGGCTTGTTGATCGTCCGAGCGCCATAAGCACTGCCCTCGGATACGGGTTTCTCTTTTTTGCCTATCTTGTCTGGCCCTCCTATATTCCCTATGTCGTCTATCGATTAGAAAAAGACCAGCGGCGGAAACATCTGGCACATGACGTGTTGATCGTTGGTTTGATGGCTACGCTGTACGGAATTATCGTCCTCGCGCACGATGCGCTCACGGTGTCGGTCCTGAATAAGAGTATCAGTTACCAGATCGATGCCGCTTATTTTGAAATGGCGGTCGGACTCTACGTCGGCATTGTCTGTGGTTCTCTCCTACTTTCTACGAGGAAGCGAGTAAACGCCTTTGGTTTAGTCCTTTTCCTAAGCTATGTGCTCAGTGTGCTGGCGTTTCAGGCAACGTTTACCTCTGTCTGGTGTTATTTTTCCGCCGTACTTTCTGTGTTTGTCCTTTGGGAGATCATGGCTGTTAGGAAAAAATAAGAGAAATCAAAAATCCTCCATCGAATTCACGTGGAGGATTTTTGTATTCACGCTTACGCGCGCTTTTTCGAAGCGGCTTTGCGCTTCTTCGGAGCCGCCTTGCGCTTTGCCGGTTTCTTTGCGGCTTTGCGCTTCGCTGGCTTCTTGGCCTTTTTCTTGGCTGCCATAGAAGTATGGGTTAAAAATAATTTCTGTAATGAACGTCCTCCTCACGATCGACTTTGAAAATTATTTCGTGAGATGTGACTAGTATACGACAACTATTTTTAAATGAAAATAGTTTTACAAAAATTGTCAAGAGTATTACTCGCGTACTTCAACCGGAATACCGACGGAAGACCAATGATAGATCCATTGAATATTTTCTAAATTCACATTGACGCATCCATGACTCATCGGATGACCGAAGTTATTATGCCAGTAGGCGTAGTGAATGTAGATGTGTGGGAAGATGCGTAAGTTCCATGGAACGAGTCCTAGCGAGTAATTATTTGGATTCCCCGGGCCGTAACTCCAGGTGTAATCGACATACGGAAGTTTGGCGAGGACAGAGGTCATTCCTGTGGGTGTGATGAATGGCAATTTTCCGCTAGAAATCAAGAAACTATTAGCTAAAATGCCATTTTCATAGGCGTACAGGCGTTGGTCAGAGATATCGATCTCGATACGTTTTGCTTCTGTAGATTCATCAAAGAACGGACGATCAGCAACGGCAATAATTTCCTCAATACCATCGTTGTCGAAGTCCGCCGTAGCAGCGTTGACACTTCCGAACGGAACAGTTGCCGTAAAGACGACTGCGGTGTTGGCGACGAATCCACCGTCTTCGGCTGTCGTAAATAATTTATCGTCAACAAAAATCATCCCCGTCGTTGTCGTTGTGTGATTTTCTACGATCGCTGATTCTTGCACGGGGCTGTGGATAACATAGGATTTCACAACATGATTTCCTGTTGTGCGTTGCAAGGTTGTGTACAAAACTCCTTTGTGAATCGCTGCGACGACTCCTCCGCGCTCCTCTTGAGCGAAGGAAAAAAATTCCTGATTGAGAATCCATGCGTCATTTGAGTATTTCCAGATGCGTACGTGTGGACCGCCGCTCGGTCCTGGTGTTGTGACAAGTTCGTCTTCTCCGTCATCATCCAGATCTCCGCAGGCGAGGTTCACCCCACCGCGGAACGTTTCGGCGTAAGCAAAGAATCCAACCTCTTTTATTTCCCCGACGTTATTGAAGGTGCGCACCTGCGGTCCGCCACCATATTGTGTACCGGTAATGATATCGTTGACCCCGTCGCCGTCCGGATCGCACACCGCGACAGTCACGCCCGTCCCCATGGTCGGTTCATACGCAAGGAAACCCCCGACCTCTGAACCGTCTTCGCGATACACTGTGACGCGCGGTTCGTTGCCGAGGCCGTTAGCGATGATAATCTCTGGCACGCCATCGTTGCCAAGATCCCCGGCCGCGACTTTGGCTCCACCTGCCTCGTTGCCGGTGGCGATAGGGAACGAAGATCGTTCTGTGCCGTCTGTGCTCAGAATTTGAACGGTGAGGGATGGGCTATGCCAGGCGGAAGCCGTTCCTGGGATGGTCAGGATGAAGAGAAACAGGGGAATGAGGGCAAAGCGCATAATGCAGGTATTCTACCAGAATCTACAAACAACCCCTATTTCGCCGGGATCTCGTACCCGTCCTGCCAGGAATAAGCGAAGGGGGCGTAGGAAAATTGATGATGCTCGGACAAAGATTTGGTTGGTAATTTCATTTCACGCACTAAGCCGTGCAATTCTTCACGGTTCGTAAAGATCGTTGGGTTGGTCGGAATTAGCACAGATTCAGCTTTGATTGCTTGGGCGCTTCGTTTGGCGAAATCGATCATCGCCCGTAGCACGCGCTCACCACTTACTTCTCGTAGCATTGTCAGGCTTGGGTTGATCCCTGGAAGGGAAAGATACTTCTTCTTGCCGTCCTGAACGATTTCAAAGTGCATGCCCCCACGTGCCACCCCGTCATCGCCAAACATGATCACATTGCTGAAGTCTTCTTTGTTCCACAGTTGATCGTCGACTGCCACGCAGACCCCCATGTTTAACCCGGCCACGGCATGTAGTTTACGTTTACTGATCTCAAATCGTATCTGGCGCTGCTCGCCACCTTCCGCACCTTCGATAAATAACCATTTCTCCAACTGACGGTCCATAGCTGGACCGTCAGAACCGAGAATTTTAGTGACGATTTGGGAAGAGACTTTTCCCGCTTCGGTCGTTGTACCTTCTGATTCAAACAGCATTAATTCTACGATCGCGGCGACAGCAGACTCGAGGACGTCCTTATCCTCAATCCCTTCGATGGATGAACGAACCTGCTCATAGGGGTCACCTTCAAATGCTACGCCGAGGTCTTTGAGCATCACTCGCATGCGTTCGCTTTTTTGCTCGGCGGTCATGCGTTGATTCCCAAGCATCCCGACGATCGATTTGGTCATCGCCTTTTTTGCTTTTGGTGAAATCTCGCGCCGTGTCGCTGCAGTCACCTCGGCTTCGAATGTCACTGGATCGGCTTCGTGGTACGCACGCAATGCTGCATCAATCACGTCGCGCAAGGCGTCCTTAGACCATTCGGTTAGGCGTGCTGCTTCTTCGCGACCACTAACGAAATCTGGAAGTTTTGTCCCACCCCGAGCGAGAAAGAGGGCATAGCCATCACGCAAGGCCGCTTTTGTGCTCGCGGACGATGATTCGGTTAAAATACGAACCATCCTTCTACCGACTTCGACGATCTGCACTTGGCTCATTAAAATTTCATCTTTCCCTACTTGTTCTTTCTCCTCAGTAATCACTTTTTTATCATTGACGTCGGCAACGGCTTCGCCGATGCGGTTCCAGGGACTCAGTTCAAATGTTTCTCCCTTTGCTAGTTCCCACTTTCCGACAGGGAAGGAAACGGTTTCTCCTTGTAGAGTTTCCCATTCCGGTGGGATATCATCCTGCCGATCTTTTCTTCGTTGCACTAGCCGTGCATATTCTTCGCGCGAGACTCCCAACGCTGGTGGAAATACGTGTGAAAGCAATCCGAGTTTTTCTTCGTCCAGCCCCCCTTCCGGCCACACTCCAGATTGGATTTGAGCGATTGCCTTTCCAACTTCTGCACTCATTTCACGGACGACATCCTTGATCGTCTGTCCACTTTTCAGACGAGAGCTGAAGTCATTATATAACTGACGTGTCCACGGCAACTTGGAATCAAGATAGGGAGCGAGATTTTGCTGCGTGCCGAGAGATTGGCCGAAAACTGTGTACCATGTGGTGTCTGTTGGACTATCCTTTGCAAAGTTAATCTCCTGATAGAATTCCAAAAAATCTTGAAACCTGGCTCCTGTTTTTGATTGGATATATCGCAAAAGTTTCGCGGACCCCTCATCTGGTACCATGATATCTAAAATACTACGGTTAGCTTGGTGTCCAGAATCCCAAATACTATCTCTAAGAAAACCGAATGTGCGAAATGCTGAAGCGCCCTGGCTTTCAAGTGTCGGGCGTATCACCCCATCAACCACCTCTTTTGGTGGAAGCTCCCATGTATCGTACATCATGTCAGCCACACTGTTCAGGTTATGGCTCACCGCGGCAGGTGGAAGTTGTTGGATAATTTTTGGTAATTGTTGGCGGATAAAGTTTTGGTACTCTTCTTTGTATCCTTTCGCCCGATCTGGGATGAGCGAAAGCGCCCACTCACGGTCTTCGGGGGTCATTTTTTCGAATCCGTCGAATCCACTAGAAAGTGCCGTCTGTTCCCGTTGATTGAATTGCCAGTTAGTTACATCGTTTTCGCTAAATTCAATTTCGCGCATTACAGGCAAAGTCAGGCTCATGTAGGCAGGAGTTTTCCCCCTTGCCGGGGAGGAGAGGATCGAGCGAAGTTCTTTATTCGTCAACAGTTCTTGTAAGCGACCAAGATCGTCTCCTTTAATCGCCTCGAGAATTGCACGTTGATCGTTTCTGTATTTCTCGCGGGCGATCGTATTCCATTCGTCTACTGGAATCGCATCACTAAAATCATTCCGACAGACATCCATCGCGTAGATCGAAACGTTTGCTCCTAGAGCTTCGTCGACGAGTTTACGTTTTTGTTCTGGGGTGAATTGTTTCCATGGTGCACGACCAAAGGTATCCTCGGTCATTCGTATCTGAGACCATTTTTCTCTCGCCAGCTCTGGTTCTACACGTTCCATCACGGCGCGGGGGACATACATCGTAGAAAAGTCAGGTTGCGAGAAAAAGATCTGCTGAATTTCTGGAATAGATTGCACACCGGCTGGTAGAGCAGAGAATAATCCAGCAATACCGATTTCGTACCCATGCTTAATAAGGGCGTGTTTCCAGAAACGCGGGTCAGAAAGTAATTTACTATCAATCTGGTCAATAACTGGTATGTATATGCTGGCCCAGTCTCGACCTCTGTCATCATTAGGAATCTTAGCTAGTCCGAGCTCGAATTGCTGCAGACCTTGTTCAATATCTTGGATCTCCTCAGCTTCGCCTTGCTGTTCTAAATCCGTCTCCAACATTTCCTCGCGGAAGCGCTTTTGTTGATCAACAGAACGTCCTCGGCCGAATCCAATCGTTTCTTGACTTTTTGCCATAGAGTTGAATGCAGAAGCATACTAGCATTAACAAAATACCCCAGGCAATGTTTACCTAGGGGATCTTGGTGGACCGCAAGAGATTCTCACGTCGTCGCCTTCGCTCCTCCCCTTCGAATCTCTACAAAATACCCCCGGCAGGTCATGCCGTGGGTATTTTGGTGGACCGCAAGAGATTCGAACTCTTGACCCCCTGCTTGCAAAGCAGGTGCTCTACCAACTGAGCTAGCGGCCCGTGCGGCAGAACTATAAGGAATTTACTAGGTTTCGTCAATCTACCTGTGTTTCTGATTTGTTCGAGCCGTTGGCAGGAGGACAAGGGCCACGGCGATGCCAGCACTTAGAAGAACGATCAGACCGCCGATCCGCAAGGTCGCTGAAGCCCCTACTGTTGCCAAGAGAAAGCCGGCAGCGGTCGGACCGATCATCCACCCAGCGTCTTCTAAGAAGTTGATCACCCCAGTGACGACTCCGTGGTGTTGATTTTTGTCTGCCTTGGCATCAAGCCAAGCCCAAAGGGTGGTGCGCAGGAGCTCATCTCCGAAGGAAAGAGCAAAGCAGATAGCGATCAAGATTGGATGGAAGGTGAGGCCGAGGAGAGCGCTCATGACGGACACGACGCCGAGCCCGGCGAGGATGAGGACCTTCTTGTTTGTAGAGTCGGCAAATCGCGCTATGGTGAATCCAGCGATAATCATGGCAAACTCCAGCATCGTCATACTCGCACTCAGAATGCGTGGAGTCGTGCCGGCTTCAATGAGCAATGGAAAGATGAACCAGACGACACCGTAAAAGCTCGCGATGGATAGGGTGTAGATTCCGAGGATCGTTCCGGCTGGGTGAAGATGATGAAATGAGGCACGAATTTCCTGGAGGCCGGCTCGGAACGCCTGGCGCTTCGTCGTGGTGACCGGTGGAAGGGTGTTCGGCATGTGGTAATGATTGCCGACCATCAGTGCGGTAAGGGCACCGATGAGGGGATAGATGATGATGAGTCCGAGAGTTTGGACCGGGAGGTGGACGAAAAAGGGGAGCCCGAGGGTGGCGATCATGATCCCGCTCCCTTCAGAAGCGCGCATGACGCCGTACAATCGTCCAAAGATCGGGACCGGACTGTGGGCCAGAAGATAGGCGTTGATCCCAGGGGTAAAAAAGAGCCAGCCGAATGCCCCTAAAGTAATGGAGAGGAAGTAGGTCAGCGGGGTCAGGCCGAAGAGGAGGATTCCACCCGCACAGATAAAGAGTACGGTGGTGATGCGCAGCATGCGCAGATAGCCGTATTTTTCCAAAATGAATCCAGCCGGGATATCGCAAAGGAGTTCGATCAGCGATGCGTAGGACACAGCGAGCCCGACCGCCCAGAGGGGGAGCACCTGGGATCCGAGGACCGCGATCATTGAATAATGGATCCCGGCGCCGAATTTATAAAGAATGATATAAAACCACAATGGGGAAAATGTGGCGAAATTTTCTCGAAATGAAAGCTTAGCGGACGGCATTCGGTGGGGTTTTTTTGGAGATGAAGGCGAGGATATTTACGGCCGCGGTTCGACTCATCGCCTGGCGGGCCCCGTTCGTCGCTGAAGCGGTGTGGGGGGTCATGACCACGTTAGAAAGTTTGCGCAGTTCGAGAGTGTCGTTGGGATTGCAGTCGATCAGCGGTTCGCATTCGAAGACGTCGATTCCGGCACCGGCGATCTCGTTTTTCACTAGTGCTTTTGTGAGCGCAAGTTCATCAACGACCGGTCCGCGAGCCGTGTTGATTAAGAATGCCGTTTTCTTCATCCGTTTCAATTCTCTCGTTGAGATCAGGTGGCGGGTTGAGGGGAGAAGGGGAACGTGTAGGCTGACGATGTCCGCCGTTTTTAGTAGCTGTGTTTGCGAGATGTGTTTTGCACCGAACTTTTTTTCTAGCTCCGGATTGCGTTTCAGGTCAGCGTAGACAATCTTTAGTCCAAACCCGTCATGCATACGCTTGGCGAGGGCGGTGCCGATGCGTCCGCCGCCGATCAGTCCGAGCGTTTTGCCCATGACATCTGTTCCGAGAAGCATTTTTGGTCCCCAGCCGTGGTACTTGCCCGCACGGGCAAACGCGTCCGCCTCAACAATACGATGGGT
The DNA here is from genome assembly GCA_947084965.1 of uncultured Parcubacteria group bacterium. Lineage (GTDB taxonomy): Bacteria > Patescibacteriota > Patescibacteriia > UBA9934 > CAMTUG01 > CAMTUG01. Next base: position 10,327 of record CAMTUG010000001.1, read on the forward strand.
CAAGGCAAAAATAAGGGCCACGGCGTGTTCAGCGACCGCTTCCGAAATCTCTTCCCCTGGAGTGTTGCTGACGATGATCCCGCGTTTTTTCGCTTCGGCCAGATCGATGTTGTCCAACCCAACGGCGTAGTTGGCGATCATCTTGAGCTGTGGTCCGGCCGCATCCATCACCTCGGCATCCACTTTGTCTGTCAAAATGGAAAGGATCACATCGACCCCTTTGACCCGCTTTAATAACTCCTTGCGCGGGATCGCCCGATCTTTTTCGTAGATATCAAGCGTTACCCCTTTGGCCTTTTTCAACATCTTCAAACCTTCATCCGGAATATCGCGACAGACGAAAATGCGGGTCATACGTTTTTGACAGAGACCTTAGCGAGTTCGTTTTTAGAAGGCCATTTAGAAAGGATGCCGGCTTTGGCCCCGTAGTGTTGAATGACGGATTGCGAATTGAGAAGTCCTAGGCGGAGAGCGTCTTCGATGCCAAATCCTTTCATGAGGCCCGCCACGAGTCCAGAACCAAAGGCATCGCCTGCGCCCGTGCGAGACCTGGCTTTGAGGCTCGACGGTTTTACAAACCAGGTTGTGCCGTCGAGAGAGGCATAGGCTCCTTGCGCCCCGTCGGTGATTACTACGGTCAATGTTGGTGGGAGGGCGGCGAGGACGTGCGGATTCTCGATCGGGTCTTTTCTAAAGAGGGCGGTCGCCTCCTCACGATTCATGTTGAGGAGGAAGAGATGCTCAAGGGCCGGGGAAAGACGTTTGATCCCGAGGTTTAGTTCCTTCATCCCTGGGTTCCAACAGATCTTTGTTTTCTTTCCTAACGTTTTGATGATCGTTTCGGCGAGCGGTACATTTCCCGCGAGCGAAGTCATGTAAATCCAATCGGACTTCATTTTGGAGAAGGGGAGATCAGCTTTCGAAAATCCGGCGCTCACCCCGCGGTAGACCATGACCGTACGTTCACCGCCTTTTGGTTCGGTGAGTAAGGTTGAATAGGCCGTCTGTTCACCTTTGATCGCCCGCATCATCGAGGTGTCGACGCCATGATCCTCAAGTTCGCCAAAGATTTCTGCGCCTGAGCAGTCCTGCCCCACGCGGGCAATCGCCGCCGTGCGAAACCCGAGGTTTCCAAAGGTTACGGCCGCGTTTGTCGCCCCACCACCGGTCGCCAGCACCATTTCATCAAGTTCAATTTTGGTGCCAAGCGCCACACATTCGCCGATCCCAGTCAAAAACTGATCAGATGAGATAAGCTGGATCTGTTTTGATACCAAAAATGCGTCGCGTGTCGCCGCTCCGATCGTGATGATGTCGTAGGCCATAGTTATGCTTTACCTGAGCAACCGAATAACCGCATCTTATCACGAACGACTTTGGTCATCAGTTCGCGAGCGGGGGCTAAGTACTTTCGTGGATCGATATTTCCCGGATCAGCGGCAAGTGCTTGGCGCACTGCGGCAGTGAAGGCGATGCGCAGGTCGGTGTCGACGTTGATTTTGTTGATCCCGGCGTCGATCGCCCGCTTTAAATGCTCTTCCGACACGCCGTGGGCCTTTTCGATCTCGCATCCAGCGTCGAGACAGCGGCGCTTTAGCCACAGGGGGACGCTCGAGGCGCCGTGCAGAACGAGCGGCACATTGACCGCGGCTTTGATCTGCTTTAAGCGATCGATATCGAGGCGTGAAGATCCTTTAAATTTGAACGCCCCGTGCGACGTGCCGATGGCGATCGCGAGCGAATCACAGCCGGTCTTTTTTACAAACGTCGCCGCCTGCTCAGGGCTCGTTAGGTGGGCGTCGCGTTCGCTGACACTCACAAAATCTTCGATTCCGGCAATCGCCCCGAGTTCAGCCTCGACCTGGATCCGTTTTTTGTGGGCCATCTTCACAATCGCTCGGGTCTTCAACACGTTGGCGTCGAAAGGAAGCGAAGAACCATCAAACATCACGCTCGTGTGTAATCCGAGTTTGATCATCTCGCGTACGAGCTTTTCGTTTTTGCCGTGATCGAGGTGAAAGCAGACCGGCACCTTTGCTTCGGCCGCGATCTTTGTCAGCGCATACAAATATTTAACCCCGCCGTACTCTAGCGCCCCTTCGCTCGTCTGCATAATGACCGGGCTATGTTCGGCCACGGCCGCGTCGATGATCGCCTGGACCATCTCCAAGTTGTTGACGTTAAACGCTCCGATGGCGTACCCACCTTTGTGCGCTTTTTGCAGCATCGCCTTTGAAGAGACCAACATACTAAACCTTTTTTGTTTTGAACTTTGGGGCCTTGCGTAGGCGGGCGCGAATTTTTCCTGCCGAAAGGAGCCCTTTGGTTGGACCAACGTAGGCCACGACCGAAGCGGCGTTGACCGCTCCCCAGCGCAATGCTTCATTGTGCGTCTGTCCATTCATCAAGGCGCCCATGAATCCGGTCGCAAAGGCGTCACCGGCGCCGGTCGCTTCGACCATCTTGCTTGGGAAGATGTGGCAGAAGTAGAGATCTTCGCCGTTGAAGACGTGGGCGCCCTCTTTCCCGTTGGTGATCACCACAAGTTTCGGTCCCATTTTATAGAGCGACGTTGCCAGGCGATGAATCTCCGTTGTGTGTTCTTTGGTAATCGTTTGTGCTTCTTCTAGGTTTACAAACAGCACATGCGTATGCTGGATTAACTCATAGAGTTGACGTTTGCCTTCTTGGATCTGGACCGCGCCTGGATTGAATCCGAGGATCACGCCGGTTTTTTTGATGTAGTTAGCAACATCATGGAAGAGGCGTTCATATCCTTTGCCCAGTTCGGACATGTACAACCATTTTGGTTTGGTGAATTTTGGGAGATGGTAGACATCCTCGAGATGGGAAGCGAGGATCGTCTTTTCGCCTTTGAAATTCAGAACGACGGAATAACTGCTTTTGGCCGTTGGTGACGTTCGAATGAAGCGCGTATCTACCTTTTCTCGCTTAAGAACTTCATAGGCGTGCTTGCGTGTCCCATCGATCCCCATGATCGAGACGACCCCTGTTTTAAACCCCATGCGCGAGAGTCCGGTCGCCACGTTCGGGGCTGATCCGGCGATCTGTGAATCGACCACTTCGACCGGGATTTTTTTTCCGTATTCCAGGCAAAGCAGGCATTCCGGCATTTTGAGTTGGCACTGGACGCTTGCTTCCGATAGCACCACAAAGGTGTCTAGTTTGATATCTCCGATCGTGATCATGTCATAAGCCATAGTAGGACTATTGTATCAGAAATAGCCTCTGAGGGAACCAAAAATCCTCCAGCAACCTGGAGGATTTTTGTCGGCTTTACTTCCTTCGCGATTTGAGCGAGGTGTCGGCTTTGGTGCCGTCCCATTTTTTTGGAGCGCGAGCGAGCGCTTCTTTCATCACGTTCTGTTGCATCTCCGCCAGACGTTTTTTTGCTAGAGTGACGTATTCAGGTTCGGCGATCACTCGGCCCCCGCGTTTGCGTTTCCAGGCCCGTTCGGCGGCGAGGGCGATGTAGGGGGCGGTGAGGCCGAATGCTTCCATCAATTGATTCGGTTCGCCGGATTCACCGAATCGGTCGGCCATGCCAACACGTTCGAGGGGGACTGGGTTGGTTGCACCGAGCGCTTCGGCCACGGCGCCGCCTAATCCTCCGGCCGCTTGCGCTTCCTCGACCGTCACTACGGCCCCTGTTTCTTTGGCTGCCTGCGCGATCGTCTTTACGTCGAGCGGTTTCACGGTATGGCAGTTGATGACCCGCGCTTCGATTCCGGACTTGCTGAGCGTCTCAGCGGCGAGGAGCGCTTCGTACACCACCGGCCCCGCGGCGATGATCGTTACGTCCGTGCCGAATCGGTACACTTCCGCACGGCCGAATTTGAACGGAGTTTTTTTAGTGGTGAAGACCGGGGATTTTTCCCGGGCGAAGCGAATGTAGGCTGGGCCGTTTAATGCCGCGATCGCCATCGTTGCTTTTTCGGCTTCGATGGCATCGCAAGGAACAGAAACACGCATGTTCGGGATCACTCGCATGATGGCGATATCTTCGACCATCTGATGCGTTGCACCGTCTGGACCGACAGACACCCCGGCGTGTGCTCCGGCGATTTTTACGTTCGTGTCGGATAGCGCGATCGTGGTGCGAATCTGCTCCCAGTTGCGACCGGGGGAGAATCCGGCATAGCTTGAGATGAACGGCACCTTGCCCGCCATCGCCATCCCAGCCGCCAGTGCGGCCATCGATTGCTCGCTCACGCCCAGCTGAACGAACCGTTCAGGAAACGCCTCTTTAAACCACAGACTGCGTGTCGATTCCGTTAGATCTGCACACAAGACGACGACGTTTGGATCGATCTTTCCGGCCTCAACCAAGCCGTGACCGTAGCCATCGCGGGTCGGAAGCTGCTCGAGTTTTTTAGGCTCGAGGACCTCGCGGACGAGGTACATAGATTTGTTGAGGCCGGGTTTGGTCGTCATACAGGTCCGTTATTTTCTGCGTTGAATCAACTTGGCGATCCCCCAGATGATCAGTCCGAGCGGGATCAAGATGCCGCCGCCGATGATCAGGAGGTAGATCAATCCTTCAATTCCGCGTTGAGCTAGAGCAATCAACGCTTGGGACGCTTCACGGATGGTGTCGAGCGGACGGAAGTCTTTGCTCGGGACGCGAAGGGTCGGCTCTTCCGAGAGGGAAACGCTGATCGTCGAGTAAGTCGTCACGTTTTCCAAGTATTTGATACGACCTTGGAGCGATTCAATCGTCGACCGCACTCCGAACAGTTCGCGTTGGACCGCAAGGACATCTTCCACATCCTCGGCGCGGGTCAACAAGGCGAGAAGTTCTGCTTCTTGCGCTTCAGCATTGCGCAGCTGTGCCTGCATGTCGGTGTACTGTTCTGTGACGTCCTGTCCGCTTGAAGATTCTGTCTGTACGACCGTGGCAAATTCTTTAATGGCTGTCATTGATGCTTCAAATTCTGCCGACGGTACGCGAGCCGTTACAGAGCCGAAGTGCGTTCCGTCTCCGCGCTCCTGGACCTCGCTCGACTGGATGAATCCGCCTTTGCCGGTGGCGAGCGCGGTCACTTGCGAGACGGTCTCCGCGACATCAGAAACTTCCATATCAATGTACCCAGTCTTGATGATCTTCTGATCGACTTCGGCCGCCGTTTCCCCGGCGGTCGGAGATTCTGGAGGATACATCATGGCGCGTTCCTCCACCGCAAGACTGTCGCTGTAGTCCATCACCAGCTCAAAGTCGGCAGACTTTGATGGAAATCCCATCATGCCTGCTTCACCGGAACTTGAGGCTGTGATACCGGTCGTCTGTCGCGACATGATCACAAACGGGGAGAGGATGATCCCGAGTAAGATAACCGCGACCCCGGCCACGATCCACATGGTGCGCTTGGACATATTATTGGTGTTCAGAAATGATTTTTCCGTTTAACGTTCGCAATTGGGTGATGGCATTCACCGATTCCGCCCCAGCCTTCGGGGGGATGCCGTGCCACTTGAAATCGTACTGCATAAACTCGACGCCGAACCCCGGGATCGTGTCGGCGATAATCACCGTCGGTTTAGCGGCCACCGCATGAGCGCGTTCGACCGCGGTCACAAAGTCGTGGATGTCGTGTCCAGCACAGCGCTCCACATTCAGCCCAAACGCCTTGAACTTATCGGTCAGCGGCTCGAGCGGCATGATCTCTTCGGTCGCGCCGTCGATCTGAATGTTGTTGCGATCAATAATGAAGGTGCAGTTGTACAGTTTGTTGCGGCTCGCAAAGAGCATCGTTTCCCAGGTGATTCCGGCTTCTAATTCGCCATCGCTCATCACGCAGTAGACGCGAGCAGGAGAGCCGCTCATCATCAGCGCATAGGCGAGTCCGGCTGCTTGTGGGGAGCCGTCGCCGAGCGGTCCAGCCGTGTTTTCGACGGCGGGTAGCCAGGTGCGCTCCGGGTGGCCTTGCAACGTTGAGCCGAGTTTACGGAGCGTCATCAACATCTTTTTAGGGATGTATCCAGCGTGGGCCATGGCCACGTAGCGAATCGGACAGATGTGGCCGTTGCTTAGAATCAATCGATCACGATCGACCCAGTCCGGTTTTTTCGGATCATGCACCATGACGTGAAAGTAGAGGGCGGTGAAAATATCGGCCATGCCGAGCGGTCCGGCGCTGTGGCCAGAACCGGCTTCGACCAGCAGGTCGATCACATCTTCGCGCATCTGCATCGCTCGCAATTCCAATTGTTGGAGCTTTTTATCATGCAGGTGCAGTTGGGGTGCTCTTGGTTTCATAAATTCGAAATCCAAAATCCGAAATTCGAATGAAACCTTTCACTATTTCCTATTTTCCGATTGTTTCGTATTTCGATATTCGCATTTTGTATTTTCCGCATACTAGTGCTTATCGACGTTCAGTTGGACCAACGTGAAAATGCCGATCATGATCCCGAGCATCAAGTTGTTCCAAGAAAATTGTTCGAGGGTGAATCCGAGGGCGAAGGGCGCGATCACCAGCCAGGTTCCTGCTCCAACGGCGATCCAGTGCATCGCTCGAGCGGCATCGGCTTTGTGCACGACCGCGTCGGTAGAGATGGCGATGAGTGTAAAGACGACGAGTCCTAGACCGAAGATCAAATTGCTTGCCTCCAGAAAACGAATAACGGATTCGATAGATTCCGCGTTAAAAAAGTTCCAGAGAATACGTTCGGCAACGAACGGGGACAGACCGATCCAAAACGCGATGGCGAAAATAATCCAATGAATTGATTTCATATACAGTTATTTTAGCACAAAACCAAAAGCGGAGCATTGGGAGCTCCGCTTTTGCGTTCAGGAGATTATTCCACGATCAGGGTGCCGGTCATGTCTGGGTGGTAGGAACAGAAGAAGGTGTACGTTCCTGGTTCTGTGAAGCGGCGAATCCAGAAGTCGCCGTTCGGGTCGAGCGTTCCTGATCCCCAGTCGAGATCGTCGGAAGTGGCGGTGTGCTTTTCATCGCCGTTGTTGGTCCAGCGAACGGTCTGGCCCGCTTCGATCGTGAAGCTGCTGTCGCTGTAGCCGTCGTCGGTGATTTCAATGTCGAGCGGAGCGACCAGTCCCTTGTCTTCGTTGATGTCGTACGTTTCATCGATCGCATCGATGGTGGCCTGGTAGGCGTCGGCTTCATCGGTGTCGCCAATGTCGTTGTCGCGGGTGTAGTTGCCGAAGAATCCATCTGGAACGTCGTCAATCATGGTGTTCCAGCTTGATCCGAACAGTTCGATCGCTACCGCTTCGGTTTCTACCCAGCGTAAGCCACCGTCCGCACTGATGGTGTAGGTTTTTGGATCCGTGTTGATTTTGATCATGCGGACCCCTGGTTTGTAGGTGACGTTGCCGCCAATCTGGATGCGACCGAGATCGGTGTCGGTGACCCACTTGATGTTGGAGAAGTCGCTGTACCAGGTGAAGTAGGTTTTGTCGTTCGGAAAGACGTAGCGGAATCCGTCCGCGCCGTAGTAATACACGGCAGAGAAGGTTGGGCCACGGAACAGGTCGCCGGCTTCAAGATCGGCAAGGGCGGTGTAGGTCGTCGCCGCCTGGGCTGGAGCCACAGGAAACCCTCCGATCACGATCGCCATCACGAAGAATGCTGTGAGAGCTTTTTGGAACATAGGAATGAGAACTAATTAGGTGAATCTATTATAGCAGAGTCGTTTGGAATTGTCTTATCGCGGCGCAAGGGTCCGGGGCGGCCCAGATCGCAGAGGCGGTGACAAGACGGTCACATCCAGCATTAATGATACCCGGCGCGTTCTCTAAAGTAACGCCGCCATCAACGCCGATCGGAAGTTCTGGGTATTGATGATGGATTTCGCGGATCTTTTGCAAGATGTACTCACCTTCAAATGGTCGACCGGATTGTCCTGGATGGACCCCCATCACGAGGATCGATTGGATCTGGTCCATGTGTTTGTGAATTTCGTGGAACGGCGTTTCCGGGTTCAGGGCGACCCCTGTTTCAAGTTTGTACCACTGACGGATCCGTTCAATGATTGATTCGAGCTGTCGGTCGAGTTCGGCGTGGATAATCGCTCGCGTGAGCGTTGGGACGTGTTGCTTCCAGGCATCGATGATCGGCAGCGGGTTTTCGACCATCAGATGTATTTCATAGTTGACCTTGGTCACGATATCGCCAATGACTTGCGGATCGTGCCAGCTGACGTGGGGGAAGAGCGTACCGTCTAAAATGTCGACGTGGATCGTTTTGACCTGCTCATCGACTAAACGCAGGCGGCGTTCGAATTCTTCTTTTGATTCAACGAGGATCGAAGGGATGATTTCTACCATATCAAGATTCTTTTTCAATTTCTTCCACCTGTTTTAAACGTCGAACGTGGCGTTCTTCGCCGGAGAACGGGGTGGTAAGGAACGTGCGGACGATCTCGATCCCTTGGGCGAACTCTTCGTTGCGGCCGGGGATCGAAATGATGTTGGCATTGTCGTCGTTCCTTGATGTGCGCGCCGCTTCGAGTGAATAACCGATCGCTGCTCGAGCGCCGTCCGTTTTGTTGGCAACGATCGTTATTCCTTCAGCGTTACCACAGGAGAGAACACCAAATGAGCCGGGGTTTTTGACGACCGCTTCGGCTACGGCGTGGCCGTACTGCGGGTAATCGTCTGTTTCAACGAGTGCGAGGGCACCGAGATCTTCGATCGTGTACCCATCTTCCATCAGCGCAGCTTTGACCGCCTCTTTCATGTGGTACCCTGCGTGGTCTGCACCGAGGTAAATCTTCGGTTTGTCCATATTAGCCGCTGCCGTTTTTCCTCGGCTTGCTTAAGCGGTCCGGGGCGATGCAATATTTTCCGTAGTCTGTTGTGGCCAGTGTTTCCACGACCTTCTTGACTAACTCTTTCGGGTCGGTGTCAAAGATGATGTGCGCTTTGACCGACTTTTTGGCGGTGTGCAGGAGGTGCGAAATTTCATCGGCGATCCCGCCGGAGTCGAGCAAGACCCCGATCAACTTTTTGTCTTCAAAGGCGATCGTAAATTCGTTCAACGTCCCCATGCGTCCACCGATCGTGATCACGGCATCGGCCGCGCGCGTCAGGAGTAAGTTGCGTCCGGCGTAGTCAAAGCCGGTGTAGACGATCACGTCGTGATAGTTACACGGGAGTTTGTAGGATTTGACGTGGGCGAGGGACGTGGCGGCTGGGGAGAAGCCGATACAGAGTCCGCCGTGTTCGTAGTTGCCGCGGGCGGATTCATAAGGAAGCCCAGTTGTCGCGCCTGTCAGAAGGACAGCCCCGTGCAAGGCGATCTGTCGGCCGACTTCGTACGCTTTGTCGGCTGAGGCTTTGAGTGTTTCGCCCGCCGCGGCTCCAGATACGCAGATTTTGAACGCCCCTTCTAATCCGTAAGAGACGTTTTGCTTCGCTAGTTTGATGATCTTTCGCTGTCCTTTTTCTAGCTTCTTCTCTGTGGGGGTCGTCTTCGATTTTGCCATAAAGTTCTTTACTGAGTTTCCTGGATTATAGCACTTGAGTTCATTGGCCCCAAATGTTAGGATTCTCGCATTATGAGTCGACCAAATTATTCGCAGAGGGAAGAGGAAATCCTGGAATTCTGGGAGAAAAACAAGGTTTTTGAGGAGACGATCAAAAAGGATGCACCCAAGGGCCCGTTTGTTTTTTACGAAGGTCCGCCGACGGCCAACGGCCGTCCGGGGATCCATCACGTCGAGAGCCGCGCTTTTAAGGACTGTATTCCGCGTTTCAAAACGATGCAGGGGTATCACGTCGCCCGCCAAGGCGGCTGGGACACCCACGGATTGCCGGTCGAGCTTGAAGTAGAAAAGCAGCTTGGCTTCAGTGGGAAGAAAGAGATCGAAGCGTTCGGGATCGCGGAGTTCAATGCCAAGTGTAAAGAATCTGTTTGGAAGTATTTAGAGGACTGGAACAAGCTCACTCGTCGCATCGGGTTTTGGGTGGATTTGGAGCATCCGTATGTGACCTATCATCCGGAGTATGTCGAAAAGCTCTGGGGCGTTGTCAAAAAGATTTGGGATCGCGGATTGTTGTATAAAGATTATAAAGTTATTCCGTTTTGTCCGCGCTGTGGAACGGCCCTTTCTTCTCATGAGCTCGCTCAAGGGTACAAGGATGTAAAAGACATCTCTGTCTTTGCCAAGTTCAAAGTGATCGGAGAAGAGAACACCTACTTTGTCGCTTGGACGACCACGCCGTGGACCTTGCCGGGGAACGTCGCACTTGCGGTCGGACCAAAGATCGACTATGTGAAGGTGCGCGTTGGTGAAGAGTTGATCTGGATCGCCAAAGCGCGCGTCGAAGCGCTCATCAAAACGGAGTACGAAGTTGTTGAAGAGGCGACCGGGGAAACGCTCGTTGGAAAAGAATACGAACCGCTTTATCCGTTTTTGCGCGATGCGATCAAAGGGACGGACCAGGCCGAGAAAAAAGGGTGGTACGTCGTGCCCGCAGATTTTGTTTCGACAACCGATGGTTCCGGGATCGTGCACACCGCCGTCATGTACGGCCAGGATGACTTTGAACTTGGACAAAAAGTTGGATTGCCAAAGCATCACCTTGTGAAGCTCGACGGCACGTTTGTTGAAGGCACCGGGATTTTTACTGGACGTCATGTAACCGACGAAGATGTGGCGGTCGACGTGATCAAAGATCTTGCCGGACGCGGATTATTGTTTGGCAAAGAAAAGTACGAGCACTCCTACCCGCACTGCTGGCGCTGTAAGACCAAGCTCATCTACTACGCCAAGGATTCCTGGTACATCCGCATGTCGTCCTTGCGTGCGGAGTTGATTGCGGCCAACGAAACGATCAACTGGGAGCCGGCGCATATCAAAGAAGGACGCTTCGGTGAATGGTTACGCGAAGTGAAGGACTGGGCGTTCTCACGCGAGCGTTATTGGGGCACACCGCTACCGATTTGGGAGTGTCAGGAGTGTGATCATCGCACGTGCGTCGGTTCGTTTGATGAATTGAAAAAAATCGAAATTCGAAATTCGAAATCCGAAACAAATTCGAATGGAGAAGGCGAAAAGTCGGAATTCGACCCGCATCGTCCGTACGTCGACGAGATCAAATTGCCGTGTGAAAAGTGTAACGGCACGATGAAGCGCGTCCCAGAAGTCTGCGACGTCTGGTTTGATTCTGGCGCCATGCCCTGGGCGGCAGGGAATTATCCGCACGCCTTCCCAGCAGATTACATCTCCGAAGCGATCGACCAAACGCGCGGCTGGTTCTACACCTTACTCGCTGTGTCTGTGTTGATGGGCGAGGGGGCGCCGTACAAAAACGTCATCTGTTTGGGGCATTTGCTTGATGCGAACGGCAAGAAGATGTCGAAGTCGCTTGGCAACATCGTCGACCCGAACGAGATGATCGAAAAGTATGGGGCCGACGCGGTGCGCTGGTACATGTACACGATCACTCAGCCAGGGGATTCGAAGCGGTTTGATGAAAAGACGTTGAACGAGATGGTGCAGAAGGTCTTCATGATCTTGAGCAACGTGAAGAGCTTTTATGATCTGTATGAGGATGAGGGAAAGAGGTTAGAGGAAAGAGGAGAGAAGACAGAAAATATTCTCGATCGCTGGATTCTCGCCAGGTTACATCTGTTAGTTAAAGAAACGACGGAACAGCTTGAGAACTATAAAATCACGGAACCAACCCGGGCGATCGGGGAGTTTATCAACGAACTGTCGACCTGGTACGTCCGTCGTTCACGCGATCGGATGAAAACAGGGGAGGGGGTTGCGGTGCTTCGCGAGGTCTTGCTGACCGTCGCGAAGTTGATGGCGCCGTTCACCCCATTTTACGCCGAAGCGCTGTATCAGGATTTGAGTGGTGGAAAGAAGTCGGTGCACTTGGAGGACTGGCCGGTGGCTGACGCGACGTTGATTGATGAAGCATTGTTGAAAGAGATGGATCGTGCCCGCCAGATCGTGTCCATGGCTCTCGAAGCACGCGCGACGAGCAAACTGAACGTGCGCCAGGCCCTTGGTGGAATGACGGTGCAGGCACCGCAAGAAGTTTCAGCAGAGCTCATCGAGATTTTGAAAGATGAAGTCAACGTGAAGTCCGTGAGTTTTGTGAAAGGGGAGACTCTCTCCGTCGAACTCGACACGACGCTCACTCCAGAACTCATTCGCGAAGGATTGTCGCGCGAGGTGATTCGTATGGCGAACGCGGCTCGCAAAGAGGCGGGGTTGACCATCGAAGATCGCATCGCCCTGAGGATTATCACCGAAGACGAAAACGTGAAGCTCGCGGCGGAAGAGCACAAGGCGGTGATTCTCGAAGGCACCCGCGCCAACGAACTTGTGGTTATGTCCGGCGCTGGTGATCCGTTCGCGATCTCGATTCAAAAACTGTAAGGCATGCTCCAGCATCTGAACCGCAAAACGACAGTGCTCCTTGTTCCGCAAAATGATGCGGAGGCGGTGATGATTTTGCAGATCGCCACCAAGTTGAATATCCAAACACTCGTCTCTGGCCAACCCCACGGCGCGCGGTTGGAGCACGAACCAGATCTTTTTGAACGTCTGCGCGAAACAGGGAAGGATGATGTGGTCATTGTGGAGATCCCGGGGCCAGGTACAGAAGCGCAACTCAAAAAGTCCGGCTTCACCGTACATATCATCGACCATCATCGCTACGACGATATCGATCGCATGACTGACCCGGATTCTGGAGCGGCTTTGCCGAGCTCGCTTGAACAGTTTTTGATCGCGTTTGACATTACAGACACAGAACTGGCGAGTGTTGGATTCAATCCACGCCTGGTGCGCGGTGTTGGTGCTGTGGACCGTGGGTTTATTTGGGCCTTGGAACGCGACGGATATTCCGAAGAGGAAGTGAAGGTCGTGGGAAAGTATGTTCGCGAACTTTCGCGTTTAGCTCGCGGGGATGAAAAGACAGAAATGAACGAAGCGGCAGCGCTTGAGGCATGGGAGGCGCGGACGACCGCTGGCGACTACGTTCTTGTTCGAAGTGACGAGCCAAAAGCGGAGATTCGTCCAGTCGTTTCGCTTCTGGCCGCTGAGGCGTTTGGCAAACCAACCCCGATGATTATCGCTTCCCGCGGGGAGCTCCTGATCTACGTTCAAGAAACACCCAAAGCGCTTGATCTGTTCAATAAGTTTGGCGGTTTCACCTTTGGCCAAGACACCTGCTGGGGCTACAACAACGCCATGGGCAAGGAAAAAGTTTCCGTTAAAGATATCATCGATTTTTTGGTATAATGCGTGCGTCGTATGGAGACGCATCACCTGGCTGTCGTTGCTAATCAGATCGAGCATGATCAAACCCTCGCGGCGCGCGCCGACGAGATCTTAACGCGTTGGCAGAACGAACCGTTATTTGGTGGGTTGTTCGAAACGCCGCAATCAGCTGGCTACCACGCCGAAGGGCCGACGGTGCGATCGCACGTGCGACTGATCCTCACGTCCCTTTTTGCTATTCTCGACGGCAAAGTACACCTCCTAGAGATCGAAGAGTTTGCCCGGCTTAAAGGCTACGGTGCTGAGATTCAAGAAATGGAAGATACGATCAAAGAGAACGCGGCAACGTTCGAGGTGTTTGCCTTGGTCCACGATCTTGGCAAGCAGTTTCGGGTGTCGATTGATGATCAGGACAACATTCACTATCACGGGCATGCCAAAGATATCTGGCGGCCGGACGTGCAGGCGGTTCTTGGTAAACTTGCCGAGGCGTATCGGTTGAATGAACGTGACGTGAAGCTTCTTAATCACTTGGTTGCTGAGCACATGGATCCACTCCATCGATTAAACGGTGGACACGATCCGAAACATGTCGACACGTTGGCCAGGTACGCTCAGCATCACGGCCTCGATGCCGATGATTTTATTGATGCGCTCCAAGCGGGGGTTTTACTCGATCAGGTTTTTGGTTCGCGCCAGTTAAAAGGTGGGAAGTATTTCACCCGACATGAACACCTGGTGAACTTTTTTATTGCCGAGGGGGAATATGCGCCGTGGAAGCGCGAGAAGCACGAACGAGATATGGCCGAGCGGCATCGTCGGGAGGAGCACAAGGTGCTCGAGGCTGTTGGGCTTGATGGTCATGGGCTTATGAAGCTCACAGGGATGCATCCTGGCAGGGAATTGGGGGTTCTGGTAAAAGAGGTAGTGTCCGCCGTTCGTGGTGGGGAGTTGCCATCTCCGGCTGATTCATGGAAAGATGAGCTGGCTCGAAGGATTTCGATCGCGCGGGAGAAGTTAGGTGCCTCAAAATAGATGTTCTCGAACTTTTTGAGCACTAAAAGTAGTCAAAAAGTTGCATCTCATTGTTTTTCGAATACATGATCTCTTCACTCACTGGCATAATCAGTTATCACGGCCTCGGCTACGTCATTATTGATGTGGCCGGGGTTGGCTATCGCGTCACCTTACCTGAGCACATCGCCCACGGCCTTTCGGGGTGCCTGACGATTTTCACCCATGATGCTCAACGTGATGATGGTCGTGAATTATTTGGATTTACTCATATCAAAGGACTCGAGTTGTGTTGGCGGTTGATTGAAGTCTCTGGCGTTGGCCCCAAAATGGCGCAGAAGATTATTTACGGTGCACGTGATATCGAAGAGGCGGCGAGTAAAATCGATCTCGGTGACGTTGAGTTTTTGTCAGGTATCCCTGGTGTTGGCAAGAAGACCGCTCAGAAAATTATTCTGGAGTTGCAAGGAAAGCTCGTTGCCGCACCGGACTCGCAGGTGGACGAAGATGCCCTGACCGCGCTCATGGGCCTAGGCTATACAAAGATGGCGGCGGAAGCGGCATTATCCGGTCTCGATCGCACGCTTTCGACGGATGAAAAGATTCGTGCCGCTCTCAAAGGGCTCGGACGCTAATTATGGATACGCTTCGCTCCGGCGCTTTCCTACAGTCCCGCGGTTGGATGGAGATCCAGGCGCGGATAGGGAACGTCGTTCAAAAGGGGATGATTCGGCAAAAGCTCGGGCCGTTTTTTTATTGGTACGTCCCGCGAGCGATGCCGCCAAAGATTGATTTTGGCAAGGCGCTCTTTGTTCGTTTTGATCCTCCCGCGGAAGGAGGAACGGTTGAGATAAAGGAGCTGCGTGCGGCACCGCACGACGTCCAACCGCGAACGACGATTATTCTGGATCTTAAAAAAACAGAAGAGGAGCTTCAGGCAGAAATGCATCAGAAGTGCCGTTATAATATTCGCGTTGCCGAGCGCGAAGGGGTGCGAGTGGAAAAGCACGGGATCGAGGCGTTCGATATCTTTTACGATCTCCTGACGCAAACGGCGTCACGAGACAAATTTCGCGGCCACACCAAGGAGTATTACGCGAATCTTCTTGAGCCAACGTCAGATCCAGAACTCAACATCTTTCTCGCGATCGCCTACGTGGACGACGCTCCAGCCGCCGCGGCGATGATTTGCGATTACGGTACGACTCGCACCTATTTGCACGGCGCGTCCAATTACGGGTTGCGCGACAAGATGGCTCCCTTTGGATTGCACTGGCATCTGATCCAAGACGCCAAAGCAAAAGGCTTCACTCAGTACGACTTTTGGGGGATCGCCCCGACGGATAACCCGAAAGAGTCACTGGCCGGTGTTACCCGCTTTAAAAAGTCCTGGGGAGGGGAGATCGTACGATACCCACAGACGATGGATTTGATCTTGCGACCGTTTGCTTATAGGATGTATCGGCTCCTGCACCGCCTCTTGCGCCCGTAGCTCAGTTGGATAGAGCGTCTCCCTCCGAAGGAGAAGGTCAGACGTTCAAGTCGTCTCGGGCGCACCAAAAAAGATCCTCAGGTGAGGATCTTTTTTGTTTTCGCGCTGGCGCTATTCGACCACCGCCCCTTTGCCGGCGGCGTCGGGATCATCACTTAGGTCGGTTGTGATGATACTCCCGGTGCGTTGGAGGCGGGCGCCGGTGGCGCTGTCTGTTGCCGAAAGGATCGATTCATTTTGTAACTTAACGAATTTTCCTACCTCCCCAGCCGTTGGGGTGATCGCCAGATCAAATACGGCGCTCACAGTTGGAACAGAGGTCGGGAGGCGGTCGATCTTCCAGGTGAGAAGACGCGTCGCTTCGTCAAAGGTCAGTGTACCGATGTCCGTCCCTTTGTCGCCGAGATAGGCAACGTTTGGCGGGATCGTCGTGGTGAGTAAAACTTCGTCCAGGGCATGGACGCTATTTTCGATGCTCCAGGTCAGGCGATAACTCGTCGTGCTTCCCACCTGCGGCGGGAGAGGGCCGCTGCCCACAGGAGTACCGTCTAGATAGTAGTAAGCGGTCGTCAGCAGCGCGGCTTCGGTATTGAGAGCGATCGTGAGGGGCGAGCTTGAGATGCTGCGGATGGCGGCCGTTCCCCCGATCGTCTCGACACCGGCCGTGGCGGTCAGAACGATCTGATCACTCGCGCTGTTCAGGTCGGTCAGCAGGGGCAGGGAAAGGTCAATCGTTTCGCGTTCACCTCCGGGGAGGAGCCCGAGGTTGGCAAGAGAAGAGCTTTTCCAGTTGATCACGTTCTCGTTTCGCACCCCACCGGATAGATCCGCCGCACCCCAGTTGATGAGACGAGAGTCGGAAAGCTGTAAGGCCATGGAAAGTCCGCCGATCTCTGCCTCCTCACCGTTGGTCACATCGATCGACAGGCGCAAGGCTTTACCGAGATCCGCTGTCTGATCGTCCGTTGATCCGTTGGCGATCAGACGAAGAGCGATCCCGCCACCAACGACGTCGGTTTGAATATCGCTGGTCGTTTGTTCAAGGAATCGATCATCGCGCATCACCCCGGATTTCACGTTCAATGTGTAGAGGCCATTGGTATCTGACGCATAGGTGCCACTGACCGTGATCGTCATTTCTGTGTCTGCGGCCAGCTCTGTAATCACCCATTCTTTTGTGCCGTTCATCGGTGCCGGATCGGTTGATGCGACAAGGAAAGCTTCAGAGAAGGTGAAACGCACACGTAGATCTCGTAAAACCTCGGTGCTCGTATTTTTCAGGGTGTAGAGATAGCTGACGGGGTTTCCTGGAGTCGTTGTTTCTGCTCCGGTCACGCTCGCAAGAACGGCAGAATCGGAGACACTGATCGAATGGGTAGCGATGTCCTGGAAGTCGGCATTAAAATTGGCAGGGCGATAGGTGGCGATCGCCTGTAAGGTGTGGGCCGACGGAACCGGATCGATCCAGATCCCTTTAAGGCGGATGATGTCATCGCTTCCGGCGGTCATTGAGCCGATCGTCCAGATGTACGGTTCGCTTGTCGGGGCAGGATCAAGGGTGGTCACCTGAAACCCGGCCGGGATACTGAGCTTAATTTCGAGAGAGGCAAGGGGAACATCGCCACTATTTGCGTAGGCGATGTCAAAAATAGCTTCGCCGCCGCTTGTAATATCTGTCGGTCCTTGAATTTCAAGGGCCAAGGGACGGTCCGTTCCGGCAAACAGATTTTGGAAAAGGAGAAATCCGGCCCAGGCGACCAGAGCAAGCAGACCGATCGTCACGGTCAGCCAGATAAGGACACGTGTTAAGGTGCTTTTTTTCTTCACTTCAAGTTTGGTGAAGTCGATCGGCTCAGCTTCCTGGCCGTCGGTCGATCCGTAGATTGCTTGCAGTTCCTGCTCGATCGTCGCTTCAAGTTTTTTTCTTCGTAGCATATTATTTGAACAAGACGGCAGCAAAGGCGTCGGTCACTCCATCAACGATCATGCCATCGTGAAAGAGCGCATCGTCGGATGACCAAGCAACACCAAGCGTGTCTGCAAGGTGTGTTGTTACTCGGATGGTGCGCGTTTCTACCCCTGGCTGTTTTTGAATGAACAACGTATAGCGCTCATGCGAGGAGAGCCCGAGCCAGTCCATCGTCTTTTCGAACAATCCCGGATCTCCTTGGGTGTCAATCGTGAACGGTAAGCGATAGGTGAATTGGATGCGCGATGTGCTCCCTGGTTTTGTTTGTACCCAGCCGCCGAAGACTTCTTTACCGAATTCGTTCCAGGTATCGACCCCACTCGCCGGGTCTGTACGGAGCGCATTCATCACGAGTGTCAGATCCGCGTCCTCTTCCAAGGGGAGTTCAGAATCTTCGAAGAGGGATGACGCTGGAGGGGCAAAGTCACCAGACGCGTTGAGGAGTATTGCGCCTTGTGGAACGTACAGCCGAAGATAATCAACGTTGTTGACCCCGGAAAAAAGATCGTTTTTGATTCCGCGGTGGGCCCGTCCGATCGTCACGGTGTTGATGATTTCACCAGCCGCGTCGATCGAGACGTCCAACGTGATGTCTTGATCGATCACGGTGTCTGTTTTTCCGCCGCCCAAGTTGGTGTCAACGATCATCAGATAGTCACCGTCTGTCTGTCGGATCTCTCCAGCCCACCCTAAATCGTAAACGGTCTTCATCAGTGCATCGTCCGTGAAGTAGAGCTGAATATCACGTTGATTGAGCCCCTGTCCCACGGCCTGGAGGGTGGAGAGGAACGTCGAGGTGTCGGCGTTTGTGACACGATCGAGAAGTTTTGGAGCGAGGTCGGCGATAAACTGTTTTGGCCGGTTTTCTTCTTGGTCGTATTCCAGCTCAACGATTTTTTGTGTTTCAAACAAGAAGTTTTCCGTATCGATCGTACGGTCATACTCTGGCATGTCGATCGGCCCGAGAAGGGCGAGGACGTCGGCGATGTAGGTGGCGTTCACCGCGATCACGCCATCTACGGTCGGGCCACCGGCCATTTCATAAAACCACAGAAGCTTCTTCGCGCTGGTCGGGAAATCCGGGAACCAGTTGCCGTCCTGAAATTCCCAACGGGCGTTGAGAAGTTGGATTGGACGCGGAGCTTTGACAAAGGCGCTGAGCGATCCTTGCAAATCGTACGTACCGCCGCCTGGGATCGTCATGCCCGTAATTTTCCCATCAGCGACGGTCATCTCGGCGTACGAGCCAAGGAAGCCGCCGGTCGGGCGCAACTCTGTGTTGTTTTGAAAAAGAACGAGGTAGCGCATGGGTCCGTCCGCTCCAAGAAGGGCGCGCAGGGTCTGGTTGAAGGTCAGGAACTCATGGACCGAGGCACTCAGTTCAGGAAGGCGTGTTTTGAGTTCCGCAATCAACGCTTGGTGCTCGGGTCCGAGTGCTTCGGACTCGACCTTATCCATGCGTTCGCTTGCGTCACTGAGAAGTGGTTCTGCACGTTCGAGGTAGGTTGTTAAGATATCGAGTTTTACAACGGGAGAGTCTGTCACCGTGTTTCGAACTTCGTTCATGGCACTGGTCATCAGCCCGCCGGCTTTGGCCAGGCGTTCGCCAGCCTGGGTCAAAGCGAGCGATGTGGTGTAGGTGTCGCTCGTGCCAGGAAGGATGGCCAGGAGCGTTCCGACCGTGCCGGAGAGGGAAGTGATCGTTGCCTCTGCAGCAGCGAAGTGATTGCTGGCAGAGTCAAAGTCGGTTGTGGCTAACGTAAAGTCCTGTCCAGCCGCCGCGGCGGTAGCGCGGGTAAAGTTTTGCAGTGCCGACGCCCCGCGGGCGATAGCAGACGTTTCACTCTGGCGAGCGTCTGAGTATCCTTGCATCGCATGGATCGGGAGGACGAGGACGAATGAAAGACCGACAAAAGCCGCGATCGTGCGGGCGAATGAACGATGGAAAGGAGTAAGTGGTAAGCGGTACGTGGAGACGCTCGTGTCTCTGCTTACCACTTTCTGCTTACCGCTTTCCTCTCCGAAAAACTCAACGACATCCGCTTCGTCGGCGTACGATTCAACAGTGTCAAAGTCCGGCAGATCCATGGCGACGAACGCCTCCTCGAGCGCCTCTTCGTGAGCCCTGACCAGTTCATTGGCAAAGGTTGGTGAGAGGACGGGGGTGACTGGCATCTCCTCTCGATCCGTAAAATCATCTTCAGAGCGCTGGATCGCCGTGTCGTCGCTGGTGATGAGGAGGGGGTCGATCGGGGAGGGGGTCACAAGGGGATCCGAAGCACGCAGCTCTTCGCGGCGCAAATCAATAACATACGGCGAGCGCGGGGCTTCTTTGCCGATGTGCAGATGTAGCTTTTTATCCTCCGAATTGCTCATACAGGGCGAGAGTTTCCTTGGCCATCGTGTTCCAAGAATACTTTTTTGTTTGTTCGATCCTCTTTCCTCTCTCCTCTTTCCTTGTTCCATCGCCGATACTCTTCTCCATGACCTCAACCATCTCTTCGATGTTGTCTGGGTCGAAGTAGATCGCTGCGTCGCCCAGGACTTCCGGGAGCGAGGAGGATCGGGCGGCTGCGACCGGGGTGCCGAACTGCATCGCTTCAAGCGGCGGGAGCCCGAACCCTTCAATCCGCGAAGGGTAGAGATAGAGGGCGGCGTGTTCGTAGAGGGCGGCGAGCGCTGCGTCGGGCACAAACCCCGGGAAGACGACCCGCCCTTCGGGAATCCCAATTTCGATCACTTCCTGGTGCAATTTTTTGTAGAATGAGTCGTCGCGGCCGACGAGCACGAGGGTTACTTCCGGGTGTTCTTGGACGAAAAAGCTAAAGGCGTGCAGGAGCGATTCAAGATTTTTGTGCGGGTAGGCCGACCCGACGTACAAAAAGTACGGCTGCTGGGCAATGGCCGGAATGACAGACGTCGGCGAAGGCGAACGTCTGCTATTTAGCAAGGAAACGCCTTCGTATACGGTGTGAATTTTGTCAGGCGAGACGTCGAAGTGATTGAGGATGGATCCTTTGGTGTACTGAGAGACGGCGATGATCGCTTTGCTTTGATGAACGGCGTGTTTGAGGACACGAATAAAGCCAAGGCGTTTTAACCCGTAGAGGATCGGGCCGAGCGTGGTCGCTTTGGCGCTCCCCGGGTCTTCGAGCAAAATCAGATCATGGATCGTGACCACAAACGGCACGTCGCTTCCGAGCGGGACGTTCCAGTGCGGGTAGTGCACCAGGTCCACCTTCGCCTTTTTGATCGCTCGAGGCATGGCCAACTGTTCTTTGAACGTATACCAATGAGCGTTGACCTTCACTTTTCGAAAGTTCTTGTTGGTGATGGTGCAGGCGTCAAAGTTCTCCGGTTTCAAAAACAAAACATAGCGGTTTTTGGTGTCGATCTGCTGAAGTTCTGTTACCAGTTCTTCCACATAGCGCCCAAGTCCACCGCCTCCCCACTTTGGCCCGTATAATCGTGCGTCTATCCCAATAGTCATGCCCAGATGATAGCACAAAATCGCCCCGACTTCAGGCGATTTTGATCCACAGTTCACATAGGCGGGGCCACTGCGCCCCGCCGTGCTGATTCATCTCGACGTTAGGTCTTCAAAAATGTTACTTCGCAACTTTTTGACTACTTTTAGTGCTCAAAAATTTCGAAGGTACTACTTTTTAAGTACCCGCAATGTCGCGCGGGCGGTTCCTTCCCACGAAAAGAGGGCGGCTCTGCCCAAACCTTTTTTTATGAGATCCGATCGTAAACGATCAGAGCTGAGCAGGAGCTTCATTGCCACGACGACGTCGTTCACATTAAATGGATCGACGAGAATCGCTGCTCCGGCGGTCAGTTCGGGGAGGGAAGAGGTGTTTGCGGTGATCACTGGGCATCCGGCCTGCATCGCTTCGAGCACGGGGAGGCCAAAGCCTTCGTAGAAACTTGGAAAGAGGAAGGCCTGAGCGTCTCGATAAAGCCTGAGCTTCTGTTCTTCAGAAATATAGTCGATCAACTGGATGTCTTTGGTGTATTTCGATCGGTTGATCGCCCGGACGATCGGTGTAGACTTCCATCCGAGACTACCAGCGATCACAAGCGCGATCGGATCGTGAGATTGATCCCGGTACGCTTCATACGCCTCGATGATCGAGAGGTGGTTTTTGCGAGGTTCGAGCGTGCCGAGGGTGAGGAGATAGCGCGGAGGGAGGCGATAGGCGGGAACTTCTGCTCCCACTGAGCCCCCTGCGGCCAACGGCGCCACGTGAATCTTGTCCGCGTCGATCCCGTAGAACAATTCAAGATCACGCTTCGTGCTCGTACTTGGTGCAAGAATGACAGATGCGTTTTGAAAGATCCGTTTTGGCTGCACGGCTTTGTGCCATAGTCGCATTTTGGCTGAGAAGAACTCTGGAAAGATCTCATACGACAAGTCATGGGCAGTAATGACGTAGGGGAGTTTGGTTGAGATGAAGTTCAGGTTTGGAAAGAACCATCTGTCGAGCAGGTGCCCTGGGACGAGCGACTCGAGTGTCGGCCCTCCGGTTATAAGGATTGTGCCATTCATGACTTTATTGGGCACGGTGAGGAGTACTTTTTTTACGTTCGGAAAGTCAAACTTCGGCAAACGACGTAGCGACCACGGTGTTCCTGTGGCAAAGAGGATGTATTCATTTTCTTGGTCAAGACGAAAAAGGGCCGCGAGCAATTGCTTCGTGTACCCCCCGACTCCCGCCGGCCGCGGATCGGTTAAATGTCGAATATCGATCCCGATCTTCATAAATCGGCTTTATCTTAGCATTATTTTAACTACTTCCGTCCACTTTAGGTTGACAAAGTCGATTTTTTGTGCTATGTTGAGCGTCTTCCGACTCGTGCATTCCGTGCGAGAAGGATGTTCCTGACGTCTCGGCAGTCAACTGTCACATAGGCGTCATTCCAGGAGAAGCCATGAGTAGCAAGGAACAGGTCGTCACCCCGACCGAAGTCAACGCCCTTCGCCGTCAGTTCGACGAAGCGCTCAGTCACGTCGTCCTCGACCGCGTCAAGTACGAGGCGCTCAAGGTCTACCTCCAGGACGAGGTGATCAACCCGTCCAAGGGGGAGAAGGCCCGTGACCTGGCCGAAGAGCGCCGCGTGGACATGCTCGGCTACTACAAGATGCTCGGCTTCACCACCGAGATCCCGAAGCCAGACATCTCCAACCGTGAGTTCAATCGCCGTCGCAAGGCCGGCCAGGAGCTCTTCTTCCACCACGCCGACAAGGACGTGAGCTACGAGGAGTGGATGATCGCTCACGGCCAAAAGGACCACCGGACGCTTACCCCCGACAACCGCAAGAAGATCGTCTGGGAGGAGACGGTCGAGGGCTACTGGTTCTGGGCGGAAGTCCAGCAGGCCTGTCCTCGTACCGGGACGAGCCGCGTCGCGCTCACCAGCCAGATCATCCTCCTCTCTCTCGAGGAGTACGTGATCGTTTGGTACGTGACGAAGTCCGCCACCGGCCTGATGCTCGACCACTGGACCCATTGCTGGCTGCGGACGGTGTACAAGGCCGAAGCGGGCCTCGGTGTCATGGACGCGCGCGAGCTCATCGGTGCTGTGAGCGTCGGCATGTCGTCCTTCCCTTCGGACCTCTCACTCGAGGATCGCTCCCTCGGTGGGCGCTCCTCGGAAGTGGTCAAGCATGCCGCCTGATTCGTCCCCTTAGCCCGCACTCTTGAACGACCTCCACCACTACGGGTGAAGGTCGTTCATGCGTTTAGGGCTAGTTGAGCTCGCACCGCACGCACTGTTTTTCCCAGGCCTTGTCGACGATCTGTTTGATCGTTTCGCGGAACGCTTGGGTTCCGAAGCGTTTGGCCGATGCTTGGATCAGCTTTGGATCAAATTTTGTGTGATCGAAACGCAGCAAGCCGTCGGCCAGATCTTCCCACGTCTGTTCGTTGAAGAACGTGCCGTTGACCCCCTCGATAACAATCTCAGTTGCGCCCCCGCGATTGAAGGCGATGACCGGACGGCCGGCGGCGAGCGCTTCGACCATGGTGATCCCAAAGTCTTCTTCTTGCGGGTTAATAAAGGCGATACAGTTTTGGTAAAGTTCGGCCTGTTTTTCATCGCTGACGCGCCCCATAAATTCGATCGTCGGTCCGGCGATCGCTTTCAGTTCGGCTTCAACCGGCCCACTCCCAAAAATTTTCAGCGGCAACTTCAAACGATTGCACGCCTCGATGATGATGTCGTAGCGTTTGTAAGAAACGAGTCGGCCGCCAGCCAAGTAATATTCTTTCGGGGCGTGTGAATAACGGAAGCGTGAAACATCGACCGGCGGATAGACTACGATCGACTCGCGATGATAGTATTTTTTGATGCGACGGCGTACCGCTTCGGAGTTGGCCAAAAAGAGTTCGACACGATCCGCCGCTTGCTTATCCCACATCCGCAGGCGTGACAGAAGGGGAGGGAGCATCGCTTTGATAAATCCTGGCATACGCAGTTCGCGGACATACGACACAGCGTCGCTCCACAAGTAGCGGGTGGGGGTGTGGCAGTAGCAGATGTGCAAGGCGTCAGGTTTGGTGATGACCCCTTTGCTGAACGCACTTGATGAAGAGAGGACGACGTCGAATTGCGAAAGATCGTGCGTTTCTGTGGCGATCGGCATGAGCGGTAAGAGCCACTGGTATTTTTTGAGCGCAAACGGAAGGCGCTGCAAGAACGACGTCAAAATGTTCCGACGAGCAAACGCCGGATCAACACGGTCAGGATCATGGAGGAGCACGTAGGTTGGCGCATCAGGGAAGACCTCCATCATTTCCTTGAGCACTTTTTCGGCCCCGCCGTCCTGCACCAGATAGTCATGGACGAGAGCGATTTTCATGTTGTTCAGTAAGCGCCTTTGCGGAAAAGCACTACGAGCGGGGTTTTCAGCAAGACGTATAAGTCGAGAAACGGGCTCCAATGTTCAATGTAGTACAGATCTAACCGCACTTCTTCATCAAAATCAAGGTCTGCCCGCCCGCTCGTTTGTGGCACCCCGGTAATCCCCGGCTTGATCGTCAGAACTTTGCGTTGGGCCGGTTTGTACGCCTCGACCTCTTCGGGAAGGTGCGGGCGTGGGCCGACTAAGGACATACGACCCAAAAGGACGAGATAAAATTCTGGGAGCTCATCGAGTGAGTATTTGCGGAGGATTTTGCCGACGGGGGTTACACGCGGGTCTTCTTTGAGTTTGAAGAGAGGGGTCCCTTCGCGCAAGTTACCGTGTTGTTTGATGAACACTGGATCGTAGCGGTACTTATGGGCGTCCTTGATCATTGAGCGGAATTTGAAGTAGTGAAATGGGCGGCCTTCTTCGCCAATGCGCTCAACTTTTTTCCCGTTTGGTAAGCGCGAGAAGAGGACACGCCCCGGCTGTTCAATAAAGAGAGCGATGACGATCAAAAGTTGGATCGGCAAGGTGATGATGATGAGAATCAAAGAGACGATCACGTCAAAGATCCGTTTATAAATTGCCCCCCAGCCGTCGAGCGGAGTTTTACGGACTTCGATCACCGGGATCCCGGCATACATATGTGTTTCGGTTCTGCTGGTGGCGGTCGCGAAAAGATCGGCGGAATATTTGAAGGTCAGGTGATGAACGTCAGCAAAGAACTGAATCGTTTCCGCGACTTTACGGCCGGCATCGGCATCGACCAAAATGATTTCATCAAGTTCACCTTGCTTTTTTAGTGTAAGGAGTTTGGCTTGTGCGGTGTCATTCCAGCGATCAAACTGAGCGACAACAACGAATCCGAGGGAAGGGCGCTGGCGGAACCCTTGATGGATGGCGTCCGCTGTTTTGTTTTTTCCGATCAAGGCGACGTGATGCACACCGATCCCGGCCCTCAGGAGCGAGCGTTGCAAGGCGCGGATCAGCAAGCGCTCTGTTCCAACGAAGAGGAAGGCGAACGCAAATCCGGCAAGGACAATGAAGCGCGATTCAAATAACTCCCGGGAAAAGAACAGCCCACCGAGGACGACGGCTACGCCGCACAGACAGGCAAAAAAGACTTTGCCGAGTTCGTTCCAGAGGCGGGTGCGGGTGGTGTTGTACAGTCCGACAAAGGCAAAGATAACGATCCAAACGAGGGCGACACCAAAAACGATCGGTAAGAATCGAGCCATCGTTAAATCAAAGATGACCGGACGAATGCTCGTAAAAAATGGATGGAAACGTGAATAGAATGCGGCGACGCCAGCCGCAACGAGCGCTAAAAAGTCAACGGGGACGAGGACGCTCGTGAAAAATAACTCAGCTTTTTTCATACAATCGTGAGCATAGTGTAGCGGTAAAAGCGATGATTGACAATCTGCCAATTTCGTGTTAATCTCGGCAGACTCAGGATGCTAGATGGCTCCTTTTGGCGCAAGCCAAGAGAGGAAAGTCCGAACACCTGCTCTATCGCAAGGTAGGGTAAAAAAGGAACGTCGCTAACGGCGACCAGGGGTGACCCTAGGGAAAGTGCCACAGAGACAATACTAGTTCGCCGCAAGGCGGATGAAAGGTGAAAAGTGGGACGGTGTTAGTCATGTTCTCATGAACGCCGCTACGTCCCTCGCTGCCTGGTGACAGGCATGTGTGGTAAACCCGTTCCGGTGCAAGAGCAAATTAGGTAGCTCGCTAGAGGCGGCTAGCAATAGTCGTCCAAGATAGATTGCCATCCTCGACAGAATTCGGCTTATCGGCTCTCTGGGTCGGAAAGATCGCCTTCGGGCGATTTTTTCGTTGGGAAAAAGTATGCAGAAATGGCGAACCCCACGCCGAGCGGCAGCGGGGGGTTCGGGAGAGAGGGGCCGGATCAGGCCGCGGCGACCGCCTCCTGAGGTGTGGTGGGCAGCAGGTCGCCGTTCGGGGACATGTAGCGGCCGGCGATCGTGGCCCGACCTTCGTCGGCGAGGAAGGCCTCGGGCGGGATCTTGCCGTCGAGGAAGTCCTGCCAGGCCTTGGGCATCTCGAGGCGCCAGGAGTAGTCGTTGCGCTTGATCGGCGCCGTGAACTCCCAGTGGAGTCCGGCCGAGAGCAGGCGGGCGGTCTCGATGACCCAGGCCATGCTGTCCGCGTCCTCGTGGAGGAAGCAGAACGGCTCGTCGTCGATTCGACGGGCGATCTCGAGGACCGTGTCCTCGATCGGCTCGGGGACGGTTTCCGAAGCGCACTGCAGCGCGAGGAGGCGGGAGAGCTCCAGCCCGAAGTCCGGGCGGTGGAGGAGGAGGGCGGAGAGGGTGGGGAGGTTGCGGAGGGTGTGCACGATCGGATGTCCTTTCCTTGCTGAGGTTGCTTGGCAGTTGCCGCCGCGAAAATACCAAAAATAAAGCGGAGTGTCAACCCCTAGAGCGACACCCCGATTTTTTCTTTTACTTGTGCGAGTTTTTTGCTCGCGATCTCTCTCGCTCGATCCGCCCCGTTTGCGAGGAGCTTCACGAGCTCATCTTCATTTTTCAGCCAGCCGTTGATTTCTGCCTGGAGCGGTGTGAGGGAGAGGACGAGTGCTTCGGCCAGGTCGGACTTGAAATCCCCATACCCTTGGCCGACGTAGTTGTTCTCAATCTCTGCAAAACTCCGTTTGGTCACGAGCGACATAATCTCCATAAGGTTCGCGACTCCCGGGCGCTTTTCGTCGTAGACGATTCCACCTTCGGTGTCGGTCACAGCGCCCTTGATCTTCTTACGAATGACGTCCGGTTCATCCATCAGTGAAATATAGGACTTGGCGCTCTCAGCCGACTTGGACATCTTCGATGTTGGATCATCGAGAGCCATGATGCGCGCTCCGTGTTCACGAATGACCGGTTTCGGAATAACGAACGTTTCGCCAAAGCGCTTATTGAAGCGTTCAGCAACATCGCGTGTTAACTCGACGTGTTGTTTTTGGTCTTCGCCAACCGGCACGACATTCGTGTCGTAGAGCAAAATGTCCGAAGCCATCAACACGGGGTAGGTGAACAGACCGACGGTGACTCCGTCCTTCTGTTTTTTTGATTTGTCCTTGAACTGCGTCATGCGCTCGAGTTCACCCATGTGCGCTACGCAGTTTAAAATCCAGGCGAGCTCGGTGTGTTCACTGACCATCGATTGTTGGAAGATCGTCGTTTTATTCGGATCCATCCCGGCGGCCAAGTAGCAGGCGGTAGCAAAGAGAATCGCTTGCCGAAGCTTCTCTGGATCTTGTGGCACGGTGATCGCGTGATAATCAACGACAAACAAAAAGGTTTCGTGTTCCTTTTGTGCCCCAACCATCGGCTGTAACGCTCCAAAGAGGTTGCCGATGTGCAGGATGTTTGTCGGTTGGAGCGCTGTCAGTGCGCGTGATTGCATACGGCAGTATCCTATCAGATCACCGTGTATTTTTCCACAAATTTGATTGACAAAAGTCGATTTTTATGATGAAATATGGAAAATTAATAGTCAGGGTGCAAAGGAAGACCCTCGAGTGTCATCTCACGATGATGCCGGGGGTTTTCTGTATAAAGATTATATATGTGGGATAACTTTTCTGCTCAGTTTCGTGCTATTGGGTTACGCCAGGAAGGGAAGTCGTATGCGGAGATTCAAAAACTAACGGGAGCTTCACTCTCAAATCTTAGCTATTGGTTTCGAAAGATTAAGATTCCAGATGAGGCGCTTCGAATCATCAAAGAGAGGAAATTGCAGGCGATCGGTGTGGCTCGGGCGGTCTCTGCCAGGAATAGACGTCATAGGCACTACCCCGAAAAGTAAGTTTCCTTAAAGTGGAAGTACACAGAGTTTATTTTGTGCTGAAGTTAGAAAAAAATAAGGTCTGTGTACTTCCACTTTGCGGAAGTTGTCATTTCGAGGACCTACGCTGGAGCGCAGGCCCATACAACAGACGACCGAAGTACAGCACAGCCGCAATGCTTAAACCTCTTAAGCGGACCCTGGCCCCAAAATCAAAAATCCAGCCCGCAGGAGCGAGCCGGATTTTTGGATTTATACCTCGATGACCACCGGAAGGATCATCGGCCGGCGTTCCGTCTTTTTGAAAAGGAAGGCACCGATTTCGTTGCGCAGGTTGTTGCGAAGGTGTTCAGGATCGGATTCGTGTTGATGCGGATCGCTCGAAGCACAGACTTCCTGCACCCGTTTGGTCGTCGCTTCGATCATATCCTGCTGGACGTTCAAGTGAACGAATCCGCGGCTGATGATCGCTGGCTTGCCAGTCAATTTTCCTGTTTTGTGATCAACTTGCACGACGATAATGACCATCCCGTCGTCAGCCAGCGCTTTACGGTCGCGCAAAACGACTTCAGAAACGTCACCGACGCCGAGACCGTCAACGAAGACGTAGTCGGTGGTGATCTTTTGGTCAGTCAATTTACCCATCGATTCGCCGGTCTTCGGATCTTTCCAGAATTCCATGATCTGACCGTTGTCGACGACGTAGACGTCTTCCTCTTTCCACCCCATCGAGTAGGCGATGGAGGCGTTTTCGCGCAACATGAAGTGGTTGCCTTCGATTGGCACGTAATACTTCGGACGGAAGAGAGAAAGCATCAATTTAATGTCTTCCTTCATGGCGTGACCACCGGCGTGCACGTCCATCATCTTGTAGTTGATGACGTTGGCACGCTTGCGGTACAAGACGTCCATCAGTTTTTGCACTGAGGCTTCGTTGCCTGGAACGACGGAAGACGAGAAGATGATCGTGTCGTTTTTGTGGATCTTCACGAAGCGGTGTTCGTCGTGGGCGATGCGGTTCAAGGCGGCGTACTTTTCGCCCTGGGCCCCGGTGCAGAGGATCAACACCTGATCGTCCGGGTACTTATTGACCTGATCGATCGGGAGGATGTTTTTCTGGGCCACTTTAATGTAGCCAAGTTCTTTGGCGATCTCGACGTTGGTTTTCATCGAGTAACCGTCCAAGAAGACTTTGCGTCCGTGTTTGTCGCCGATTTCCATCAGCAACTTCACACGAGCGAGGAGCGAGGCGAACGTCCCGACGATCACCCGTCCGGTCGCTTTTTCGATGATATGTTCGAGCTCTTGGCCAATCACCGTTTCGGACTTTTGATGGCCAGGAATCATCGAGTTGGTGGAGTCGCCCATCAGGCACAAGACCCCTTTGCGGCCGACGTCGGCGATCTTCAAGAAGTCCGCTGGCGGGGAACCGATCGGGTGGAAGTCGAACTTCCAGTCACCGGTGTGACAGATCGTTCCGGCCGGGGTTTCGATGACGATCCCAACCGAATCCGGAATGCTGTGGTTGATGTGGAAGAAGTGGACTTTGAAGGCACCGAGTTGAAGCGTATCCGTTGCCTTAACAACTTTGACGTTTAACTTGGTCGTTTCAAAATCTTGCTGGCGTTTCATGATGATCCCAGCGGCGATCGGCAGGGAATAGATCGGTGGGTTACCAATTTTTGGAATGACGTGAGGGATGGCACCGATGTGGTCGTAGTGACCGTGGGTAATAATTACCCCGCGGACATTTTTTTCCTTGCCTTTCACGTAGGACATGTTGGGGATGATGTAGTCGATCCCTGGCATCCCTTCTTCGGGGAATTGCAGACCCATGTCGATCAGGATGATGTCGTTTTTGTATTCGATCAGGGTACAGTTGCGGCCGACCTCTTCACAGCCCCCAAGGACCATGACGCGGACTTTATCGTCCACTGGACGAGAGGCTGGGGCTCCGGCTGGGCGCGGGGCGGCCTGCGGGGCAGGACGGCGCACGAACGGCGGACGACGGTTTCCGCCGCCGCGTTGGTTCCGTCCACCTTGCGGACGGTTTGGTTTCATTGCTTCCATAGCTAAAATGAAAAATAGATAATGTATGTATGAGATAAATTGTGAAAGATCGCGATGAGGGTAGAGGGGCGTCACGGACACTTCGAAGGGCTCAAGCTCCTCAAGCCGTTTGAACTGTCAGTGTCCCTCCCTGTTAGACAGAATGCATTCTGTGGTGGGCGGAGGGGGACTCGAACCCCCAAGTCCTTGCGAACACTACGCCCTGAACGTAGCGCGTCTACCAATTTCGCCATCCGCCCCCAAGTCACCATCGATCAAGGCCGGAATGTACCATTTCCCAGCCTGATTGTCAATCGTTCCGCCCCTCTATTTCAGGACGTACGCAGTTTCTAAATACCAATCAACAACACCCGCAAAGCGGTCAGAAGGGTCGGTAATTGACTGGATATCTGCCCCTTGTACGTCTGAAGAGAGGGCGTAGGTGTAGGTCGGTTGATAGAGGAAGAGGGCGGGAAGATCTTCGATCAGCAGCGCCTGTAGTTCGCGGTATTTGGCCCCGCGTGTCTCAGTGTCGATCGCTGTACGTGCCTCTTCAATCAATGTGTCCACTTTGCGGTTTTGGTAGAGAGCGATGTTGAGTCCGGGATAGTCGCTCTGCGAGGAATGCCAGAACGGGTAGAGATCTGGATCTCCGTTTGCTAAGAATTCTCCGGAGAGCAAAATGTCATAAGAGCGCTCACGCAGGACCTCTGATTGCAGGGAGGGAGAGGAGACAACGTTGAGCGTTGTTTCCACCCCAATTAATCCCCAGGCTTGCTGAATAAATTCGGCCGCGGCGATGAATTCTGGGTGATCAATCGTTGTGAGCGTCAGGGAGAAACGGATCGTTTCGCCCTCTTTTAGTGTCTTGCCAGCCTCATCGAGAAGGGCGCGCGCGCCATCGACGTCAAAACTCGGTCCTTTGATCGATTCATCATAGCCAACCATCCCGGGCAAGACCGGGGCGTTGACCACCCGCGCTGAGTTTGGGAGGACTTCTGCCACCAGGCGCTCTTTTTCAATAGCCATCGAGAGTGCTTGGCGGACCTTTTTTTCCTTCAACACCTCGGCGTGGACTTCGTTGAAGAAGAGCGCGGTGTATTGTGGAATAGAGGGACGCCAGAGCGTCACATCGCGATCGTTTTCAAAATCGTCTACCCGGTCCGTGGGGATGAAGCTCACCCCGTCAACGTTCTTTTTAACGAGAGCATCCATGGCACTTATCGAGTCCGGATAGAATCGGAAGATCAGACGTTCAACGTTTGGTTCTTTGGCATAGAATTGATCGTTGCGTACAAGCGTATAAGAGTGGACATTGCCCATCTTGTCCTTGCTAAATTTTTCAAACTTGTACGGACCAGAACCGATTGGCTGCAGGTTTGCTTCAGCCAGCGTAGCGTTTTTTGGTGGGACAAATTCCCAGACATGCGCAGGCATGATTCCGACGGTCAGCGTCGACAAAAACGGGGCGAACGGCTCGGTTAAGGTGAACTGCACCGTGCGGTCATCCACTTGGGTGACGTCTACCTCTCGGAACGTTGGGTACAGAGGAGAACGGTATTCAGGATTTTGCAACATGGCAAAGGTGCTGATGACATCGGTCACGGTCACTGGTTCACCGTCATGCCAGCGGACATGTTCGCGCAAGACAAAGGTGTATGTTTTTCCGTCGTCGCTCACGTCGTACGACTCAGCCAGGTCTGTGGTGAGACCTTCGTTTCCTTGTTTCATCAGCCCGGAATAGATAAGTTTGGTCAGATCACGATCTGCGTCTGAACGGTTGGCATAAAGTGGATTCACGAATTGCGGCGTACCGATCAACGCTTCGACATATTCCCCTCCCGGCGTAGGGACGAGCGTGGCGTGAAGCGTAATATAACGGCCCCCGAGAAACAGGACAGAGACAACGATGGCTGAAAGGGCGATGACGCTCACTCGGCGTTCAGTTAACGTGAAGGCGCGGGGAAGATGTTTCCATTGCGTCCAGCTCGGAAAGGCTCGCTTTTTGGTAACGGAAAAAACCATCCGTTTGGTGAGATCCTGGGTTGTTGGACCTTTACGGAAGTTCTCGACCGTCTTTTTGATACGGTGAAAAAGATTTTTCACAGGAACAAACGGTTTACACGATCACGTTGGCAAGGGAAACGCCGATGAAAAGAATGGCGAAAATGATCGTCAACTGGAAGAGACGTTTTTCTACCCCGCGCTTGGTGCGAAAGACGTTGCCTTCCCCCCCGAAAGCGGCCGAAAGACCGGATCCGCGGGCTTGTAAAAGAATTGAAACGATCAAGAGAATCGCGAGGGAAAACTGGGCTACGGTGAGAATAGTGTTGATCATAGTGCGCTCCGAATGCTACCAAATCAGCCCTTCTGCGTCAACCGTTTTGCTAAATCACGTGTGCCCCGGCCAGAGACCTTCATGGCGGGTCGTTTTTTCTTCTCGCGGCGACGAAAACGTTTCTCCGCCCTGCTTATCTCTTTTTCCTCCATAAGGTTTCTTCTTTCCTCTAACCTCTAACCTCTAACCTCTAACCTCTTTCTTCTTTTCAATGATATACTATCAACAGCATTATGTCCCTTCCGCGCACCTCGTTCATCGTTTTGGTTCTGTTCCTCGCCGCCCTCGGCGTGTTTGCTGCTCGTGTCTACTCGTTTTATCACAAAATTGATTCCGGCACGCTCACGGCGGCAGAGATCCCTGACGTGAGTTACGCAAGCCGTTTATCTACGAGCCAGTTGGCTCAGGCAAGCGCGAGCAATGTCGGTGGGATCGATGTGGTTACAACGGACGATCCTTCGATGGGCTCGAAAGATGCCCCACTGACGATCGTCGAGTTTGCGGATTTTGGTTGCCCTTACTCCGAGCAGGTGAGTCATGTCTTGCGTCGTTTGGCTACGCTGTACCCAGAGACGATTCATTATATCTATCGCGATTTTCCGCTCGCGGATCTTCATCCGGAAGCTGTGCTCGCTGCCGTGGCCGGCGAATGTGCTGAAGAACAAAAATCTTTTTGGGCCTATCATGACAAACTGTATCAACATCAAGATGCCTTGAGCGAGGAAGATTTGATACGCTATGCAGAAGAGGTCGGGATGGACAAACGTGATTTCCGCACCTGCCTGAATTCTGGCCGCTACACCGATGAAGTCGTAGAAGATATTTCAGATGGCTCCGCCGCAGGCGTCTACGGCACCCCAACCTTTTTCTTGAACGGGACCCGCGTGGAAGGGGCGATCCCTGACGATGTTTTGACTCAGATTGTCACTGCTTTCTTATGAAGATGCGTTTCTTTCTTCTTGTCGTTGTTCTCCTGACTTCGTTTGTTCCACAGCCAGTTGCGGCGGAGTGTACCTGTTACGACACTTCCGGTAATCCGTATCCGCTTTCAAGTGCGGATAACACCGGAGAGACCGATGAGGAAAATACCGCCGCCTGTGTGGAATTATGCGAAGAGAACTTTTCGGAAAATCCGGAACTGTTTGATGGTCGGGTCAGCACGGAGTATGCCGATTACTCCGAAGGGGTGACCAAGGCGGCACAACAACAGGTTGACGTGCAGATGGAAACAGCGGCTCAGAGTTATTATGATGATGGGAGTTGTACCTGTTACTGCGGTCGGGAAAATGTCGGAGCGGCGCAGATTGATGGGAAGTTCACCACGGCCATGGCCTGCAAAGACAAGTGCGAGGAGACCGGGGATCGCTTTGTTGCCTGCGCCAACTCGGTCGACGAAGCGCCGATCAGTAATCTGCGCTGTTTTACGAGCACCGAGTGCA
Source organism: uncultured Parcubacteria group bacterium (assembly GCA_947084965.1). Lineage (GTDB taxonomy): Bacteria > Patescibacteriota > Patescibacteriia > UBA9934 > CAMTUG01 > CAMTUG01. The sequence goes on from CAMTUG010000001.1 coordinate 44,581, forward strand.
CGGCGGAGGGGGGATTGTGGTCCGATGATCAGCCGTATGACTGCGACCCGAATGCGCACTACTGTTTTCCCGAACCGGAACCGATTCAACTGTCGGTCCACCTCGGGGGAACGACGCAAGTTCTTGATATTGGAACGTATATCAACGCCGCCTACACGTACCTTTTAGGTGCGGGGGCGATCGTGGCGATCGTGATGGTCATGATCGGCGGGGTGCAGTACATGATCGGTTCGTCCGTCGGTCACGCTGATGCAGCCAAGAAGCGCATCCAAAACGCCGTGATCGGACTGATCCTCGTGATGGGCGCCTATCTCATTTTGAATACGGTTAATCCTTACCTCGTGCAGTTAAAGTCGATCGAACTTCCCTTGATTAAGTCATCGATTTTTGTGACCGGAATTGGATCGTGTGAAGACTTTGCTGCCAAGGGATACAGTTTGACGTCCGCGGATGGCGGGACGGGCTGTGGGGACAAAGGCACGGTGTATCGTTCACCATCAGGTCAGCAGGTTGGTTATGAGTGTCGGTACTCATCCTGTGCCGGTTCGGGGACGGCCGGCGCCGCCTGTGCCAACGTGAATGGGGAGTATGAATGTATGACCTGTGCCGCTTCGGCAAACCTGATTAAAGAAGGGGTACCGATCACAAGCCAGATGTGTGCTTCGCTGCAACCAGACGTGGTCGATCCGTCTGATCCGATGCAACTTCGTTGTGCGTATATCCGCGACGCGGATTTCAATGATGCTATCTATAATCAGATCGGGATCAGCTTGACGAGTATGATTCCGCTTTATGGCACTTGGTATGCATTGTCTGGCCAAGCGATTGACGACTCAGTGGCTAATGCAATGGAGGCGATCAATAACGGCACAACCGGTGCCTGTGGGATGATTAAGATTGACTGTAGTTCGATTACGAGTTGTGCCGATTACGAAGGGGTCGACGTTTTTTTGGGGTATCCAGAAAAGGACGTGGGGGAGCTGGACTCGATTGAAGGGGTCTTCGAATCTATCTGTCTGGAAAATCCGTGCTCAGAGGATAAGGGAGGCAAGGTACCAAAAACAGATACCTGCCAAGTGAGGACAAATGGCGGTGTGAAATACGCGTTCGGTGTTAGTACCCTTGACTGCTACTCAGCAGAACAGGAGACACGTGATGCTGCCGCGAATGAGGAACGCAACGACGCGATCGGGGATGCCTTCTCGGGTTCATAATTAACCCTCTTGCTCTTGCCATCCCACAAAATACGTGTTATCCTCTTTCGCACTTTGCGCAATTGAGCGCTGTGACGACAGACTATGGCACGAGCAGGCAAAATGAATGGCACGTTTTCCAAAGATACCCTCCGCGTACGTGGGGCCAGGGTGCACAATTTAAAAAACGTTTCGATCGACATTCCTAAAGACGCCTTTGTCGTGATCACGGGGTTATCCGGTTCTGGCAAGTCGTCTTTGGCTTTTGATACGATCCACGCTGAAGGCCAGCGTCGTTATGTCGGTTCACTTTCTTCGTACGCTGCCCAGTTCCTGGACTTACAAGACAAGCCAGATGTGGACGCGATTGAAGGGTTATCGCCAACGATCGCCATTGATCAGAAGTCCTCTTCGCACAATCCGCGCTCGACGGTCGGAACGATGACCGAGATTTATGATCTGCTGCGCGTGTTGTTTGCGCGCGCCGGGGTGCCACACTGTCCAGAGTGCGGCAGCCGTGTCGTCGAACAGACGGTCGAGGAAATGGCCAATCAAGTTTTGTCGATGCTCACGACGTCCACGATCCAACTGTTCGCGCCGGTCATTCGCGAACAAAAAGGGGAACACAAGCACGCGTTGTTGTCCGCGCAGGACGCCGGTTACAAACACATTCGTTACGACGGCTTGCTGATGGATATCGACGAATCGATCGCCATGCGCAAAGACAAGACCAAGGTGCACTCGATCGACGTCTTGATCGCTGAATTCGGCGAAGGCGAGCAGGTCGCCAAACCGTTTTTGATCGAGCGGTTGAAAAAGGCGCTCGATCTGGGCAATGACCTTGTCTTGATCGTCCGTGAAGACAACGGCGACGAGCTGCTTCTGTCGCAATCGTTTTCCTGTCCGACCTGCAAAATCAATTTACCAAAACCGGATCCGCGCCTGTTCAGTTTCAACTCGCCGTCTGGCGCTTGTCAGGAGTGTACCGGCCTCGGGATGAAGCTCGTTTTAGAACCGGACTTGGTGATCCCTAACCCGCGTCTGACCTTTGCCGAAGGGGCGGTCAAACCGTGGACACGGATCGCGGGGAATCAATCCGGCTACTTGAAGTTGATCGAAGCGGTCGGGAAGAAGCATAAGTTTTCGGTGCATACGCCGGTCGAAAAGATCGGGGAGGCGAAGCTGAACGTTATTCTCGAAGGAACGGGTGAGGATACGTATGTGGTCGACGGCATGACTGTGACCTTCCCAGGGATTCTCGCCCAACTTGAACAAAAGTATCGCGAGACCGACTCGGATTACGTGCGTAAAGAACTTGAAGGGTATATGCGCACCCTTGTCTGTCCGTCCTGTCATGGTCAGCGTTTGCGCAAAGAACTGCTTTCGATCACGATCGCCGGCAAGTCGATCGCGGACGTCGTCGGAAGTCCGATCGACGAGGTTGCCGAATTTTTTGTCGCTCTGCAAAAGCACAAGGACGTCAATGCGGAACAGAAGTTAGTTTTAGATCGCGTACAGAAAGAAGCCAACATTCGCGTCGGTCACCTGATCGATGTCGGTCTTGGCTATTTAACGCTCGATCGTTCAGCGATGTCGCTTTCCGGCGGGGAAGCTCAGCGTGTCCGTCTGGCCACCCAGCTCGGCAGTGGGCTTTCGGGGGTGATGTATATTTTGGACGAGCCGTCGATCGGGTTACACCCAAGCGACAACGACAAGTTGATCACAACGATTAAAGGGTTGCGCGACTTTGGTAACAGCGTCATCGTTGTCGAACATGACGAGGCGATGATGCTTGCAGCCGATCATCTGATCGACATCGGTCCTGGCGCCGGTTTGTACGGTGGGGAGCTCGTGGCCCAAGGAACACCAAACGACGTCAAGAAAGATAAGGATTCGTTGACGGGCAAGTATCTTTCCGGCAAAAAGTCGATCCCAGTTCCGAAGTCCTATCGCAAAGGATCTGGGAAAAAGATCTCCATTCAGGGCGCGACGGCGTTTAATTTGAAAAATATCGATGTCGACGTTCCGCTCGGCAAGCTCGTCTGTGTGACCGGTGTTTCTGGTTCAGGAAAGTCAACACTCATTCTGGATATTCTTTCCAAGGTGCTGATGAAGCATTTTTATCGCGCCAAAGCGTACCCAGGGGATCACAAAGCGATCAAAGGTTTGGAGAACGTCGATAAAGTGGTGGCGATCGATCAGTCACCGATCGGGCGCACCCCGCGATCAAACCCAGCAACGTACACCGGAGTCTTCACCTCCATTCGCGATCTGTACACCGATACTCCGGAAGCCAAGATGCGTGGATTTGATGCTGGGAAGTTTTCCTTCAACGTCAAAGGGGGCGGGCGCTGTGAAGCCTGTGCCGGCGAAGGGCAGCGCCGCATCGAGATGCAGTTTTTGCCTGACGTCTACGTCGACTGCACCGAGTGTCGTGGTAAACGCTACAATCAGGAGGCGCTCGAAATCCATTGGCACGCCAAGAACATCGCTGACGTTTTAGAAATGACCGTGGAAGAGGCGAAACGCTTCTTCCAAGGCGAGCCGCTCATCGCTGAGAAGTTGAACGTGCTCTACGATGTCGGTTTGGGTTACTTGAAGCTCGGCCAGAGCGCGACGACTCTTTCCGGTGGGGAAGCCCAACGCGTAAAACTCGCGGCCGAACTCTCCCGTCGCGCTACCGGCAAGACGCTGTACATTCTGGATGAACCGACGACCGGCTTACATTTTGAAGATATCAATCGTTTGCTCCTCGTGCTCCACGCCCTGGTCGATAAAGGGAATACCGTTCTCGTCATTGAGCACAATTTGGACGTGATGAAGTGTTCGGACTGGGTGATCGACATGGGTCCAGGCGGGGGAGCCAAGGGTGGACTTGTCGTTGCTGAAGGGACGCCAAAAGAGGTCGCTCGTGACAAAAAGAGTGTCACGGGGAAGTATTTGAAAGATGTCCTGTAGGGGTGAACCCCATACGCTCCGCAGGATCCCGTCACGACATCTTTTTGGTCATTTAATGTCGTGGATGTGATCCTGTCTCCGCGATGGGGCCTGCTAAATAGCTAAAATTAGCCAATAATCATCGACTGGTTCTTGACAAATCAGTTGATTTTTGCTATCCTTGGCCCTTAAACTAATCTCTCTATGATGAAGCGTATTTCTCTCATGCTCGCGTTACTCGCGGTTGCCATCGCTCCTTTTGCGCCTGGTATCGCTTCTGGTGATGAAACGGAGTGGACGGCTCTGACCGCCTCGCGCGCCTGGAGCTATGACGGCTTCCGCGTCGAGCGTTTGACCGAAAGCTCGACCAATCTCATGAAGCTCGGGGACACCCTCGTGCTCGTGAAGCGCGCCGCAGCCTGCTCTGGCTCGTGCGATCTTCGTGATCTGCTCTTGCTCGGCAACGGCGGGACGATCACTGTAGAGAATGTACAGACGTCGGCGGTCGACTTGGCGCAGTTCGCCAAGAATGGAAACCGTCTGGTTTATGCGGAGGAATCTGGCAAGGAAGCGCGCTTCGACGTGATTGAAGTCGATCTTGCCACCGGCCAAAAGATCACCTTGCTTGATGATGCCTTTATTGGAAACGTCGAAGACGTGATGATTACGGTTGACGGAGAGATGATTTACGCCACGGCTACGTATAATCACTCGTCCGACAGCGGAATGGTTCCGCAGTCCCAAGTGTTTGCTTACATGACCCGTTACGACAGCTTCAAGCCGATGTATGTACAGTGGAACTTGCGTTACGAAACGCTTGAAGACGTCGAAGACGGCCAGGCGATCGTGAAGATGACGTTCCCAGATGGGGAAGAGCAGCTTTGGGTTTATGACTTCATTGACTTTGGTGAACAGGAAGGTACAGCGATCGCTGATACCTGGACCCCTGAGCCGGAAGATATCGTCGGCGCCCACTTTGCTAAAGATGGTGACGTTGAATTCTTCCGCATGTATGCCCGCACCGTTGCCGATGAGTCCTTTGATTCAACGACCGTTACCACCGATTATCTTTCTTGGTACCGCGAATTTGATCTGAATGACCTGAGTAACTTGGTGCAGATCAACGGTTCGTATATGGCCTACGTCACCCCAGAAAATGATCTCTATGTCTCAAACGGCGAATCAACGGCGTTCATCGCCAACATCGGCATGACCGGCACCTTCCGTTTGATGGAGGAAACGATCCTCTGGGAGAACGGTTCGACAGGTGGAATCACCACCGTTGATGGGGTAATGGTTGAGTCCTTCGACTTCCGCCCGACGGATATTCTCGGAAACATCGTTGTTGGATTGACCGGCGCTGGTGACGTTTTCTACCGCGACATGTCTACAGACAATGAAATGACGATCGGTTTCGGTGGTGTCCCGTACATCGCCGATGCTCGCCACGTCTACTGGAAAGGCGAGGACGCCAAGTTGTATGAAGCGACGTTGTTGCTTGATACCGCGATGAATACCGCGGTTGGAACGCCGGTTAAAACAGCGAGCTCTCCGAAGGTGTATATGTTGATTGGTGATGAAATCAGCTACATTCCGAACGAAACGATCTACCTTACATGGTACGAAACGTTTGCGGATGTGGTCGTGATCTCTGACACGCAGCTTGCAACGTACGACGAAGGCGACTCCGTTGGCTACAAGCCAGGAACGCTCGTCAAACTGGCCACTTCGTCCAAGATTTATGTCATCGGCGACGATCACAAGATGCACTGGATCGTAAAGGCAGCGACCGCATCCGATTTGTACGGCGATGACTGGAGCGACCAGGTGGTTACCGTCTCCGCCCATGAGATGACCGACTACGGCTATGGCGCAAACATCGACAGCGAAAACTCCCTGGCCAAAACGGTCATGGTTGCCACGGTGAAGTAAAAAGAGAGAGGTGAGAGGAAAAAGGTTAGAAGAGAAGCAAAAGAGGCGGCGCTCATTGAGCGCTGCCTCTTCATTTCTCTTCTTTCTACTATCCTCTCACCTTTCCTATTTCCCAAATCTATTTCATCCACGTTTCCTTCAACTTGCGGCGGAAGCCGGCCAGGAAGGAGAGGTTGCCGCGGCGGGTCTTGGCGGTTTTGACTACTTCGATTTTGGCGATGTTCGGTGAGGACATCGGGAAGATCTTTTCGACCCCGACGCCGTTGCTCACCTTACGGATCGTCATTGAGCGGGAATCTTGCGACCCGCGAATGTTGGTGACCATCCCTTCGAAGACCTGAATACGTTCACGCTTTTCTCCTTTTGGCGAAACGTCATTGATCTTTTCGTGTAGACGGATCGTCATGCCGGAGCGGAGTTCGGAGAAGGGGACCACTTTGACCTCAGCGTCGGCTGGGATCTCCTCAGTAGGAGTTTCCGCAGCAGGGGCTTCGGCTTCCGGAATCATCTCGACAGGAGCTTCCGCAGTCGCTTCGGTTTCGGCCGGGGTCGCTTCTGTTGGGGTTTCCTCCGTTGTTGGCTTTTGTTCGTCGGACATATTCTGATTTATAGCTGGGGTACAGGACCCCGTAACGTTCCGAGATAGTAGCGCAAACCCTGAAATTGGTCAACTCTTAGCCATTTCCTGCTCGAAAATGCCTCGAATGCGGTCGACGGTCTCTTCCAGTTTGCCTTCCGAGTTCTCAATGACATGGTCTGCTGTCTTGGCAAAAGCCATTTCCGCATTCAGTTCTTCGAAGCGCTTCTTCAAGTCCGCTTCGGTCCATTTGCCTCGTGATTTGATCCGTTCGACCAAAACTTCCTTTGATTCTGCAGTCAGGAATAGGGTGATGGCATCTGGGCGAGCTGTTTCGATCGTTTTTGCTCCGTTTACATCGATAACGATCAGTGTTGCACCTCCTTCAGCGATTAACGCATCCACGTCTGTGTTTCGGCTCCCATAGAGATGTCCGTAATGTTCGTCCCACTCAAACATCTCCCCGCTCGCCACGAGCCCCATGAAAGCATCTTTATCCAAGAAGTGATAATGGACGCCGTCAACTTCGCCTTCGCGCGGTTCACGCGTGGTACAGGTAACTAAACGCTTGAGGTTTGGGATCGCTTCGCGGAGCTTTTCAGCCACCGTCGTTTTTCCAACGCCGGATGGCCCGGTTAAGACAAACAGTTTTCCTTGCATAGTTATTTCCGTGCCAGATCTTTCAAAATAGCGGTCAGTTCTTCCGGCATCGGTGCTTCGAACGTTTTTTCTTCACCCGAGGGGAGTGTAAGAGTGAGTTTTTGGGCGTGCAAAAAGACACGACCAATATCCTTACGGTGTGTGCGTTTGATGTGATAGATCGGATCACCCATCAACGGGTGGCCGATGGCGTGGAAGTGCACACGAATCTGGTGGGTGCGTCCCGTTTCGATGCGCACCTGCATCAAGGTAAAGTTTTTAAAACGGTCGAGCACTTCCCAATACGTCTTGGCTTCGCGCCCCGCTTGCGTATCCGGTCGGGCGACCATCCGTGCCTTCGGTCGTGATCGAGCGATGACCAAGTGGATCTCACCTTCATCCTTCATGATCTTCCCGTGCACCAGGGCGATGTATTGTTTGTGCATCGTACGCTCCACGAACTGTTTTTTTAAAAACTCATACGCCGCCTGATTGCGGGCCACGACCATCACCCCCGAGACATCTTGGTCTAGCCGGTGGATGATCCCTGGACGGTCTGGGTGCTCGCCAACCCCCTTCACTTCTGGAAATTCTTTTAACAACAGATCGGCGAGCGTGACCTCATCTTTACCTTCAGCACGATGAACCAAGAGCCCAGCGGGCTTGTTGAGAACGAGAACGTCTTTGTCTTGGTAGATGATATTTAGCACAGCATTTCTGTTTTTCGGTTTTTTCGTTTTCGGTTTTTATTCTGGTAGGCCCGGATGGACTCGAACCATCGACCCGGCGTGTATAAGACGCCTGCTCTGACCAACTGAGCTACGGGCCTATAATCTCATGCGCCTTGATCTTGCCTGAAAAATCAGATAAACTCAAGGGGCTCTATGTCATTTCAGGTCGCGCTCTCCGTCATCACCTTTCTGCTCTACTGGATTTTTGGCGGAGTGGTTTTTTCTATTATCACCGCCTTACGTTTGGGACGCGTACAAAAGACACGATTCGGCTGTCTCTTTTCTGCTGTTTCCCTTGGTTTGGCGATCATTGCCGCCGCGTCGGGGATCGCACTCGCAGAGAGAGATATCGCCCGTTGCCAACTTTCCCCGGAGCGATGGGTTTCCTGGATCGAGTCCTTCGCCTGCGGCATCATTCCGATCATGTCCGTGATGTTCATCGGATTCTTGATTCTAGTTCTCGTGGGAACGTTTTTGATGTATATCTCAACGATCACGGAACAGGAACAACCTGAGTGGATCGGGCAAGCGATCCCCGAAGAAGAGGAAGAATCCACCACGGAACAGGACCACACGATAAACAAATAACCCCCGCGAAATGCGAGGGGTATTTGGTGGGCGGCAGAGGATTCGAACCTCTGACCTTCACAATGTCAATGTGACGCTCTAACCAACTGAGCTAGCCGCCCGTGGTGGGCAAAACTATACACAATAGGACGCGGCCGGTCAAGATTCTTGCGATTTGTGCAAAAAGGTCAGAGCTTCTGTTTTGTTGGTAATCAGGCCTGCCATCTGAGCATCGCGAACACGATCAATCATCGCGCGAAATTCCGGACCAGGAGTGAATCCGGCCGCAATCAAATCTTCCCCACTGACGAGTTCTGGGATCTCTGTTCCAAATTGGGCACGAAGAGCAGAAACACGCTCTCGTACGCTCTGGAGCTTTTCTTTTTTTACGGTGCCGGTGATCATCATCAGGTCGAGGAGTTCTGCCCCGCGGTCGGTGAGGAAGAGTTTTTCAAACATGGATCCGGGCATCGCTTTCGGATCTTCGATCACATCAAGCACGTGGGCCGAACGCAGGAGCCAGAGAACGGTATCGTCGTCGATGTGCAGACGGTGTTCACGCGGGAGTTGATGAAAACGGTAGCTTGAGAGGATCGTGCGAGCGTCTTCTGGGGTTGTCGTAGAAAGGAGGAGAGCGACGAGGAGATTGGGCGAAAGGGCACTCACTTCACCGACACGTTCTAAGGCGCGCTGCGTGTCGATCGAAGGGAAGAGCAACTCGGTTAGGCCAACGTCTTGATATTTCACGAGCGTGCAGGCAGGATCGGCAAGAAATGACTTGATAAATTCGCGACCAATCGTGTCACGAGCGATGACCCATTGGCCACTCTCGTTTTTATCGTTGAGATGGTGGGCCAACGCGCGCATCGCCCGCCAGGTTCGCTCCTCAATATGAAACGAAAGGGAACAAGAAAAACGGATCGCGCGCAGGATGCGGGTCAGATCTTCTTTAAAACGATCTTCGGCAACACCGACGGCACGGATCACTTTGGCTTCGAGATCGCGCCGGCCATGGTAGGGATCGATGATCACCTGTGTACGTTCATCGCGAGCCATGGCATTGATGGTGAAGTCGCGACGGGAAAGATCCATTTCAATCGGTAGGTCCATCCGCGCTTCAATTTCAAATTCACGATATCCGCCGCGTGAATCTGGCAGAGCACTTTCTGTTCGTGGGAGGGCGATATCAATGACGGTGTCTGTGCCGGCGTAAATAAACTTGTAGACCCCGAACGCGGTTCCGACAAAATCCACTTGACCGTGGGCCGCAAGCCAGGTTTCAAGTTCCGGCTTTTGCATTCCTCGGACGACATAGTCAAAATCCTTGGTTTTGCGACCAAGGAGATTGTCTCGCACCGCCCCACCAACGAGATACAGTTCTGCCTCCGGGTGATCGTGTAAAAATGATGAAATCCAGTCCTCCATACCATGAGCGATCATCGATCGCCCCGCCATTGTACCTTACTTTGGCATCGTTGTGAGGATCTTCTGCTCCGCTTCAATTAAGTTCATCGTGGTTAGGCAGATGCGAGCTTCGTCTGTCGTGCCGACGGGATCAAAAGCACCGAGAAGTTTTAGGGCGCTGGTTGGTGGTGTCGTCCGTAAAATACCGCAGATGTGATGATCGCTGTTTTCATAGAGGATGAGAACACGCTCTGCTTCAGGGGAGGAAGCGATCAGTTCGTCAATCACTTCTGGGAGATCAACTTCCTGGGCGCCGGCGTGCAAAAAGTCTTGAGCCGAAAGCAAGGTCCAAACGAACTTTTGTTCTGGATCGGCTTTCAGTCGCGCCAGCGCCCGACCCCACAGGCGTAACGTGGCGACCGACCGAGTGCGGTACAGATGATGAATGATCTCTTCGCGCTTTCCGCCGAGTCCGACGAGCGTCGAGGCGGCGGCGAGTGTTTTTGGGGTGACGTTGCGCGTTTTAAAACTTTTTGTTTTGGCGATCATTCCAGTTAAAAAGTGGGTGGCGATACTAGCGTCCACGAGCGATGGATCGATTGAGCTAACGACATCATGACAGACTTCACCACACGATGCCGCAGTCACGTCGATTGCGTTGATCGCCCCGTAATGTTCGTTGGCGGCGGCATGATCAATGTTGATGATCGGCGTGCGATAGAAAAAGTCGGCGTAGTCCTGGAAGAGACGTCCGCATCCCGGTAGATCAGACGAGCCGATGCAGATCAAGACGTCGTAGCGATAGTTCCCTGGGCGGACCTGGACGTGATGCTCTTTCCACACACCAGACTTGGGGGCGACGTGAATCTGTAGTTTACCTTCGTTCACACTGTGGCGAATCGAGTGTTCATCGGCAACGTCGAGCGGGAGTTCGATCGTCAGTTCGTGCAATCCTGGGATGTCGTTGTACACGAGGTGCTCACCTTTTAACGCCTGCATCGCCTTGGGTATGGTGGCAATCGTGGCGATCACCGCATCCTTATCCATCTTCTTCAGCGCTTCCTTTAAACCAAAAGCCGAGGCGTAATGATCAACGCCCGCGGCTTCGGGTAGCACAATCAAAGGCCGGCTGGACCGTTTGATCATTTCGTGGAGTTGTTGGTTTTGGTTCAAGGACACATGCCTGTTTGCGAAATCGACCCCGCTTAGGCGGAGTGACGGCAAGCATGAGGATTGCCTATCTTGCCACGCGCTTTAAGGGCCGTCAAGCCCTTGCCCTTTCGGGAATTGATTGTTAGGATAGATTCGTAAAGGCGATGACGCTGATGTCACAGCTGAGCCGGAAGAAGAGCCCTCTCGCAAAGGGTCGTAGACCTTCCCGGGTGCGCCCGTCAACGCGCTTCGCCCCTGTGGCGACTAAGGTTCGGTCGGGAACGATCGAATGAAGTAAGGTGGTAACGCGGAATTTTCCGCCCTTACAAACGCATCAGATTTGCTGATGGTTTGTAGGGGTGTTTTCATTTTTATGGCTAAACAAGAGATCTCTAAAGCGTACGATCCCAAGCTCCACGAAGACGGCACCTATGCCGCCTGGGAAGCGAGCGGGTTTTTTAATCCAGACAACTTGCCGGGGGAGCGTAAGGAGACGTTCTCGATCGTCTTGCCCCCACCAAACGTGACCGGCACGCTGCACATGGGGCACGCCGTGATGCTTGCGATCGAAGACATCATGGTCCGCTTTGCGCGGATGCAAGGGAAGAAAGCGCTTTGGTTACCAGGCACGGATCACGCCGCGATCGCCACCTCAACCAAAGTCGAGGGGATCATTTTTAAAGAAGAGAAGAAGACGCGCCATGATTTGGGACGCGAAGAGTTTTTGCGTCGCGTTGAAAAATTCGCCCAGGATTCGCATGACACGATTGTGGGTCAGTGCCGCAAGATGGGCGCTTCGCTTGATTGGTCGCGCGAGGCATACACGCTCGACGCTGCTCGCAATCGTGCGGTGAACACAGCATTTAAAAAGATGTACGACGATGGGTTGATTTATCGCGGTCACCGCGTGGTGAATTGGGATCCTATCGGCCAGACAACGATCAGTGATATTGAGATTGTTTATAAAGAAGTCGAGGCGACACTTTACACCTTCAAGTACAGCAAAGATTTTCCGATCGCTGTTTCTTCAACGCGACCAGAGACGAAGGTGGGGGATACGGCTGTGGCGGTGCATCCTTCTGACGAACGCTACGCGCATCTTGTTGGCAAGACGTTTGAGAATATCCCGTTTGCTGGATCTACGATTACTATTACGATCGTAGCCGACGAGTCCGTTGATCCGAAGTTTGGTACAGGTGCCCTTGGGGTCACGCCGGCCCACAGCTTGATCGATGCCGACATCGCCACCCGCCATAAACTCGCTATGCGTCAGGTGATCGGTGAAGACGGCAGGATGACAGCCGAAGCCGGGTCACTTGTTGTTGGAATGACGGTGAACGAAGCGCGTGCTGCGGTTGTTGCCTGGCTCAATGAACAAGGGTTGATCGAAGGCGAAGAAAAGACGATGCAGAACTTGGCGACGGCTGAACGTTCGGGCGGGGTGATCGAACCGATCCCCATGCTCCAGTGGTTTATTGACGTTAATAAGCCGTTTGGACGCGGAACGATTAAATCGTTGACGCAGGACGCGGTGCGATCAGGAAAGATCAACATCATCCCAGAGCGGTTTGCGAAGTCGTACTTTGACTGGGCAGACAACTTGCGTGACTGGTGCATTAGCCGCCAGCTTTGGTACGGGCACCGCATTCCGGCGTGGTATCGCGGGGAAGAAGTTTTTGTTGGTACAGAAGCGCCAACAGGAGAAGGATGGACTCAAGACCCCGACACCCTCGACACCTGGTTCTCGGCAGGGATGTGGACGTTTACCACGCTCGGGTGGCCAGACGAAACGGCTGACCTGAAGACGTATCACCCAACCACGATCCTCGAAACGGGGTATGACATTTTGACGTTCTGGGTGGTACGTATGGTGATGATGACCACCTACCTCATGAACGAGGTGCCGTTCAAAACGGTCTACCTCCACGGCTTGGTGCGTGATGAGAAGGGGAGAAAGATGAGTAAGTCGCTCGACAACATCATCAATCCGCTCGACATGATTGAAAAGTACGGCGCGGACGCCACGCGTCTATCTTTGGTGATCGGCTCAACTCCTGGCAACGACTCGAAGTTGTCGGAAGAAAAGATCGCTGGCTATCGCAACTTTACCAACAAGCTCTGGAACATTTCGCGCTTTGTGTTGTCGAGTGTGGGGACGCTGGATGACCGTCCAGGGGAGTCGGTGACCCTTGCTGACCGCTGGATCCTCGGCCGATTGTCCGAAGTGACGGCCAAAGTCACTGGGCACCTTGAACGTCACGAAATCTCGATCGCCGGAGAAACATTGCGCGATTTCACTTGGAATGATTTTGCGGACTGGTATCTCGAAATCGCCAAGATGCAGAAGTCTGAAAACACGGATCGTATTTTGGTGCATGTGCTTACCAACGTTCTTAAGCTCTGGCATCCGTTCATGCCGTTTGTGACCGAAGCGATCTGGAAAGAGATGGGTAAGAGTGAGTTCTTGATGATCTCAGAATGGCCAATATCTGGAGCCGTGTCTGATGAGAACACAGCAAAGAGTTTCGTCTTGATGCAGGAGGTGATCGCTTCCATTCGTAATCTCCGTGCTGAATACCAAGTGGAGCCAGCGAAGATGATCAGTGTCGTTCTGGCCGACGCGGGTATGCACGCAGTTCTTGAGTCGCAAGCCGAGGTGATTAAACATCTCGCGCGTGTGGACTCACTGACCATTCAATCCAAAGCCGAAGCTCCGGAAGGATCAGTCTCGGCCGTTTGTGGAACGACGCAAATCTTCGTTCCACTCTCAGGGCTCGTTGATCCGGTGAAAGAAAAGGTACGACTCACCAAAGAACTTGATGAAGCGAAAGCGTACGCTACCTCGCTCGAAGGGAAGCTTGGTAATCAGGAGTTTGTCGGCAAGGCACCGGCGCAGGTCGTTGATAAGATGAAACAGAACTTGGCCGAAGCGGTCGATCGGGTTAAGGCGATCCAAACGCAGCTCTCGGCGCTGTCGTGATACAATGAAAGCATTATGGGTAAAGTTACTATTGATCCAAAAGCGATTGACGAGGTCCTTTCACGTGGTGTGGACGAGGTCATCGTCAAGAAAGAATTGCGTGACCGTATGCTCTCCGGTGAAGTGTTGCGCGTGAAGCTCGGGATCGATCCGACGAGCCCGAATTTGCATTTGGGTCGTTCGGTCCCGCTTCTTAAGTTGCGTGACTTCCAGAACCTTGGTCACAAGGTCGTCTTCATTGTCGGTGATTTTACTGGAGTCATCGGCGACACTTCGGACAAAGATTCTGAACGCCCGATGCTTGAACAAAAGACAGTCAAAGAAAATCTGAAAAAGTACGTGGAACAGGCGGCCAAAATTCTGGACATTAAGAAAGCAGAGATTCACTTTAACTCTGAGTGGCTGAAGAAATTGAATTACGTTGATGTGGCTGAGCAGGCGAACATCTTTTCGCTCGCTGAGTTTATTGCCCGTGATAATATTCGCCGACGATTAGATGCAGGGACGCGTGTGTCGCTGCGCGAAGTGCTTTACCCATTGATGCAGGGATATGACTCGGTGGCGATCAAAGCAGACGTCGAGCTCGGCGGCACGGATCAGCGCTTCAACTTGTTGGCTGGACGTGAAATGCAACCACACTTTAAACAGAAACCGCAGAACATCATCATGAATCCGCTCGTCGAAGGAACAGACGGTCGTAAGATGAGCTCGAGCTGGGGGAACACAATCAATTTTTCCGACGAACCAAACGACATGTTTGGAAAGGTGATGTCGGCGTCGGACGCATTGATCATCAAGTATTTCACCTTTTTCACACGCGTGCCGATGGCACAGATTGTGGAGATGGAAACGGCGATGCGGAACGGAACGAATCCGAAGGAGATCAAAATGCGCTTGGGTCGTGAGATCGTCCGTATGTACCACTCCGTAGAGGATGCGGACAAGGCGGTCGAGTCGTTTGACCGGATGTTCAAGGAACACGCGGCGCCAGAGGAGATGCCGGAATTCAAAATCAGTGGAGCGATGTCGATCATCGATGTGCTCGTCGGTGCTGGGCTCAACAAATCCAAGACCGAAGCACGGGCGGTGATTCATGAAGGGGGCGTCAAAATCGACGGGGTGGTGATCAATGATTTCAACATAACCGTGAAAAAAGGTTCGGTGATTCAAAAAGGGAAGCGGCATTTTATTCGATTAGTTTAAGGGGTTTCTATCTTCGTTTTCCGATTACTTCGTATTTCGACATTCGGATTTCGAATTCAAACACTATGGCAGTGATGCAAAACGCCAGACAAGAAGTGATCAAAGCGCTTAAGGCGGCGGTGGGGAAAGGATTTTCCTCGACCTCCCAAGAGCTCGAAACGCCGCGCGATCCGTCGCATGGGGATCTTTCCTATCCCTGTTTTGCCTTGGCCAAAGGGCTGAAGCGCAATCCGGTCGAGGTCGCCGCAGAGATCGCCCCAAAGATCGCCCACAAAGGATTGATCAGCCGTGTGGAGACCAAAGGCCCGTACATCAACATCTATCTGAACACCGCCAAGCTTGCGGAACAGATTTTTCTTGAAACGGAATCAGAAGAGTACGGCGCGAGTGATGCGGGTCATGGAAAAAAGATTCTTGTTGAGTACTTTCAGCCGAACACCCACAAAGAAGTGCATGTCGGTCATTTGCGCACGGCGCTCGTCGGACAGGGGGTGGTCAACGTGGAGCGGGCCAACGGAACCGAGGTGGTGCCGGTTAGTTACATCAACGATCTCGGCATTCACGTGGCGAAGTGTTTGTGGGCGATCCAAAAGTTTCATCCAGATGAAGAGCCGACAAAGGAAGAGCGCAATGCCTTTCTTGGCAAGGTGTATACCGAGGCCACGGTTTGGCTTGAAGAGCATCCGGAAGACAAGTTGGAAGTGACCAAGATTTTCCAAAGTTTGGAGGATGGTCATCGTGGATGGCTCGGGTTGTGGAAGAAGACGAAGCGGTGGTCGATGGATGTGATTCAAGATGTGGCCGCTGAACTCGATCTGACGATCGACCAGTGGTATTTCGAAAGCGATGTTGTTGATCGGGCTGACCGCATCGTTCAGGATTTGCTCGAAAAGAAGATCGCCGAAGTGAGCGAGGGGGCAACGATCGTTGACCTACAGGACGAGAAGCTCGGGGCCAATCTGCTCAAGCGCACGGACGGGACGATGCTCTATAATGCCAAAGATCTTGCCTTGGCTTTGAAAAAGGATGAACAGCACGCCCCAGACCTTTCGCTCTACGTGATCGACGTGCGTCAGTCACTCGCCATGCAACAGCTTTTTGCCACGCTCAAGCGGATGGGGTTCAAAAAGCGTTTGGAGCATGTTTCTTACGAAATCATTACCTTGCCGGAAGGGGCGATGTCTTCGCGTAAGGGGACGATCATCAAATACGAAACGCTCCGCGATGAGCTGATTCGCATTTCGACCGAAGAGACGAAGAAGCGTCATCCAGAATGGAAAGAAAAGAAAGTGATTTCGACCGCCCGCGCCCTAGCTTTTGCTGCACTCAAGTTTTCGATCCTTGCACACGACTTAGACAAGGTGATCGTTTTTGATTTTAAGAAGGCTCTTTCCTTCGACGGGTTCACGGGGCCGTACTGCTTGTACACTTTGGCCCGGATCGAGTCGATCTTCCGCAAAGGAAAAGCACAGATCGCCACAGCAACGGGGAAGGGAAGCGGATCGCTGACGCACCCGTCCGAAGCGGCACTTGTTCGCAAGATCGCTGAATTGCCAGACGTGGTGTATCGGGTCGGACAAACGTATCAGATTTCTGCGGTGGCTAATTATGCGTTTGACTTGGCTAAGCAGTTCAGCGAGTTTTACCACAACTGTCCGGTGCTCCAGGCCGAATCATCGGCAATGATGGAATCACGTCTGGCGCTCTGTCGTGCTACGAGCCGAGCTCTTAAAAATGCTCTGGCCCTTTTAAACATCGATCCCGTTAACGAGATGTAGGGGCCAGCCCTTGTCCGTGGCTCTCCCTTTGGGATAGGATGAGTTTGCCCACGACAGGAGTCTCCATGCCGATCAATACGGATCCGTCGACCGTGGTCGACGCCAAGGATTTCTCGCACGTCGGGGCGTATCTCGACGAGTACTACGATGCCCTGACGCCAGAGAACCTGGACGTTGGGCTCTTCCTCCGGCGCGCCTGCGAGGGTGCCTCGGCCGCCGGACGGGTAGGGTCTGCGTTGCTCGACGCGGGGTGTGGGCCGACGATGCTCTACTGGACCGCCTTCCTTCAGGGGTTCGTGGAGCTTCACGGTTTCGACGCCCGCGAAGAGAACATCCGGTACCTGCATGGCCTGATCGACGATGCTGCTGTTGGTCGGATCCAGCCGAGGTACCTCGATCTCTACGGTTTCGCGGCCGCTCGCGCCGTGCCACCGATCACGCCGGTCGAGTTCTTCGCTGAGTTGGCCGGCAAGGTCCGCGGACTCACGAGTCACGACATGAACGACCCCTGGCCGTACCCGGACGCTTCGTTCGCTGTGGTCACTTCCGTCTTCGGGATGGAGTGTCTCCCGAGTAGGGAACGGATGCGGTTCGCCATGGGGGAAGCACGGCGCCTGCTCCAGCCCGGTGGTCGCCTGGTCCTCGTGACCATTGCCGAAACCGATCGGTGGAAGTGTGGCGAGGTCATCGGTCGCTGTCTCAGCATCAATCGCACGATGATGCTCGAAGATCTGGCCCTCGCCGGCTTCCGTGCGGCCCGCGTGACTGAACATCGCGCCACGACTGCCGTCCTCCGCAACCAGGGCTACAACAAGATGCTCTTCGCCCACGCCGAACCGTGAGGTTTTCTATGTCCATTCCTCTCATCGCCAGCTTGGCGACCCTCCTGCTCGTGATCGCCTCGGACATCACCTACGTCCGAGGCATCTTTCTTGGTCAAACGAAACCGAGCCGTAGTTCCTATTGGGTCTGGACGCTCGTGCAGGCGATGACGGTCGTGAGTTTTGGATTTTCCGGTGGATCTCTTGGGGTCACGTTGAACGCTGCTTACGCGTTCGGCTTTCTGTTATACGCCTTCCTCTCCCTCAAATACGGAGAAGGAACATGGGGCCGAATCGACACGATCTGCCTCAGCCTGGCCCTTGTCGCTGGACTGGCTTGGTACCTGACTCGCTCGAGTGAGATCGCTGTCTACATTCTCCTTGCCGCCGACGTTATCGGGGCGATTCCGACACTGATCAAGTCCTGGCATCGTCCAGAGAATGAAGATCTGTGGGCTTGGATTCTGAGCACCGTTGCCTCGTTCACCAATATTTTTGCGATCACGGGTTTTGACTTTGCCTCCTGGGATCTCGTCTTCTTTTTTCATGCCCTCACCTACATCGCGATCAACGGTTTGATCGCCGCCGCGATTTGGTTACGTTTACGCGCATAATTGTGCTATAATCGAAGCACTTCCTATGTCTATCTTTTCTTTTCTTCGTGCGCGTTCTTCTAAAATTTTTCTTCTGACGTTCGTCGTGATGACGATGTGGTGGGTGTGGCTGATGCTCGGTGGATTTCAAGAACAGACAGTGAACTACTATTACGGACTCGTGTTTGTGACGATCCCGATCGTGGGCGGGGCGTTTGGCTTGTATCGCGCATGGCGATGGGGCTGGATGAGGAGTCAGATGGGTCGGGCGATCATGTGCTTTTCGATCGGACTGATTTCTTGGGGCGTCGGCGGCTGGATGTACTCGTACTACAATTTTTTTCTTGCCGTAGAAGCACCGTACCCGTCGATCGCTGATTTTATTTATCTCTCCAGCTACCTCTTCTGGGCCGTTGGTTTACTTTATCTCTCCCGCGTGATCGGCGTGAAGCAGGCGCTCAAAAAAGCGAGCGGAAAAGTCCTGTTTTATGTGGTCCCGGTCCTTGCCTGTCTGATCTCCTATTACATTTTGATTATCGTTGCCCGTGGCGGATACCTCGATCTGACCGGTGATGTCTGGAAAATCTTTGTGGACATGGCCTATCCAGGCGGTGACATTGTCATGATTACCTTGACCGTTCTGTTGTTCACCCTTTCTCGCAAGTCTCTCGGCGGTCGGTACAAAGTGCCGGTTCTTATCCTTCTGGCTGGGTTTCTTCTGAATTACTTTGCAGATTTCGCCTTTGCTTGGCAAACAACACTCGGTGTTTGGTACGTGGGCAACTGGGTGGATTTTCTCTACACCGCTTCGATGACCACTCTGGTCCTGGGGATCACCGCCCTTGATCCGGATTATCTTGAATAATCTATGCCCGTTAAAAAAGAGGAACTCGTGCTACGCATCGTGCGCGAACAGGAGCTCGTCATCGGGCCTCTGGCTTGGCGCGAAGCCAAGAAAGTTTCTGGACTCCAGGTGGGGGAGGACGGGCAGGTCAAAGTGAGTGGATCTTTCAAAATAGTTTTGCAGGCCCTTGTCCAACGCTATGAAGGGTTATTTGGTCCAGCGTCCGTCGACGTCTGTCGTGAAGCGGTTAAAGGGTTGCTACCAGACGTTCCGAAAGAGGATGTCCCTGACGTTCTTCGTTAAGTATGTTTGGGTGGTTTAAGCGTGACAAAACGGTGCCGCAGGCGGTTGATACTGCTCGTGAACTGTACGTGCGCAATGCCGAATTAGCATCGCGTAATAAGACGTTCGCCTTGCTGCAACGACTGGATGCGATCGCTTTGGCGAGTTTAGGGACAGCAGAGATGGCCCATGCGATCTCTGAATTGTTGATTAAGGAGTTTAATTATCCGTTTGCCGGGATCGCTCTTGTTGATTCCCGTCGTCGCGCCTGTCGCTGGATCTCTATCTCCTGTGCAGTCCAGGATCAGTCCATCTGCGACGTCGCGCACTTGAAAAAGATCCCTCTGACGGCCGGCGCGCATCCGTGCGTGATCGCAATGAAGACCGGTCGAAGGGTAACGGTGCGCCAACTCGAAACGTTGCTCGGAGGCTCGGCCACAAAGGCGGAGCAGGCCGCGTTTAAAAAAACGGTCAACGTGCAGAGTTGTTTGGTTTTTCCACTTCTGTCTTCTTCGGGGCCGATGGGGGTTCTTGTTGCTGGATTGAATCGTACAGACAGGGATCTGACTAAGTATGAAAAGGAATCATTTGGCGCACTGGCTAACTTGGTGACCGTTGCCTTGGAAAAAGCTCAGACCTTTTCTTCCTTGGTAGAGACGGCACGGAATTTGAAGGCTGCGAACGCCAAGCTCACCAAGCTCGATGCCGCCAAGACGGAATTTTTATCGATCGCTTCGCATCAACTGCGTACACCGCTTTCCATCATTCGGGGCTACGTGACGATGATGCAGGAGGGGGCATTTGGCAAAACGACCGAACGGCAGGGGGAGGTCGTGGTGAAAATTCGATCGAGCACGGAGTCTATGATCGAACTGGTCAATCAACTCCTCTCTGTGTCTCGCATCGAGTCAGGGAGGACGACGGTCGAAATCAATCGCATGCATGTCGTCCCTTTGTGCAAAGAGGTTAAGGACTTTTTATCGCTTCGCGCCAAGGAGCGCGGTCTGACATTGACGTGTGACACACCAAAGATGGCGATGGTGCTCGGTGACACGGCCAAAGTAAAAGAAGTGATAACCAATTTGGTCGAGAACGCCCTCAAATATACGGATAAAGGATTTGTGCGGGTGAAGTTTTTCGACGAACCACAGTTTGTGCGCGTGGAAGTTCAGGATTCTGGCAACGGTTTAACCAAGGAAGATATTGGCAAGCTGTTCCAAAAGTTTTCTCGCGCCGCGAGTTCGGCGGTCAACGGGGCGGCAGGGACAGGGCTTGGGCTGTATGTTTGCAAACGCCTCATCGAGGCGATGGGAGGAGAAATTTGGGCGAGTTCTGCCGGCCGAGGCAAAGGGAGCGTCTTCGCTTTTCGTTTGAAGAAGGCGCCTTTGGGTAAGGGCACAAAAACGATGCAGAAAAAAGTCGTTTGACGGGAGGGGGACCCCCCGGTAAGATTCGAGAAGAATTTAATTGTGGGGCTTTTATGTTCAAACGGGATGAAGCGCAATCTGGGGGTGAAACGATCATCGCTCAGGGGGTCAAAGTCGAAGGGGATTTTACGTCGAGCGGGAATGTGATCATTGAGGGGGAAGTGTCTGGTTCGGTTTCGATCGCTGGGAACTTAAAGGTAGGGGAGTCTGCGCGTATTGCTGCTAATGTGAAAGCACAAAACGCTTCGGTCGCTGGGGAGATTTCCGGGGACGTGACGATCGTGGAGAAGTTAGAGTTAGCCGCCAGTTCGAAAGTGAGCGGTGATGTCACGACGACGATTTTGGAAGTTGCGGCCGGCGCGCAAGTAAATGGTAAGGTGGCGATGGGGGAAATCCGAAATGCGAAGTTTCAAACCCCAGACAAATCCGAATAAGAACGTTTCGGACGTTGTTTTTTGAATCTGTTTCGTATTTCGAGATGCACGTTTCGGATGTATGTATTTGTATATTTACGATCAATCCGTCCAAGATCGAAAGCATGAACGCGACATGGCGGCGATTGAAAATCGACTGACGGACCTTGGGATTGCCGGCAAAGTCATCCGCATGGCGCTCTTTCGTCATGCCGGGGAGAACATTCGCGACGAAGCGCGGCGTGGGGCATCGACCGTTGTTGTGGTCGGGAATGATCGCACGGTGGCGCATGTGCTTGATGCGGTGGTCGAAGCTGATTTGCCGCTCGGGGTGATCCCTGTCGGACCAGATAATCAATTCGCTCAGATGCTTGGCATCCCGAGTGGGGTCGAGGCCTGTGACGTTCTGTCTGCACGGATCATCGAGCGAGTCGATACGGGGCGTGTGAACGGCAAGCGATTTGTGACCGGTGTCCGCGTCAGTCATCCCGATGCGAAGTTGATCTGCGAAGGCCAGTACAGTGTTTCTGCTGCTTCCGGTGGACTCATTGAGATTCGTAATTTCACTCCGATCAACGGGGTCGTTGAAGATTTGGCTGATCCGTGTGACGGATTTTTTGAAGCACGGATTCGGGTCCCTCGTCGGGAAGGGTGGTTTAAAAAGAGTATCGGTTCAACGACACTGCCGATTCGTTTTGGCACGATCGAGGCACCGCGGGAGTTTGATGCTATCTGCGATGGACAGGCGTTACGGGGGAAGAAGTTTGAAATCAGCATTGAACCGTTAAACCTGAAAGTCATCACCGGTCGCGAGCGAATGTTTTAAACAAAAATTCCCGAGGAAACCTCGGGGATTTTTGGTGCGGACGAGAGGACTCGAACCTCCAAGCCTTGCGGCATACGCCCCTCAAGCGTACGTGTATACCAATTCCACCACGTCCGCGTATTTGCGGCCCCGCAACTATAGATGAACGGGCAAAAGTTTTCAAGACCCCCGGGTTCTGCTAGGATGCCGCCATGGGCGCTTAGCTCAGTTGGTTAGAGCGACTCGTTTACACCGAGTAGGTCGGGGGTTCGAGCCCTCCAGCGCCCACCAAAAAAACTGACAGTACTATCTGTCGGTTTTTTTGGTGGTTAAGGGCTCGAACCAAGGGAGGGTTTGGGAACCGTGAGGTTCCCGCGTTTGCCGGGGGAGGCTTACGGAGGGATCGCAACCCCTCCGCAGTTCGGTGGGAGTCCGCCGGGATCATCCACCAGAGGCCCCGCATTCGAGCGGGTTTCTGTTTCCGTTGATTTCTGGCATACTACTCTCATATGTTTTGGCGTGTCGTCATTGGACTCGTGATTATGGCGGTCGGTTTCCATATGGTCTGGAAGACAGATTTGTATATGGAATTTGTCGGTCGAATTCGTTTTGCCGAAGAGCACATGGGGCTCTCTGGGGGGACGCGGCTTTTTCTGAAATTGGTTGGAGTCGGCGCCTGTGTTGTAGGAATGCTTTTTGCCACCAACCTCATTCAAGATTCTTTTTTTGCGCTCATCAGTCCATTATTTGAATCGCTTTATTAATATGGCTGATTTTTCTGCCACGCAGCTCCTCGATCCGGTGAAACTCCTGACCGAGAGCGGTATCAAACAAGGGGACACGGTAGCTGACTTCGGTTGCGGTACGGTCGGGCATTTTGTTTTTCCGGCCGGGAAACTCGTCGGGGCCGAAGGAAAGGTGTATGCGATCGACATTCAGAAAGCGGTTGTGGGGGCGATTGAGGGTCGAGCAAAATCCGACGCGGCGAACAATGTAGTGGCCCTTTGGGGGGACATCGAGCGTGATCACGGTGTGCGGGTCCCTGATGCAACGTTTCATCTCTCGCTTCTCATCAATAATCTTTTTTTGACCAAACAGCGCGATGCCTTGGCTCGGGAATTAAAACGCACAACCAAGCCTGGAGGCACGTTGCTGGTTATTGATTGGATTCAATCCTCCGCCACGATCGGTCCGATGGTGCAGGATCGGATCAGTCCGGCTGTGGCCAAGGAACTTTTTTCAAAATACGGCTTTATCCTCGATCGGGAGTTCCAAGCCGGCGCCCAGCACTGGGGACTTGTGTTCAAACGCGCTGCGTGATAAAAAGCACGCCGTATGCTGAATCTTCGACCTTTGCTGAACTTCCAATTTTGGTTTGATCGCACCCCCGCTCCGCTTGAAGCCTCGAGTAGCCGGCTGCTTTTCGGGACGTTTGCGGTCATGCTTATCCTTGGGGCGATTATCCGCATGGTAGCGACCCGCCGCACCGAAGATCGTTATGTGACCGCCACATTTAATCGTGTCGGTCAGATGGCGGTGACGATGGGGATGATCGGCCTCGTCCTCTTCTTCTTCACCTACCAAGAGATCCCGTTTCTCGGCTCACGGTTTTGGTACCTCTTTTGGGGGGTCGGTTTGATCGCCTGGATCACTTCGATCGTGTATTACATCAAAAAGATCGTCCCAGAGAAAAAGAAACAGGAAGCCGAATTGCTTGAGCGCAGTAAGTATTTGCCGGGAAAGAAGCAATAAGTATGGATCCGCGGCGCACCTTTGGTAATCGAGGAGAAGGTCGTGCCGCGGATTTTTTGCAAGAGAAAGGGTTTGAAGTGATCGAGCGACAATTTCGGACCGAGTTCGGGGAAGTCGATCTTGTCTGCAAAGACCCCGCGGACTGGATCGTTTTTGTTGAAGTCAAGACGCGGAAATCACTCGCTTCGGGGCAACCGGAGGAGTCTGTGACCGGTGTAAAGTTAAAGCATCTTGAAGCGGCTGGAGAGGAATGGTTACGGATCCATACTCTTGAACGCGCCCCGCATCGGTATGATGTGGTTGCTATTACTGAGTCAGACGGGGGTGAAGTGCTTGACATTTTGCACCTAGAAGGGGTATAGTATCGGCATCAGGAACTCGTCGGAAGACGGGTTAATTTTTTAGGAAATCACGCATTATGCCATCAGCAATCGAACAGGCGATCCGACAGATCTGTGAGGAAAAGGGGTTAGCGTATGAATCTGTGCTCGATACGATTCAGATCGCCTTGGCCGCCGCGTACCGTAAGGACTTTGGAGAGAAAAACCAAAATCCGGAAGCAGAGTTTAATCCAGAAACGGGAGCGATCAGTGTTGTGGATGTGAAGACCGTGGTCGAAGATATTTCCGAAGAGGAATTGGCCAAGATGTTTGAAGCCGAGCTGGCCCGCCGCGAACAGATCAAGGCCGCCAAAGAGGCAGGACAAGAAGTCCCGCCAGAACTGCTCGTGGAAGAGGATGAAGAATCCTACAACCCGAAAGTCCACATCATGATTTCGGAAGCGCGTAAAATCAAGCCGGATGCTGAGTTAGGGGAAGTGATGCGCATTCCGTTGCCGGTGCCGGGGGAATTCGGTCGCATGGCCGCCCAGACCGCCAAGCAAGTTATTACCCAAAAGTTGCGTGAAGCAGAACGCGAAATCGTGTTCTCAGAGTTCAAAGGCCAAGAAGGCGAAGTGGTCATGGGCTCGGTTCAGCGCCGCGAAGGGCGCGTGGTGTTGGTCGACGTCGGTCGCACCACCGGTGTCGTTCGCAGTGAAGATCAGTCGCCGCTCGATCGTTATAATCCGGGCGAACGGTTGAAGTTTTTGTTGCGCACGGTAGAACTCGGCCCACGCGGTCCAGAGATCGTTTTGTCACGCGCCCACGAAGGATTGGTGCATCAGTTGTTTGTGACAGAAATTCCAGAAATCGGTGAAGGAACGGTCGAGATCAAACAGATCGCGCGCGAAGCAGGTGCGCGTTCAAAAGTTGCGGTGTATGCCGCCGACGACAGCATCGATCCGATCGGCGCTTGTATCGGTCAGCGTGGCACACGCATTCAGACGATTATTCAGGAAATTGGCGGAGAAAAAATTGATATCATTGAATGGAGTGAAGATCCGGCGGCCTACATCAAAAATGCCCTCTCGCCAGCCAAGGTTGCCGGGATTGAACTGAACGAAGCGGAGCATAGTGCCGTGGTCAATGTGGTCGCAGATCAACTCTCGCTGGCGATCGGTCGCGGGGGACAGAACGTTCGTCTAGCCGCCAAGCTGACTGGATGGAAAATCAACGTGAAGGAAGAGGGCAAGATGGAGGAAAGTGAAAGTGAAGAGGAAAAAGGCGAGAGGAAAGAGGAGGCAGAAGAAATGCCTCCAACCTCTACCCTCTAACCTTTTTCTACATATGAACTTGTTCTTTACGATCCTCTACCAGCCACTGTTCAATCTTCTCGTTTGGCTGTACGACGTTTTGCCAGGGAACGACATCGGATTCGCCATCATCGTCATGACGATCATCATCCGTTTTGCGCTCTATCCGCTTTCGCGTCAGTCGCTCAAATCGCAGAAGGCGATGCAGGAACTGCAGCCAAAGATCAACGAATTGAAAGCCAAGCATAAGGACGATAAGGAATTGCTGGCCAAGGAATTAATGGCTCTGTACAAAGCCGAGAAGGTCAATCCGCTCTCTTCGTGCTTGCCGCTTATTGTCCAGCTGATCGTGTTGATCGCCCTGTACCAAGTGTTGACCGCTGGTCTCAGTTCATCTTCCCTCGACGCTTTGTATACGTTTGTCGGGAATCCTGGACACCTTGATTCCGTCTTTCTGAATAAGATCGATCTCGCTGAAGGAAATATCGTTTTGGCAGTACTTGCTGGGATCGTTCAGTACGTGCAGGCGAAGATGATGTTGACCCGTCGTCCGCCGAAAGCGGTGCAAGGGAGTCCGGGGTCTCGCGACGAAGAGATCATGATCGCCATGAACAAATCGATGCTCTACGTCATGCCGGTCATGACCGTGGTCATCGGTGCGACGCTCCCAGGAGGCCTCGCTCTGTACTGGTTCGTCTCCAACTTGTTCATGGTCATCCAGCAGTACCTGGTGTTTCATCATAAATCCGAAGCACAAAATCCGAAATCCGAAACAAACGAAAAAGTCGAATCGGAAACCGTTTAAGTGTCTCCTCTTTCCGTTTCTGATGTGTTTCGAGTTTCGAGGTTCGCATTTCGTATTTTATGGCAACTGACCTCGAGCAATCGATTTTTCGGACCGCGGCGTTCTTCTCTCTTTTTGATTATCCGCTGACCGAGTTTGAAGTTTGGAAGTGGCTGACCGAGCCAGCGATCGCGTATGCCTTGCCGGACGTTCGAATGGCTTTGGCAACGAGCACCTATCTCTGTGAGCGGCTCGTTTCTACAGAAGGGTTTATTTGCCTGCGCGGGAAAGAAGAGACGATCACCACCCGTCATGATCGGTTTGTCGATGCGGCGCGCAAATATCATCGTTTGAAAAACGTCAGCCGCTACCTCGCCCGACTGCCGACGATTCGTGCGGTCGCTGCCTGTAACACGCTCGCCTGGAATAACACCAAGCCCGAAAGTGACATCGACCTTTTTGTGATCGTCAAACGTGGACGGCTATGGATCACCCGGTTTCTTGCCGTTGTTCCGTTTAAGATGTTGGGCCTGCGCCCTGGACAGAGCAGGCGCGATCCGATCTGTTTTAGTTTTTTTGCGAGCGAAGATCGCCTGGCGATGAAAGAATTGAAGATCGGCAAGCGCGATCTGTACTTTGCTCAGTGGATTTACTCGCTCGTGCCCGTGGTCGACCGCGGGGAGTTTGGGGAGGTTGTCTCACAAAATGGTTGGGTCCGTGCGAGCTTCCCGAACAGCTATCCGGTCGCCACAGCGCGGACACGCAAAACGTGGGTTGAGAAAGAGCGTGTGGATCTAACGGGGCTATTTGAGCCGCTGGCTCGAGCGTTCCAGCTCCGCCGATTACCCTCGGAGATTACCTCAATGATGAATCGTGATTCACGTGTCGTGGTCGATGACGGGATGCTCAAGTTTCACGAATCTGATCGCCGAGAGGAGTTTATGCAACGTCTCGCTTCGCTTTCATGAAACGCTATTTTCCTCATCTCGTGTATCTCGCTTTGTTTCTTCTGCCCTGGCAGACGCGTTATATCTTTGATCAGAAACTTCTCGCAGGGGAGGCATTTGAGTACGGTGTGCTCTCGATGTATGTCGTACAGCTTTTGGTTGTGCTTTGTTTTTTTCTTGGTTGGCCGCTGCAGATCCATCCCGCGTTAAGGGTGCTCGTGCGAAGAACCGGGATCTTCGTCCTCGCCGCGGCCCTTTCGATCCCGTTTTCGTTGAATATGGATCTTTCCTTCATCGCTTGGTCGCATCTGCTCATCGCTGCTCTGCTCTTTCTTTGTCTGCTCGACGAGCGCATCCGCATGGATCGTGTGGCGCTTGCCTTTGTTGCGGGGCTTATCCTTCCAAGTCTCCTTGGGCTCGGGCAGTTTTTTTGGGGATCTGCTTTTGCCTCGACACTTCTCGGCCTTGCCTCGCACAGTGCGAGCGATTTGGGCACGTCGGTCATCGAGGGGGAGGGGGTGCGGTGGATGCGGGCTTACGGAAGTTTTGGACATCCGAATCTGTTTGGGGGGTATCTGGCGATCGGGTTGATTACGCTTGTGTTTGGATTGCGGATTGACGGACGACGAAGGAAGTCTGTTATTCAGTTATCGCTTATTCCGTTGCTCGTATTCGCCTTGATCCTGACGTTCTCGCGATCGGCCTGGATCGCGTTAACGGTGGGGATCGTGGTGTTTTTTGCGGGTATGTTTTGGCAACGGCGGAGAAGTAACAGACTTTCGCCTGAGGCGACGTCTGTCATTCCCTTTGCTGTTATGCTCCTATCGGTCGCAACCGCTGTCATTATTTTTCACGAGCCGTTTCTTGCTCGGTTTAATCCTGTACTGGCGACCGAAGCACGATCTGTTTCTGAGCGCCTGGATTTACTCCGGTCCTTTCCGAGTGTTTGGAAAGATGACGTCATTTTTGGTGTCGGGATCGGCACATACACGATCGGTCTCGCTGCGGTTGTACCGGGATTGCCGAGTTTTGCGTATCAACCGGTCCATGTTTCCGTGCTCGCCGCTCTGGCGGAGATCGGAGTGGCCGGACTCCTCGCTAGTTTGTATTGGTTGCGGGAGTTTGTGCGTCGCCTGCGTCCTGATCCAGGCGCCCTCGCTGTTCTTGCTGCCGTCATGACGATCTCGCTCTTTGATCACTATCTGTGGTCGCTCTGGTCTGGTCTTGTCCTCGGTGCATTCGTGATTGGGGTAGCTCTCCGGCGTGCCCTTGACGGCCCGATCATTTCTCGATAGGGTACATAACCACCCTCGGAGGTCTCATGAAGGTCTGCATTTCTGGTCGGAGCCTCCAAGGTTCGGGCTGCGCGCTCAGCGAATTTCATCCAACATCCGAACCGTCGGTCGAGATCAAGGTCGATCGGCGGCGACGAGACTGGGTGTTCATCCTCCAGTCGCTCGCCGATCAGGCGGAGGAGATCATCCGCGTGGCGCTCGGCATCCCGCCGGAGATCGAGATCGATCTTCGCGGTGAAGTCTGGCGGATCGCGCCGGACCTCACCTACGGATCGTTGACGATCCGGGCTCGTGTCGCCCGCCGCTGCATCACCACCACCCCGGCCTACAGCTTCGATCGGGCCCCGGTCACCATTGAATTCCGGCTGATCTAGTTCTGCCGGATCTACGAGCGCGGCGCTGGGTCACTCCCTGCGCCGTTCGTCATTTTTCGGACGTTGACAATTACACGACACTCTGTAAGATATGGATCTAGCACTCCACATTACTGAGTGCTAAAAAGACCTATTTAATCATTTTCTTCCGATCTATGTTACAACCCCTCGGAGATCACGTGATCGTCCGCGCCCTTTCCAAGGAAGAGGTGACCGCTTCCGGCATCTACATTCCCGACGTCGTTGATAAAGAACGCCCAGAGCGCGGCGAAGTTGTTGCGGTCGGTCCGGGAAAGATGCTCGAGAACGGAACACGCAGCGCGATGGAAGTGAAGGTCGGCGACAAAGTCGTGTTTAAAAAGTACTCGCCGGACGAAGTAAAAGTCGACAAAGAAACGTTTCTCGTCATTCGTATGGATGACGTCGTCGCAATTATTGCTTAAGTATGGCCAAACAACTATTTTTCAACGAAGAGGCGCGTCGCGCTTTGAAAGTCGGTGTCGATAAGTTAGCCAACGCAGTTAAAGTTACGCTCGGGCCAAAGGGCCGCAACGTGATTGTGGATCGCGGATTTGGTTCGCCGATGGTGACCAAAGACGGTGTGTCAGTGGCGAAAGAGATCGAGTTGCCAGATAAGTTTGAAAATCTTGGAGCGGAGCTCGTGAAGGAGGCGGCGAGCAAGACGAACGACGTGGCAGGGGACGGCACCACGACCGCGACCGTCCTCGCTCAGGCGATCGTGGAAGAGGGGCTGAAGAACGTGACTGCGGGGACGAATCCTTTGCAGATTCGTCATGGGATCGAAAAGGGCGTGGCCGCGATCGTGGCTGAACTCAAAGCGAATATTGCCAAACCGGTACAAGGCGATGAGATCGAACATGTCGCCGCAATCAGTGCCAATGATCCAGAGATCGGTAAGATGATCGCTCAGGCGATGGAGAAGGTCGGTAAGGATGGCGTCATTACGGTTGAAGAGGCACAAACGTTTGGAATCGATGTCGATGTGGTCGAGGGGATGCAGTTCGATAAGGGCTACCTCTCGCCGTACATGGTCACCAATCAGGAACGGATGGAAGCGGTTTTTGAAGATGCCGAAATCTTGATCACCGACCGCAAGATCAGCTCGATCACGGACATCCTTCCGATTCTCGAAAAGCTCGCTGCAAGTGGAAAGAAGCAGTTGGTGATTCTGGCCGAAGATGTAGACGGCGACGCCTTGACCACCCTTCTGGTGAACAAACTACGTGGGGGATTCCATGCCCTTGCGATCAAAGCGCCGGCGTTTGGTGATCGCCGCAAAGCGATGCTTGAAGATATCGCCATTTTGACCGGCGGGAAGGTGATCAGCGAAGAAGTTGGATTGAAACTCGAGAACGTGGAGCTCGCGGACCTCGGCCATGCCCGCAAAGTCGTTTCAACCAAAGATACGACGACGATCGTTGAAGGCCGAGGAAGCGCGGAGGCGGTGAAGTCACGCGTGGATCAGTTAAAGGCGCAGGTTGCTGAAACAGAATCTGAGTTTGATCGCGAGAAGTTGATGGAACGGATGGCCAAGTTGGCTGGCGGCGTGGCCGTTATTAAAGTCGGCGCGGCGACGGAAACGGAAATGAAAGAGATTAAACATCGTGTGGAAGATGCCGTTGCGGCGACCAAAGCGGCGGTGGAAGAGGGGATCGTGCCAGGGGGCGGGGTGGCGCTTCTTCGTGCTGCACACGTGCTCGACGATCTGTCGGTTGAGGCGGGGGAAGAGATCGGTTTGAACATCCTGCTTCGTGCGGTTGAAGCTCCGGTGCGGGCGATTGCGGATAACGCCGGCATGGACGGCTCGGTCGTTGTGGCCAAGATTAAAGAAGGGACGGGAGCGTTTGGATTCAACGCCCTTGAAAATCGTTATGAAGATATGATCGTTGCGGGGATTATCGATCCGGCCAAAGTCAGCCGTACCGCGCTGCAAAATGCTGCGTCCGTCGCGGTCATGATTCTGACCACCGAGTGTGCGATCGTTGATCTACCAAAGGAAGAAAAGGGAGATGACGGACACGGGCACGGGGGAGGTGGAATGGGGATGTACTAAAAGATTCAAGCAAAGGCGGGGCTTTCGAGCCTCGCTTTTGTTCCGCCTCCCCACGCGCTACGCAGAATCCCACCACGACATAGATTCTTGGCCATGAATGTCGTGGTGGGATCCTGCTCCGCGGTGGGGATTGCTTGGCCTGACTTGTGCTATACTTTTCCTACTATGCAAGAACAACATCTGTCCGAGGTCGATAAGAAAGATATGGAGGAGAACAAGGTCGTGGCCGCCATTGGGTACCTTTTTATCCTCTGCCTGTTGCCGCTTCTTGGCAAAAAAGATTCCAAGTTTGCTCAGTTCCATGGCAAACAGGGATTGGTGCTGACGATCGCCGCGGTCGTGCTCTGGGTCGCTTCGTTCATCCTCGCCTTTATTCCGATCATCGGCTGGCTGGCGATGTTTGTTGGCTGGATCGCCCTTGTGGTCCTCGCGATCATGGGCATCATGAAAGCGTTGGCAGGTGAGTATTGGGAGATGCCGTTTTTGGGCCAGTACGCTAAAGAGATTAAGTTATAAATTCGAAATACGAAATCCGAAATTCGAAACAAATTCAAATGCCAAATTTAAAAATTCGAATTTTCTCATTCTGATTTACCGATTGTTTCGTATTTCGACATTCGAATTTCGCATATATGAGTGATTTACTCAATCAGATCCAATCGCTCCAGTCTCGTGTGGCAGAGACGTGGGGCTTACTTTGATGTCGATCAGATGAAAACCGAGCTCAAGAATCTGGAGTCGCAGATGGCGACACCGGATTTTTGGTCTGATCAGAAGAAGGCGGCAGAGGTGAGTCAGAAGGCCGGGGATATTCGGAATGAAGTTGAACGCTGGGAGAAGGTGAAAGGAGATATCGATGCTCTGTTTGAGTATGAGCAACTGGCCGAACAAGAAGGAGTGACAGACGTCGCCGAAGGCGAAAGTCTGTTACAGCTTGCTGAACTTGAAAAAACGTTTACAGAACTCGAGTTCCGTACCTTGTTTAATGAACCGTACGATGTGAACAACGCCATCGTCGCGTTTCATGCGGGGAGCGGCGGAACGGAGGCTAACGATTGGACGGAGATGCTGGTACGCATGATCATGCGGTTTTGTGAAAAGAAAGGATTCAAAATTGATATTTTGCACGAGTCGCGGGCAGAAGTGACCGGATTCAAAAGTTTGATGATGCGGGTCAGCGGTCGCTTCGCCTACGGCAACCTCAAATCTGAAAGTGGTGTCCATCGCTTGGTGCGCATCTCACCGTTTGATGCGGAGAAGATGCGTCACACCACGTTTGCGCTGATCGAAGTGATGCCGGAATTGGAAGATGTGGCTGAGATCGAGATCGATCCCAAAGATCTGCGCATCGATACCTTCCTTGCTGGCGGCCACGGTGGGCAGAGTGTGCAGACGACGTACTCGGCGGTGCGCATCGTTCACTTACCAACAGGAATTACCGTGTCCTGCCAAAATGAACGTTCACAAGCCCAGAACAAAGAGGTGGCCATGAAGGTGTTGAAATCAAAACTTCATCTGTTGGCCCTCAATGCACGCAAGAAGGAAAACTCAGAACTGCGGGGCGAATACACCTCGGCCGAGTGGGGGAACCAAGCACGATCGTACGTTCTGCATCCGTATAAATTAGTGAAAGACCATCGTACGGAGTACGAAACGCAGGACGCGGAAGATGTGTTAAACGGCGATCTGGATGCGCTGATCGAATCGTATTTGCGATGGAAGCTCGCGGAAAATTCGAAAATCGAAAATCGAAATACGAAACAATAGGGAAAATCGAAAACGTTTGCGCATTTCCGGTTTTCCGATTAGGATTTGTTTGAGATTTCGGATTCCGTATTTCAACTTTATGGCCAAATATAAGAAAGCTCTTGTCACCGGTGGCGCCGGGTTCATTGGATCACATATTGTTGATGCCTTGATTAAGCGTCGTATTAAGGTGTACGTCGTTGATGATCTGTCGGCGGGAAAGCGGTCGAATATCAATCCCAACGCTGTTTTTTATAAGATTTCGGTGGCCAATCCGGCCGTGATGAAACTGATCGAAAAGATCAAACCGGATGTCGTTTTTCATCTGGCTGCCCAGATTGATGTGCGTTGTTCGGTGGAAGATCCGCCGCACGATGCCCGAGTGAACGTTCTTGGTACGCTGCACGTTGCTCACGCCGCGGCCAAGGCCGGGGTTAAGAAGTTTATTATGACCTCAAGCGGAGGGGCGATGTATTCGGACGATGTGCGCCCTCCGTACACCGAGGCAACGCCCGCTGACCCGATTTCGCCTTATGGCATCGCCAAACGGACCGCCGAGATGTATCTGGATTTTGAACATCGGATCCACAATCTTCCGTGCGTGGTGTTGCGTTTAGCCAATGCCTACGGACCACGCCAACGACTAAGCGGCGGATACGCTGGGGTTATTTCCAAGTTCGCTTCCAACATGCTACAGGGAAAGCAATGCATGATCACCGGAAGCGGGAAGCAGACGCGCGATTACGTCTACGTCAGCGACATCGTTCGTGCAGAGATACTGGCGATGGAGAAAGATGTCAAAGGGATCTATCATATCGGGACAGGCAAGGAGACGAGCGTGACCCAGTTGTTTAAAAAGATCAATGCCATTACTTCGGCCAAACAGAAAGAGGTTCATGTGCCCGCTTGTCAGGGGGAAGTGATGCGTTCCGCGCTTGATGCGCGTAAGGCGCGGCGTGATTTGGGTTGGAAGCCAGAGGTCATGCTCGACGAAGGATTGAAACGAACGATCGAGTGGTTCAAGAAAAAATAGTATGGATCTGAAGCAGGCGGTCGCCGTATTGAAACAGGGCGGAGTCGTTGTTTTTCCGACGGAGACGAGTTACGGGATCGGTTGCGACGCCACGAACGCGCGGGCGGTTGCTCAGGTGTTTGCGTTAAAGGGGCGACCAGAAGGGAAGGGAACGCCGCTGATCGTGGATTCTTTAGCGATGGCAGAAACATTTGGGGTATTTAGTGCGATAGCCAAGAAGCTCGCCAAGAAGCATTGGCCTGGAGCGCTGACCCTTGTTGTACCGAAGAAAGGGAGGATCGCAGACGCGGTGCTCCAGGACGGCACCGTCGCCTTGCGCGTTTCAAGTCACCCGATCGCGCGCGCGCTCGCCAAAGGACTTGGCAAACCACTTGTGGCGACGTCCGCGAACAAATCTGGGGAGCCGCCGGCCTTTTCCGTCCGTGCTGCTCAAGCGCTCGGCGCCGACGCTTTTGTTTCTGGTGGCACCCTGCGCAAGCGGCGGGCCTCGACGTTAGTGCGCATTACGGGTGATGCGGTTGAAGTCCTACGACAAGGACCGGTCAAACTATGATCGCCAAGAAATCATTCGGTCAACACTTTTTGCATGATCATCGCGTGATCGAAAAGATTATCGCTGCGGCAGAGATCACCCCCGGTGAAACGGTGATCGAAGTCGGGCCAGGGCATGGGGTGCTGACCAAAGCGCTGGTTGAAGCGGGGGCCAAGGTGATCGCTATCGAAGCAGATCGTGATCTGATCACGGAGCTTGAAGTGAAGTTCCCTCAGGCCAAGATTATTTTTTCCGACGTTTTAAAAGTGGACATTTCTGATCTGTCTCGCATTTCGAATTTCGCATTTCGAAATTATAAAGTTGTTGCTAACTTGCCGTACAACATTGCCTCTGCGGTGATTGAAAAGTTTTTTACCGCGCCCATTCCGCCGTCGGAGATGATCGTGATGGTGCAGAAAGAAGTTGCAGATCGGATTCTCGCCGCACCAGGGGAGATGAGCGTTCTGTCGGTCGCTTGTCAGCTGTACGCCGACGTTTCGCGGGTGACCAATGTCGCTCCAGGGGCTTTTTCCCCGCCGCCCAAAGTAGAATCCGCCGTGATCCGTTTGGAGACCAAAAAACGAAGGATCAAAAACGAGGAGATCATCCAGTTGGCTAAAGTTGGCTTTTCTTCGCGCCGCAAACAGCTGCACGGTAACCTTGCTGCGGCACAGGTCGCTTCGTCAGAGGAGGTCAAGCGATCCCTGCAGGCGCTCGGTCTGGCCGCGACCGCTCGCGCCCAAGAACTTTCGGTGGATAACTGGGCTCAGCTCTTCGAGAAGCTCCGTTGATCTGCTATACTGTGAACGGGTATGGAAGAACGACCCGTTTTAGATTATCAACCGCGAGTGTTCTCGAAAGAAGAGAAGGTTGCTTTTGTGTTTCTGATTATCGCCGGGATCGGCGGACTCTTTTTCGGAATGAAGTATCTGGGGAAGAATCTGGAAGCGCCGTTTGTCTTTTCTTATAACGGAGAAAAGTTTTTAACGAGTGATCAGAAAGAATCAGCCGAGGCCGAAGCGATGAAAGGCCGCGACACCGACGGGGACACATTGAACGATTACGACGAGGTGTATATCTATAAAACGTCTGCCTATCTCGCTGACTCCGATTCCGACGGCTACAACGACAACACAGAATTAGAAAGCGGCAATGATCCGAACTGTCCGATCGGGAAGGAGTGTACAGGATCAGCATCGGTTGACACGGCGGTCGACGCAAGCGATGCGTTGATTGGCGGACTGGCTGAACCACAAGCGCCAGATCTCGTCGCCGCTCAGGCGATCCTTGATCAGGCCGAAGATCCGGCGGTGGCAATTACGCAAGTGACCGCAGAGCAGTTGCGTGATCTCTTGATCGCCAATGGCGCGGACGAAGCGACGGTCAATCAGGTGGATGATTCGCAGCTGATGCTTATGTACGAAGAGGCCCTCAGACAGTACGCAGAATCACAATCATCCTCAGGAACACCCTAAGCTATGGACGAACAGAAACCAAAACGGAACGGGTATCTTCTTCGCCGGGCAGGGGCGACCGTTTGTCTCCTTTTTGTTTTGTTTGCGGCGGTGCTTCCGTCAGCGGTATCCGCTCAGGTTGTTCAGGTTGTCACTGCTCCAGGTGTGCCAATCGAGACGACAGAAGATCTAAAAAAGGAGCTCATTGAAAAGCCGTTCCAGGTCGCCTTTTTGACGATCATCTGGAATTTCATGACGTTTATTTCGAATCGCATCGCCTACGATGCAGCTGTGGCGATCGCGACGGCCGGTAATGGGGAAGAGCCGTTGATTGAATTGCGCGATCCGATGCGTTATTTAGAGGATCTAGGAAAGGACGTCGTTGGTGCGGGTATCGATGCCTTAAATCAGTCGCTTGAGGCGGTTAACATCCACTTTGATCTGTGTGCTCCAAAAGCGCCACTGGTTAAACTTTCGCTCCAGCTTGGTATTCGTTCGGCCTACGACCGCCCGGAACCAGATTGTGATTTTCAAGAGCTGACAGAAAACTGGGAGGCCTTTACGGCATCTACGATCTTTTCCGCCAGCCCGGACGAGGCGGCACTGTTTCAATTTTCCGCCACGATGAATCCGCGCACGACTGATCTCTCCTCTGCTATTACCCTTCTTGATCAGATTTATACCGACGAAGCTCTGACAAAATCAAGTAGTTTTGCTGAGTATCTTGCCAACAACGGGTATAAGAACGTCGTTAATAGCATCACGGGTAATGTAGAGACCCCAGCTGATCTTGTTGAAAATGCATGGAGCAGGTCGGTTGAAATTGCTATTCCAACAAAGGAAGACCGCATCGCTGGGTTTAACTTTTTCTTAGAGTCTAAGGATTTATGGAAACAGCTTGGTGTTTCTGCCTTGAGTACATTTGCCAACACGTTGCTTTCTACATTCACCCAGCGCATTTATAGTGGGATGTTTGACATCGACATTCCAGAATCTGATGTATTGGACGTCGGAACGATTACGTTTCGCGGTGGTGTCGATGCGGCCGAATCGCATTTCCGGTCGATGTTTACAGCCAAAATCATCAGTTTAGATAACTACAGTGTCATTTCAGAATTTTTGACTTGCCCGGGAACGACGACACGACAGCTAAACAACTGCGTGATGGATAGTGGCTTCGGTAACGCTGTCGCTGGGGCTGAGGTTGGTGACCCGTTTACGGTACAAGAAGCGATTGATGAAGGATACATTCATGGCGATTGGCCGCTGATCAGCCAGGACGATTCTCGCGACCTGGACCAGAATTGTTATAGTTACGGATATTGTTACGGCAACTTAGTTCGCATGCGCAAAGCGCGGATCATCCCGGTGGGATGGGAGATGGCCGCATCGATCCAGGCGGCTGGAGATTCAGATACTTTACAAGATGTCATCGATCAGTTTGATGACTGTAATGCTGATAATGAACGGGATCCGAGCCATCCGTATTGCCACCTAATCGACCCAAATTGGGTTTTGAAATATCCCTCGACGCAATGCCGCGCGAGTGTGCCAGGACAATTAGTTGACAACGACGGCATAAAACGCGGAACAGAGTGTGTTGATGCTCCGAGCTGTATTCAAGAAGATGCCGGGGGAGAGTGTGTTGGTGGTTATGGCTACTGTGTGCGTGAGCAGAACAGTTTCGACTTCCGTGGCACTTCTTGTCCCGAGCAATACGCTACCTGTTTGGCAGTCAGTAATGAAGATGACGAATTGTCGGGGAACTATCTCTTTAATACCACAGACCTCGAAGAATGCGATGCGGATTCTGCAGGCTGCCGCTGGTATCAGACGACCAAAGAATCAACAGACGATGTCTTTGACTGGCCGACGATCGATGACTTGCCAACGCTTGACGCCGCGGCTGGCACGTATGCTTCTCGTTTTTACTACAACAACGACGTCGAGGAATGTGATTCAGACGACGCTGGTTGTACGCGGGTGATTGAAAAGACGGACGATGTCACCTTGAACCTCATCCGAAATCCGAGCTTTGAAGATGATGAGGATGCCGACGGTGTGCCGGATTACTGGACGTTCACGGGAGCGGGAACGTACGACCTTTCAGGGACGACCTCCGCTTTTGCCAGTGATTCAGTAGCTCCAGGGGCTTCCGGATCATCGGCGATTATTTATCAGACCGATCTCCCGCTCCAGCAGGCGACGTTCTACACTCTTTCGTTTTATGCCGAGCAGGCCGATGCGACCAGTAGTGAGACATTAACGGTTTATGCCGTTATAAATTCAGAGGATGGTTCAGCAGAAGTTGACCTGAGTGGTACGAGTTATGGCGGTGACTGTACGATTGCCGATTTAGATAGCTCTGGAGGCGAGGAAACGATCCTCATGAGTGTGACCCCGGCCTCGAACACTTCCGAGCGCTTCAGTTGTACCTTTACCTCACCAACGTTCACGGATGAGGATCTTGGAGTGCGAATCCAGTTCCTCGACTTCATCGGCGAGGAGATTTATGTCGACGCCGTTCAGCTTGAAGCCGACGAGGATCTTTCGGATTTCGTCGTTGGATACGGCACAACGCTTGAGCAGTTGAATCCGACGTACTATAAATTACCACCGTCTTACCTGGGCTGTACGGGCGATAGCGACGTGGATCCTGCTGAATGCGCTGATTACGCGCCGGTCTGTACAGCGCAAGACGTTGGATGTTCCGAATACACTCCGGAAAACGGGGATCCGGTGGTGACCGGTATCGCTGGTGCGCTTGATGAATGTCCGGCGGTTTGTTCAGGGTATGACACCTATAAGCAAGAACCGACGCGGTACGAACCGGACGGAGATTTCCCGTTGTACTTTATCCCTGACACCGCCATCTCGTGCGGCGCGCAGTACGTTGGATGTGATGAATTCACCAATTTAAATACCGAAGAGCGCGAATCCTACACCTACTTGCGCGCTTGCCAGACGACGACCCAAACGACCGACGAAGCGACCTACTACACCTGGGAAGGCTCAGATCTCGAAGGGTTCCAGCTCGTCTCTTGGTCGCTGATGCAGAGCGACACCACGGACGCTCCGTGTACGACCTGGTCAACAACTTCAAGCGCGATCGAGTGTGCGGATCTTTCCACTGCCGGCACGGACGATGCTTGCGATGAGCACGACGATATTTTTGAGAATCCCGACTGTCGTGAATTCTACGACGCCGATGGCGACATCTTCTATCGTCTTTGGTCAGAAACGGTGACAGTAACGGATTCGTGCACTCCGTATCGCAAGACGCAGATCGTCGGTGATGATGCCACGGAACAAGCGAGCAACTGCTCCGGTGCCGGTGGTTATTGGGACGGAACGGTCGGGGAGTGTAATTTTTACGGCTACGCGGATGAGTCCGACG
The DNA here is from genome assembly GCA_947084965.1 of uncultured Parcubacteria group bacterium. Classification (GTDB taxonomy): domain Bacteria; phylum Patescibacteriota; class Patescibacteriia; order UBA9934; family CAMTUG01; genus CAMTUG01. The sequence goes on from CAMTUG010000001.1 coordinate 83,880, forward strand.
AGTGCCCAGCCACGGCCAACGGGTGTCGTGAATACACCGGCGGCAATAGCCGCAACTCCTCGGTTGTTTATGAGGATGATGTAGAGGATGAAGACATCGATGAATATATCGTCAACGCAACGACTACCACGGCCGAGGTCAGCAATGAATCGGTCGCCACAGACGGTCACTCGATTCACGTTGAGATGTCGGCCGATGACGGCTATGTGGCGGTCGCATCCGCAACGATGGCCGACTGTTCTGAATCGGACGGCTGTACCGCCGATACTGCGGATGAAGACGCCGACGGTTCCACCGCTGATTGTGGCGAATCCGACGGTTGTGATGCAGAAGTCGGCACGCTCGGAGTTTCCTGCACGATTAGCGAGGGGGACGCTACGTGTGGCGCCTTGACCGGGGAACTGGCAGAAGGAAAAGTGTACATCTTAAAATTCTGGGCGAAGACTACGACCAGCAGCTTAGTCATCACTCCGGTATTTATCGAACAGGCAGGGACAGGGGATGAATATCAGTTTGATACAGTGACCCTTTCTCCGATCTGGAAGGAATACACCGTCGGCCCGCTCGACACAACGGATGAATCCGGTTTCGATGATTCAGCCCTTTTGGCCTTCATGGCCGACAGCGGGGCGGAGTTCTATCTCGACAACATCACCTTGCGACAGACCGAAGAAAACATCACCGTTATTAAAGATTCTTGGGAAACCCCAGCGACCTGTGATGAAACAGAGGATGGCGTCAGTTCAGATCAGTATCATCTCGGGTGCCAGGAATATCGCGATCAAGATGGCGAAACGGTGTACTTGAAGTCCTTCACGCGATTGTGCGACGAAGATCAGGTCGGTTGTGCGGCGTTCTACGACACCCAATCATCGGATTCCGTCTACGGCGCGGTGTACAACATCACCTGTGAAGCGGTCACCTCGGCCGGGATCGGCGGAGCGTGCGAAATCGACGGGGAAGAAGTTTGCGACATGGCTGCAGGGGAGTCTTCCTGCCAGTTTGACTGGATTGGCGGGGTGCCGCGCGAAGATGATGGAACGCTTAAAGATCTGGATAGCACCGATTATCAGTTAGCTCTAAACGCGGATGCGGTGGTCGTCCCGCCAGACGAAGTGACCTACTTCGTCGCCAGCGATACGTATGCCTGTGACGAAGGCGCTATGGGCTGTATGGAGGTCGGCGTGCCGACGTACAACCAAGATCAATCGCAGGTAGCCTCCTGGGAAACGAGCTATCTGTTGAATGTGGTCGATGCGTATGATGATATTTTGTGCAACGTCGATACGCTCTTCTGCGAAGCCTGGGACACGACTCAAAATGGGACGTATTACTTCAAGTATCCGCAGGACAAAACGTGCGAATACCGCACCGGAGTGGTGATCGACGGATCAGAGTATTCGGGGTGGTTCCGCACGGACACCGATCAATTCTGCTACGGTTCAGGGACCTGTTCGGATGACGCGACCGTTTCCTGCAGCCTTGATGCTGATTGTGCCTCTGCCGATGCAGGAACGTGTGAAATCAACGATGGATCGTACGTTCAAGGCGGCACGTTCTCTGGTGTTTGGAGGAACGGGGATACGGCGTTCGACGGTTGGGTTGGCACGTGTGACGATGAATACGACCTCTGTTCAGAATTTATCGACACACTCGATGTTGGGGAGAACGGCCTTTACGGAACGGACGGAGGTTCGTCCAGCTTCTTCTTGAATAACGATGAACTCGATGAGTCAAACTTGCCAGCGTCAAAGCAGTGTTCGGGCCAAGTGAGTCAGAAACAAGGGTGTATCCTGTTTAATGACACCCTCGATTCTGAATTGAATTATAATGCTTCAGCAACGTATACGCTGAGTGTCCATGCTAACGAATTCTATTCAGGTACAATGACCTACGGACTGGTCGATCCGATTAGCTGCCCAGATTCTGGGGTCGTTGAAACGTTGAGTGGCACGTCCTACGATCTTTGCGCGATGCGTTGTACGTACCGCAACGATCTGTTGCATCCTTACGAAGACTATTCAACGACCACGGGAGAGGATTTTTACACTTTTACGACTTCTTGTATCTATGACAGTGACTGCCCATTGATTGAATCGGACGGCAGCGATCTTGTTGACGGAACGTGCGAAACAGGAACCTTTACTGGTGCAGGAAGCTCAGGGAGCATTACGGTTCCGACTCTTGAAGACGATACCAATCGTATCCAAAAAGTGAATCTCGACCGCGACTGCGCCGAGTGGCTTTCGTGTTCATCGCAAACAACAGTTTGGGATGAGTCAGCGAGCGCCTACAAGACCGTCTGTGATGGTATCGGAATGTGTAATGAATACTCCTCGCTCGGTGAAACAAGTTTCTGCACCAACTGGAACATTGATGCCAGTCCAACTCTGCTGACGAGTAATCATTACGCTTCGCGCGATATTGGTTGGTACGGATATGAATATGCTGGGTATGCCGTTCCGTATAGTCTGCCGGCGCATCTTTTGAGTCAAAAGAATGTCAATCCTAGCAAATGGTGTACTTACTCAACAGCAGATGGCAGTGTGTATGATGGCCGCGATTACGGATACGAGACCCCGTTTATTGATTGTTCGGCAGATGATGGTATGTGTGATGATGCGACGGGCTCGACGAGCGCCGTCTGTAGTTCGGCTCCAACGGACTATCGCTTGGTCTACGACGCTGGAACGTGCGACGAGGAAAACGGTGAAAGTTGTGAAGTTGGTTTCTGTGCCTCAAGCGGCGCATCGTGCGGAACCGACAGTGACTGTGATTCGGGCGACACCTGTGAAACAGGGTATTGTGGATACGCCGCATCATCCGGAACGTGCGAGGTTGATGCAGACTGTACCGACTCAGTGTACAACACCTGTAATAACAATCTCTGCACTACCTTAACAGCCGAAGCCTGTTCCGTCTCTTCAGAATGTACTAATACGTCACTTGGTACCGCTACTTGTATTGATTCAGCTACATCGATGGACGGGATGTGCTTTGAAAACGAGTGTTTGGTTGATGTTTCTGATCGAGATGAAGACGGGAATCTTGATGACTTTGATTACGATCTGGCCGAAGCTCTTGATTGTCGAGGGTGGCCAGAAAGTTCCGCTCCGTTCCCAAATGAAGTAGTAACGATCTGGCAAAACGCCGACGGGGCGACCGACGCCACCCCAGATGGTGATGAAAACGCGATCACGACGCTGTCGACCTTTGAAGATGTCAATTTGTGTGCGGGCGGCGAAGAATGTCTCTGTAACTACGATGTGGTTGAGTATGGCACGGGGAAAACGTGGTATTACGATCAGGCCTCAGACGCGATCCCGACCTATAAGTGCGTTGGTGGGTTGTATGATGGTGGCGAATGTGATGCCACCGCCGGTGGAGCGATGGTTATTGATGATGTTATTCAGACAGAATTGTGTTCAGAGGGGTCAGGAGTTTGCACGCGCCTTTCTTCCCAACAAACGATGATTGGGCTTGAGGGTTACTGCTTAGAGCGTGACACGTCGCTCACCCTAAACGGTCAGACCGGGGAAGCACCGTGTCTGACCTGGCTCCCCGTCGATCGTCCAGCGGGCGCGACGGACATTTACGGCAAAGCGACCGAAGCGGGATATCCACTCGAAGACACCTTCTACTGCGGCGACATCGATCTGTACATGGATGTTCCGACTTCGTCGATCGGTTGTGCCCAGCACGAAACTTCGTCTGGTGGTCAAGATTGTAACTATGTAAGTAGTACGGAAGATCCTTACTGGGGTGACTTGCTCCGCGGGGACGGAAACGCCGTTTGTCCGGACGGTATGTTCGCTGTGATCGGCCGCTGTATCGATTCGGATGGTAAAACGGACGGTGATTTTGATGACCCGTATGCCTCCTCGAGTGGAAATTCAGCCGTAGATACCTGCATGGCGGACGCTGCTGATGATTCAAACGATCATCCCTACTTCTGTGTCCCTGAAGGTTCGGTACATACAGAAGGGATCGACGAAGGAGATCTTTGCGACATTCCAGATGACGACCTGCTTAATGACTTCGGAGCTGCCTTAAATGAGGTAAAAGAAAGCGACTGGGATTACGATGATGTCTGGGACATTAACGGAACGTGGGGTCAGATGGAGACCGTAGCTTCATCGTTATCACTCGGGAACGATGTCTATAAGATTGAGGCCCAGCCGGATGAATTCGATACACTGTACGAGTACTATTCTGATTGTGTATTAGAAGGAGTCGACTACTTATCGACTAAGAATAATCCGTACTTAATCCCGACACCGGATAACTTACTTAGCGGTTCGTACTACACCTGTTCAAACAGCAGCGGCCCGAGCCGCGAAGCGGCAGTTTGTGCTGATGGAAACTATGATAATCGTGACCTCGTTTCGGAAGTGGAGAATAGTTACCACGACCTGACATTTGGCACTGTCGTTTATCCAGGGTGTTCTTCGATTGTCCAGGTCGCTTCGACGACAGAAAACAGAGCCTGGACCGACCGCGTGCTCTTTGATGGTCGCGCGTATGCGATCGATCAGTTCTCGTCCGCTTCGCTCGCCTTCACGATGGATACGGTGGAAAATCCGTTCGGTGTCTCGGTATCTCCGACCTATTTGAACGAAGAGATTGATCCGAACCCAGCCCGTCCGCTTAGCTGTCTTGGTGACATTGACGGTGACGGCTATGATGACATCTATTTGCCGAACGTGAGTGGATCATGTGGTTCTGGCTCATTGATCTCGGATGGCCTCAACCAGGGCCGCGCTTACGACGACTTTGACGGGGAAACGGGAGGGTACATCATGGTTAGCGACAGTGAAAATCTGCGCCCAGATCAGGTTCTCTTCGGCCTGATCTCCCCGAGTACGGCTTGGGAAAACGCCATCTCCGAAATTTTTGCCTTCGCTAATACCTGGTCGAGGTTTGATCAAGGATTGGACGATGATGACGACTTTGAATCGATCGGGTCGTACAGTACTCTTGCAGAATCATCCGGCCTGTGGGACATCACGGACTCTGGGGACAGTAATATCGAAGATGGTAATCCGACTGCGCCTGTTGTGCGTGCGGTCGGTGAAACGTGTGTCGATCAGTACTGCCGTGAAGGGGTCGAAGATACCTTCAGCGTTAACGGCCAAGACGACAGCGACTTAACCGGTGATGGCGGCCAATTCTTCGCTGACGTGAAGTTCTTCGTCGAAGCGAACGCCAACCAGATGCCGATTCGTCGTGTGATCGTTGACTGGCAGGATCAGCGCGATACCATGTCCGGTTCGTTGACCGACGATAATTACTACAAGAACCGCCGTGGGTTAAACGACAGCAACAACCATTGGTGCGAGCAGGAAACGAACTGGGGCGAAACCGCCGAAGCCTGTGAACCAAACTACTTCAATACCACCAATGTCTACACCTGTTCCATGGCACTCGTGGAAACGCTCCCTGTCTGTTCCACTAATGACTCAGGTAACTTGGAAGAATCTCCATGTCGTGGTGGTGACTCCGGCTACAGCGAAGATGTCTGTATCTTCCAGCCGCGTGTCCACGTTCGCGACAACTGGGGTTGGTGCACAGGGGTGTGTGGGACGGATGGGGAGAGCTGTTATGATGGGGATGGGGAAATTATGACTAATGATAGTACTGATGAGTGTAATTTAGACTACCCGAATGCAGATATGACAGCATGGGATCCCTGGGTCTATTACGAAGGACTGATCATCGTTGAGCCATAGATATTTGGGCAATTTTAATAGGCGGGAGCCACTGTGCCCCGCCTATTAAAATATCAACTAAAAAGCGTTGACCACCATGGAGTGTACATGGTGGTCGTGCGCGCGCCGGGGATGTGTCCTCGGCGGAAGAAGTTGTGGCCCGATCAGAGGCGGGTGCAGGTGTAGCGGTAGTTCGCACCCCCGTCGGTGTTGACGACCCGGCCGGTCAGCGTGTCGGTGCCCTCGAGGATGAGCTTGATGTAGCCGTCCTGGTGGGTGAACTCGACGAAGTTGCCGTTGATCGTCGCCGTGTTGTTGCCGACCGCGATGCCTTCCATCTGGAGAGCACAGCCGTTGTTGATCTCGGCCGTGACCCCGTTGTACACCGTGGCGCCCGACTCGCTCGAGCAGTCCCAGGTCCCGGACAAGTCGGCGCAGAGGTTGCCGGACAGGTCGGCGATCTCGCTGACGTCGTTCGACCCGTAGCCGAGGTAGTTCACGCCGTTCGCGCTGTAGGTGTACGCGGCGGTGTGGATCTCGGGGGAGAGGCCGTCGATGTAGTCGATCGTCTTGCGGCCGGTCTGGACGCCGTCGATCGCGTAGTCGGCGCTGATCTCCTCGGTGTCGACGAGGGTGAACTCGGTGAAGTCGTCGTTGGCCTCGTAGGTGTTGAGGCTCGCGGCGGCGAGCACGTCGTTGACGGTCTCCTCGGTGCCGTCGGTGTTGTCGGGGTTGGTGTCGAGATCGCGGCCGTCGGTGACGGTCGGATCGGTGATGTCCCCGCCGCACGCGGCGAGGAACACGAGGGCGATGAAGCGCATGGCTTCCTCCTGTGTTGCCTTTCGGCGGGTGGGTGAGTTTCCGTTGGCCGGTAAAAGAGATACTCGGCTGGCCAGGGATCCTCGGGGGATCAAGGAACTGTCTTTCAGGGATCAGCTCTCTCGAAATTGCTCCGGAAATCTCACTTTCTTAGAGTTTCCGCTAGGATTGACGATAATCCGAGCAGTTTCGAGAGGGCGATCAACCTGATGACTCAAAATCAACGTACCATGAAATAGGGGAATAGTCAATGCGTCAAGGTGTGGGCGGTGGATAAGTGCATATTTTAGCCAATTTCTGCTAAAAGTTTTGCGACACATAATCAGGTGGTTTCTGCAAGGTTCGCATAAAAAGCGTTGACCACCATGGAGTGTGCATGGTGGTCGTGCGCGCGCCTCGGGGAAGTATCCGTGGCGGAAGAAGTTGTGGCCCGATCAGCGGCGGCAGGTCACGGTCCCGTATTGGGCACCGGTGTTCCCGTAGACGTTGAGGGTGATCACTGAGCCGTCCAGGGACACGATGCCGTCGTAGTCCTCGGAGGAGAAGTGGTGGCCGTCCAGCATGATCTCGGTGTCCATCCCTGACTCGACATGACAGTCATCAGAGACCTCGATGTAGTTCTCCCAGCTTGGGTACTCGGTTCCGTCGTACGTGTTCTGACATACCCACTCATCCGTCAGGTCCAGACAGAGCTCGGTGGACAGTTCGGCGGTCTCGCCGACGTCGATCGGTGCCTGACCGAAGTACGTCGCGCCCTCGTCGCTGGTGAAGGCGAAGGTCACGGTGTAGTCCTGGGGGTCGAGGCCGTCGATGGTGTCTGGGGTGGTGCCGGTGATGTCGGTGCCAGCGATCGCGTAGGTGACGCCTTCCACTTCCTGGAGGTCTTCGATGACCTCGGTCATGTCATCGTTCCAGTCGGCGAAGTTGATCGTGGCGGTGATGGTCACCGTCATGTTGTTGATCGCGGGCGGGGTGCTCGTGTCCTTGCTCGTCGAGGTGGTGTCGGTGCAGGCGGCGAGGAGGATGAGGGTGATGAGGTGCATGGGGTCTCCAGGGAACGAATGTGTACGATCAGGACTCTCGAAGCTAAACGGTTTGTTTAAAGCGCTCAGGTTTAAGGTCCCGATCATCGGACAGACAACCACAAATAACGCGACGCGTCAATGTCTCCTATAAACTCTCTTCGTCGAGGCATTTTTGAAAATACGTTTGCAAGTTTTCGTGACTTATTGTTTTTGTCACATCATCAACAGGCACCCAGCGCAGGGCATCGCCTTCATGTTCAATACGCAGATCTTGCTTTGGGTTAAGCGGCTCGGCGAGAAACATTGCTGTCGTTACTTCGCCCTCAAACGGAGAGAGATAGAAATGATCGGGGAGCGACCTGATGATCGTGGTATCAAGTCCTGTTTCTTCCCTAATCTCCCGCACCGCCGCCTGCGTCGCCGTTTCGCCAGATTCGATATGTCCTTTCGGAAAGGACCAGTCTTCGGTTCCTTGGCGGTAGACGAGAAGGATTTCGCCTTTTGTGTTTCGGACGATCGCGCCGGCTTTCTTTATCATATATCGGTACTGTAACGTTTATCCACATTTTTTGAAATCATTGTCAGAAACTTTTGACATCACTTTTTGTTTGATTTAGCGCGGGTGAGATGGATTTTTTTGAATAGGGTTGTCAGAAAGTATTAACAAAAAGTTTGCTAATTTTAGCCAAAAAGTGTTGACAAAAAGCGATTTTTGCGATACAGTCGAATCATGAGATTTGAAATGTTCTGACAGTATCTGGTTCCAGCGTGATCACTCAGGCGGTTAATTACGGGGGGACTTGAGCGGCGCGCGGCCCCGGGGCTTCAACACACATTTCTGTCCGGTTTCACCGATCTCCCGACGCTGGGAAAGTACTAGCCCGGCGCGGGAGGGGCGATGAACGGTTCATCGGTACTCTCGTCAACACGAGACAATAAAGGAGGGCGCCATGCGCCTCACCAGGCTTCTTTACACCCACATCATCGTCTTCATCCTCGGGATGATCACGATGCTCACGAGCCTCACCGGCTGCTCGGATCCGTTCGAACAGTGGCAGGAAGAGATGCGTCTGGCCGAGATCGGCGGCCACGAAGGCGACATCATCGATCTGCCGTTCGAGGCGGGCTACGAGGCGCTCTGCACCCAGGGGGCGCATGGGGAGTACAGCCACGCGAGCGAGTCGACCGAGTACGACATCGACCTCGACACCCCGAACGACAGCGTCGACCTCGTCTACGCCCCGGTCGGCGGGGTGGCCTACGTCCACATGGACTCGGCGTCCAAGAACTTCGGCTACCACGTCAACATCGACCGCGACGACGGGACCTACGTCATCCTCGGACACCTCTCGGACATCTACGTCGAGGACGGGGTCGAGGTGGCGGCCGGGCAGATCGTCGGGACGGAAGGGTGCACGGGCTACTGCTCGGGCGACCACGTCCACTTCGGTCTGCACTCCGGCGATGCGGCGAGCCCCGGTGAGCGGGCGACCTCGATCAAGGTCAGCTACCTGGTCGACGACGTGACCGCCGGGGAGGAGGGCGAGGTCTACACCAGCGAGGAGATGATCTGCGACCTCGAAGGCGGCGGGCACCGCTACCGCTCGCTCCTCACGACCCCGACCTGGCACCCCAACGGGTCCTTGGTCAAGACCCCGTGGGACGAGGAGGTCTTCCTGATCGAGAACGGCACCAAGCGGTGGATCACCGATCAGGACGTCTTCTGGTCGCTCGGCTACTCCTTCGAGGACGTGGCGCTCATCTCCGGCACGGAGCTGAACTGCTACGACCAGGGGGATGACGTGGCCACGGCGGACGAGGTGCCGACCGCGTACACGAGCGCGGACGGGACGGTGACGCTCCACGAGGGCGAGCTGGTCAAGGAGAGCTCGGAGAGCGACGTCTACGTCATCTCGGAAGGGGTGGCGATGCCGATCGAATCCTGGGACGTGCTCCTGAAGCTCGGCTGGGGTGAGCGGCCGATCACCACGATCGACGACGGGACGATCGAGGAGATCGTCGGCGCGGTCGGGAGCTGTGCGGCCGACATCTGGTGCCTCGACCACGACCTCCTCGAGGCGTGCGAAACGACCAACCCGGCCAACGTCGGCGGGAGCGAGGACACCGCGAGCGAGGAGGAGAACGAGACCGAGGCTGTGGATCCGTCGTCGATGCTCGAGGGGGAGATCGAGGACGGGGAGTTCGGGCTCGTGTTCCTGCCGCCCGATGGCTACGAAGCGGAGCACATCACCCTCACCGGGACCGCGATCGACGCTGAGGGGAACACCCTCTACGCCGAGCGCGAGCTGGCGAGCGAGAACGGGGACACGGCGCTCTGGTGGACGACCATGGCGTTCGAGGACGGTGGAGTCTTCGACTTCTACGTCACCTACACCGACGGGATGGGCGACCGCTACTCCTGCGAGATCGAGAACGACGGGAGCTACCGCATGAACGGCACGCTCTACATGGTCTACGGCGCCGAGGTGATCGACATCGAGACCGTGCTCGAGAGTGCCAACGGCGGGCGGCACTGCTACGTGCGGCCGCGGATTCCGCCGGGGTACACGATCGAGATCGATACCGGCGACTCGAACAGCAGCGGGGACACCGGAGAGCCGACGGTCGACACCGGAACCGCCACCGACGCGGAGGTCGAGATCTGCTACGCCCCCGGGGTGACGATGTCTGGCGGGGAGCTCTACCTCGACGGAGGATTCTTCACCCACTGGGATACGAGTCCGGCTGACACCGCCGCTTCCGGCGACACGACGATGTGCGAAACGGTCACCGCTGTCTCAGGAGAGACGATCAAGGTGAACGGTTGGTTCATCGAGCGCGGCGGATCCGGGACGGTCGAGTGGGCGGCGTACAACAACGTGTGCGCGTCGATCGACTGGCAGGGGAGTGTGACCGTGGACTCGGCGAGCGTCAGCGTGACGACCGCGCCGTGGAGCGCCGCGTCCTGGGCCAGCGACCCCTGCATGACCGGCGGGGACGGCTACTTCACCGTCCCGTAGCAACAACATCAATCGACAGGGGGCGGATGGCTACTCCATCCGCCCACCTTCGCTTACGAAACTGAACTAGTTTGAGCGTCAAAACCTGAGGTCACAATTTGTGACCTCAAGTTACGCAGTCAGAATGATTCTAAAATATGGAAACGAATATTCCCATCGAACGTATCTATCAAAATATTTATCTCATTCGGGGAAAAAAGGTTATGTTAGATTCTGATCTGGCTATCCTTTATGGTGTAGAGACAAGATCCCTAAACCAAGCCGTGCGTCGCAATATCGAACGTTTTCCGGAAGACTTTATGTTTGAACTAAGCTCAGTTGAGCTAAAATCTTTGAGATCACAAATTGTGATCTCAAACGGTCGAGGTGGAGCCAGATATGGCCACATGGTTTTTTCTGAATACGGAATCGCCATGTTATCGAGTGTTTTGCGAAGTGAAAAGGCGGTGCAGGTCAATATTCAGATCATTCGGGCATTTATTGCTCTGCGTGACTTTGTGCTTAGTAATGATGATTTGCAGATGAAAATCGAAGCACTTGAATTGCGTTATGACGGCGAGTTGCGTTCAGTTTTCGATGCTCTGAATCGTCTTCTGACTGAAGAGGAGAAGCCGGAACCAGAAATCGGCTTCAAAACTTGAGATCACAAATTGTGATCTCAAAGATGATCCACCTTATACACACGAAAAAGTTGGTCATCTGTGTTATACTTTTACCGATATGCAAGCGCTTAAGGTGCACGTCGAGCGTGCTCTGAATTGGCTCCGCGGCCACAAACGAGAGGTCGTCGGGGTGTTTTGCGTTTTGACGATCATGCTGGTTGTTGTGCCGGCGTTTGGTCAAGACGGTGGTGCGGGGGGCGGCGGTCTCGACACCTTTGAACGCTTTGCTTTGTGGATCGCTCGGCTCATGTCCTATATCGCCATCGGTGTTGTTAAACTGATCGTCCTTTTGATCGACGTCGTTCTGATCCCGATCATGCGTTACAACGAATTTTCCACTTCGCCGATTGTGGCCCAGGGGTGGGTAGTGGTGCGCGACTTGGTCAACATGTTCTTCGTCGTCGTCCTGCTTTTGATCGCCTTCCAAACGATCCTCGGTCTTGGTCGTGCGGATTGGAAGACGCAAGTTCCACGTCTTCTCATCATGGCCGTGGTCATCAACTTTTCTCGCACGATCGCCGGGGTCTTGATCGACTTTGGCCAGGTGGTGATGATCACCTTTGTGAACGCGATCCAAAATGTGGCGGGTGGAAATTTTATCCAGCTTTTTGGCCTCGACGAACTATTTAAGTTCAGTGAAGTGGCGGTGGCGAGCGGGGTCGATAACGGCTCAGGGATGCAAACGTTTGATTTTTTGATCGCCTCGTTTTTGACGCTCATCTTGACCTTTGTCATTTTGGCTTCGATGGTCGTTCTTTCTGGGTTGCTGGCGTTCCGGATCGTGATTTTGTGGTGTTTGATTATTATGGCTCCGCTCACCTTTTTCCTCGGCGGAGCAAAAGGGGTTATCGGTCCGGCTGGCGGGCATTACGCCGATTGGTGGAAGCGGTTTACCGGTGCGGTGACTCTCGGACCGATTTTGACGTTCTTCATATGGCTAGCGCTCGCTGCGGCCAGTGCAGGGAATCTTGCTGAAACACAGGGGTTTGATACGTCGAACGCGAATGAAACAGAGACACAGACGACCGGTTTGATCACCGCCGCATTCGAAGCTGAGAATATGACCTCGCTGATTATTGCGGTGGCGTTGTTGTTTGCTGGGATTGAAGTTTCGCAATCATCGGCCAGTGCGATCGGTTCGCAGGCGGGGAAGATCGCCTCTGGTGGGATCGCTTCCATCCCTGGCCTCGCCCGCACCATGGGTCGCATGACCGCCACCGCTCCGCTTGCGGCTGCGGGCGCGGCGAAAAAAGTCGGGTTGGCTGCCACACCAATCGCGGTTCAGCACGGGGTTCGTCAATGGACCGGCGGCACGTTGGCAGGAATCGGACAGCGGATGGCCGCTATCCCGGTCATCGGCGGTATTGGGCGCGGAGTGCGTAACGCCGGTCTTTCAATTAACGCCGGTGTAGCGTCAGAAAAAGAACACGAGCGTGCCGAAGCGGCCAAAGCGAACGCTGGGCTTGGCAAAGCCGATCTCATGTCTGTGGCCCGTACCCCAGATTCGGCCTTTATGGGTGAAATGGACAAACTCCGTAAACAGGACGCCGCTATTGCGCTTCTCAACAGCAAGAAGAAACTTCAATCCCTTTCACCGGACGAAGTTTTGGAATTTGGTCGCACGTACCACGACATTTCCGGCGAATTGCCTGATGACATTAAGGACAAGTTTGGTAAGAATGCTTTGATGATGGCGCCACAGATCGCTGGGGAAGAAGTCAAGCGCGAAGACTTTGCCGACGAGGCCTCGTACCGCGAAGCGCGCAAAAACAAGATCAAAGGCCAGCTTGGCGTTATGGCTCAGACGCCGGGTGATCTTCTGAAGATCGAATCACAAGCGTTTCAGGATCAGGATTTCATCGCGGCGATGCAAGAGACAAAAGGGATCCGTGGCGAGCCGGACAAGAACGTTATGGAATGGATGGAAACACGCGGAAAGCCAGAACAAAAACTTGCGCTGCAGGGAGTTTTGGCTAATCGCGAAGCGCAGTCGCGTGGGGAGCTCTTCTCCTCCGCTGCGGCCGTGGCCGGGATTCCGCGCGGCACTGCGGCTGGCGATCCAGCATTAACGGCGGCGATTGCAGATTTGGCTGCAAGGATTGCGGCGCTAAAGCCGGGGGCGGACGGGAAGTTTGCTGTGCCTGGGGCTTTGAATGACGTGATGCTGAGCAATCCGAACGTTGCCAAGACATTCATGGAAAATGCGCAGCCTGGTCTTCTCAAAGCTGCGCTTGAAGATCCGGTCCGCGGTGCGGCGATTGCCGGTTCCGTGAACGTTTCGAACGTCGAAGAATTGCTAGATTCGGAAAATCTTACCCCAGAGAATAAAAATCTACTCGCCAAAGATCCAAAGATGGCTGAGGCGCTCAACAATGCTCTCGACGCTCGCGACCAGGAGATCTCCGACGCTCAGCCAGACGTTGACCTGCGAGCGGAGGAACTTGCTCCGAACGCAGCCCGACGGTTGGAAGCGGGGCTTGGTGCCGGGTCTGTTGGCTACAATCGTGATACGAGAACTTTCAGCAGTCCAGAATCGCAAGCGGCGCTTATTGCGGCTATCTCTGAGAAGCCAGAGATCGTGGTTAACCTTGGCGATGCCTTGAAGGCGGAGAATTTTGCTGGACCGCTTGGGGCGGCGGTCGCCCAGGCGATGAAGAACGTCAACGTCCCAACGCTCAGCCAGCGCGTGTTGAATGCCGGTTCGCAAGTTGAACAGGCCGGTTTGATTGCGGCGATCAATTCACTCGAGCGCGCATTACGCGCGGATGCATCTGGCGACGCCGTGGTGGCACAGAAACTGGCGCAGTTGATCAGTGCCAAAAAACGCATGAACATTTAGGGAATGTTTAAAAAACTCGCGATCTGCCGGTTTGCGGGGCCCTGCCACCTCTTCGTCGTACGTAGTGTGTACGCCTCAGAGGATGGCTGCCCCGCGCACCGACATCTCATCAAGTTTTTCAAACATTCCAGCTTTACTTAATGGGGGGTATGCCGACACGGCTGGAACAATATCAACAGTTGCCAAAAGCCGTTTCCGACTTCTTTTTTGATCTGTCAAAGCAGGAAGCGGCCACGGCTAAACTTGTGACGCACGGGATCACGGAGGACATGGCGTTTGATCTATTACTTATCGCTGAAGATGTCCTTCTAAAAAACGTGCGCTTACAGGATGTGTATTCTAAAGTCGCGGATTTGACGAAGCTCGATCCAGAAAAAGCAAAGATCGTGGCTCGCGACTTGATCGGCTCGCGATTGCTCCCGCTTGAGGCCTTTACGCCAGGGGTCCCTGAAGAGCTCGCTCGTCTTGGGGGAACCGTTGCGGAGTATCCGGCCGAGCGGGTAGAAAAACGCAAAGTGAGTGCGGAGAGTTTTGTTCGTGAAACGTTGAACGGCTTGAATTTGCGTCTGCCTGATCCGGCTTTGCAGAGTCGACTGGAGTTTATTCTCGTTTCGTTTGCCCGCGGAGTGCGCACGGCCGATCAGGCGGTCGCCATGATGGGACGATCTGACAAGGTCGGTGGATTGAACTTGTCCGAAGAGCAGGCGAGAAAGGTCATCACAGTGATCGACGAGCGGAAGAAGTCGGTGGATGTAGAAGAAATGAGTACAGAAGACAGGAAAGAGGAAAGAGGGGAGAGGAAAGAAGAGGAGAAAACGGAGGTGCGGGTGGCACCAGCCGTAGTGCCAAACGGAATCGATACGTTTGTTGCAGATGTTCTTGCAAAGATTAATCTCTCCTTTCCGTCCTCAGATTTGAACACACGCTTGAAGAATGTCGTCACGGCACGTTTGCGTGATTTGCGCACGTTGGCACAGACAAAAGATCTGCTTGTTTCGCCGATCGATAAGAACGGTCTCGCGTTGAGTCCTGAGCAGGCTGCTCAGGTGGCGACGATCATCGAATCTGCCGTTGCCGAGCGATCAGGTGCACATCAAGCCGTTGCTAATCAAGCCAAGTCAACGTACATCGATGATCGTCAGAAGCAGCTCAGTCAGCGCGAAGTCTTGGCGCAACGAGAAGGCGAGGTGCTAGCCAAGCGCTATGCGGCGATGACGGGCAAGGCGCCGATCGGTGCGGTGGAGTCGGCAGCCCCAGCTTCTGCTCGTGTTTCTGCTGCTGTTCCCAAAATGGCCGATTTGAGTGCTCATGAAAGGCGTGTGGATGCTGCGGCCAAAGCGGTCATGACCAGCGCGGCTCCGCGTCCGGCCCCGGTCATGCCGAAACTCTCCACCCCGTCTGTTGCCCCAGCCGGAGGAGCAGATCGTCCGCCTGTGGCAGACGTGAAATATGCACCCAAGCTCGCTGGCCCCGTTCAGGAACTCCAGATGATGACCCCTGTCGACTTTCGCCGTCTTTCGAGTGATCCTGAACAAGCGGCGCTTAAAGTTCAAGATATTATCGGCCTTTTGACTCAACAATCCTACGAAAAGCGGGTGGAGGGGGTTCAGGCCTGGCAATCTTCGCCGGTCAACAAGCTGTATATCGCCATGTCCCAAGACGTTCTCACGACAGGAAAGTCCGTCGTTGATGTATCGGCCGCCTGGAAAGCGGCGGGGAAGGAGGCGCTGACCCCAGAAGAGCTTCGGGCGATCGTGAAATTGAATGCAGGACTCCACTTTTAGTGCTATACTTCCTTCATGCCTGATCAATTTGTCGTCCCTCAATTTATCGATGTCGAGGATAAAATTTTAGGACCGCTTTCGGTGCGGCAGTTTGTGATTTTGCTCCTGGTGCTGCTAACGGACGCCTTGCTCTATAAGCTCCTCACCTTTGGAAAGTTTATGATGGTGGGGATTCCGGTGATCATCATCGGTGGGGTGTTCGCTTTTGTGAAGATTAACGGCCAGCCGTTTCATTATGCTCTTCTGAATATCGTACAGACGCTTCGTAAACCGGGGATTCGGGTGTGGGATAAGCACCTGACCGACGGCGAGGTGCGTAGTTTTATTACAGAAGAAGCAGCCCCGCCACCGCCACCACCGGTCCGTAAGGCTGCGCTTACTTCGAGCCGTTTGTCTGAGCTGTCCCTCGTCGTCAACACAGGTGGGGTTTACAATCCAGAGGAATAGTATGAAATTCGAAATACGAAGTACGAAACAATCGGAAAATCAGAAAGGGAAAGTTTCAAAATTTCCTCTTTCCGATTCGAATTTGTTTCGGATTTCGATATTCGAATTTCGTATTTATAGCGAGCGGTATGGCCAAAGATAAGAACACCTTAGCAAAACCGAAGCCGGGTCCAGCGACCCAGCGGTATTTGGATATCGCCGAAATCCGCGATGACATGGTGCTGTTGAAGGACGGCACGGTTCGCGGGGTGTTGATCGTCTCTTCGCTTAACTTTGCGTTGAAGTCGCACGATGAACAGCAGGCGATTATTCAGGCATACATGTCCTTCTTGAACGGGATCGAATATCCAATTCAGATCGTGGTGCAGTCGCGCAAAATGAACATTGATAAGTATATTGAGGAGATGCGCGAACAGTGGCGCAATCAAACAAATGAGTTGCTGAAAACGCAGATCCAGGAATATATCGGTTTCATCACCCAGCTCGTCACCCTTGGGGAGATCATGACCAAGCGTTTCTTCGTCGTCGTTCCCTATGACCCGGTGACCAACAGCAAGAAAAAGTTTTTGTCGCGGGTGGGGGAAGCATTTTCCCCAGCGAAACTTTTCAAACTCAAGCGGAAGCAGCTTGAAGAGCGCAAGCGCGAATTAGATCAGCGCCTATCTCTCATTCAAAGTGGGCTCGGTTCGATGAGTTTGCAGTCCGTGCGGCTCGATACCCAGGGGCTGATTGAACTCTATTATTCGGTGTACAATCCTGAGCAGGCCGAAGTACAAAAATTGGAAGACGTCAATAAATTGCGGGTCGAAGATTCGGGTGCAGTAAGTCTCTAGTATGAAATTCGAAATACAAAATACGAAGTACGAAACAATCGGAACATCTGAAGGAGAAAATCAGAAAATTTCGAATTTCGATATTCGGATTTCGTATTTATCATAGTATGGCGATTGAAATTGGCAAATTAGATTTTCCCAAAGAGATTCGGCCGCCGGCGCCGGTGAAACCGCCTTCTGCGGAAGAGTTGCGCGCGGCGCAAGAACGGGTGGCGCTGGAAGAAGAGCGGATCTATCGCCGCGGGGTCGTTTCGATTAAGGATCTGATCGCTCCGGCGAGTTTTGAAGTCACCCCGGAATATGTTCGGCTCGGCGACACGTATGTGCGGACGATGTTTGTCGTCAACTATCCGCGCTACGTTGGGGTGGGCTGGTCTGCACCGATCATTAATTTCAACGCCACGCTCGATATCGGGATGTTCTTTTATCCCGTGCCGGCGCCGATTATTTTGAAGCAGTTGAAAAAGAAGGTCGGTATTCTCGAAGCGACGATCGTGGCGGACTCAGAAAAAGGGATGCCGCGCGATCCGATGCGCGAAACGGCGTTGCGCGACATTGAATCGTTACGCGATAATCTGACGCAGGGGGTCGAGCATTTTTTCCAGTTTGCTTTTTACGTTTCCATTTACGCCAAAAACAAGGATGAACTGGATAACCTTTCCAAGCAGATTGAATCGCAGTTCGGTTCGAAGTTGATTTACACCAAGACCGGTTATTATCAGAGCGAGCAAGGGTTCAACTCGACGATGCCGCTTGGCAACGACGAATTGACGATCACCTTCAACATGAACACCAGCCCGATCGCTTCGTCCTTTCCGTTCATTTCGGCGGACTTAACGAGCGATCATGGGATTTTGTACGGGATCAATCGTCATAACAACTCGCTCATTCTCTTCGACCGTTTTTCGTTGCCGAACGCCAACGCCTGTGTTTTTGCGACCTCTGGTGCAGGGAAGTCGTACACGGTGAAACTCGAAGTACTGCGCTCGATGATGATGGGGTGTGACGTCTTGATTATCGATCCGGAAATGGAATACAAGCATCTTTCGGACGCGGTTGGCGGAAGTTACATCAACATTTCACTCGCTTCAGAATCGAAGATCAATCCGTTCGACCTGCCGCGTGCGAAAGGGGAAGAGACGAAATCTGAAGATATCATTCGCAGCGCGGTTATCACCATCAAGGGGCTGTTGCGCATCATGATCGGTCTGCCTTCGGGTGAGCAGGGCAAGCTTGGATTTACGCCAGAAGAAGATTCGATTCTCGACCGGGCGTTGCTCGAAGCGTACGCCAAGCGCGACATCACCGCGGATACCCGCGATCTTTCCGTGGTTGAGCCGCCAATTTTGCAAGATTTGATCGATGTGCTTGAAGGGATGGAAGGGGCCAATCAGCTCGTTGCGCGTCTGAATAAATATACGGACGGAACGTTCGCTGGGTTACTCAACTCGCCAACTACGGTCGAAACCCGCAATCAGCTTGTTGTCTTTTCGGTCCGCGATTTGGAAGACGAGCTGCGTCCGATCGCCATCTATACGATCGTCAACTACATTTGGAACGTGGTGCGTTCGGAACGCAAGAAGCGCATTTTGGTGATTGATGAAGCCTGGTGGTTGATGCAGCACGAAGATTCAGCTAAGTTTATTTTTGCTCTGGTCAAACGCTGCCGCAAATATTATCTTGGAGTCACAACGATCACTCAGGATGTGAATGATTTCTTAGGCTCACCGTACGGACAGGCGATTGTCACCAACTCGCAGATGCAGATTTTGATGAAACAATCTCCGGCGTCGGTAGATCTGATTCAAAAAACGTTCAACCTGACGGACGGAGAAAAGTTCTTGCTGATGGAATCCGGCGTTGGGGAAGGGATCTTCTTTGCCGGACGCAATCACGCGGCGATCAAGATCGTTGCCTCCTACGCAGAAGATCAGATCATCACGACCGACCCGCGGCAATTACTGCAGATTGAGGAATCTAAAAAAGAGTTTGAGGCGGCGTTAGCCGAAGCGGCTGGGCCAGAGGACGAAGTCGTTTCTGATGAACCGGCATCAGCCCCAACAACGGAATCAACCCCTCAACCACCAACAGCATAACGTATGACAGTCTCAAATCGTGCCAAAGCGATTATCGCCGGCGTCCTCGTGCTTATCGCTCTTATTTTGATCATCATCTTTTTGCCGCGCCCGGGCGCGGAGCCGGCTCCTGAACCGACGGTGACGCCGACAGAGCTGCCGGTTACGGATACAACTCCGAAGACACCGACGCCAGAACCTGAGCCGACGATCACTCCAGAACGCCAGCAGGAAGTGTCGCTCTCGACGGTCGGGAAGATTTTCGTCGAGCGTTACGGATCATATTCATCAGAAAGTGACCTGGCGAATATCGAAGACATCTTGCCTCTGGCGACGACGCGCTACCAAACGGAGCTTGAAAATTTCATCGAGGATTCCCGTGCGGGGGGTTCGGCAACGACCTACTACGGCGTCTCCACACGCGTCTTGTCTGTCGAGGTGACGGAAAGCACAGCCGGGACAGCGACACTTACTGTTTTGACGCAACGTGAAGAATCGCGTGGAAGCGTCCAGGACGCGTCCATTCGCTATCAATCGATCGTTTTAGAACTCGTTAAAACGGGGGACACATGGTTGGTCGACAGCGCCATTTGGCAATAATTCTCAACGCTCTCTTTCCGGAGTATTGCCTGCGGTGCAGAAAGGAGGGGAGCGTTTTGTGTTCTTGGTGTGAAATGAATTACGTCCCTCATCCGATCTGGCGCGATGCCGTTTTTTCCGTCGGGGCCTACCATGATCCGGTTCTACAGGGATTACTGCGGACCTGG
This sequence comes from uncultured Parcubacteria group bacterium, assembly GCA_947084965.1. Lineage (GTDB taxonomy): Bacteria > Patescibacteriota > Patescibacteriia > UBA9934 > CAMTUG01 > CAMTUG01. Next base: position 103,859 of record CAMTUG010000001.1, read on the forward strand.
AAGTATCACGGAGTTACGAGTGCGCGCCAGGCTCTGTTTCGACTGACTGAACGGACGATCGAGGATTATGCGGCGGTGCTTCCTGCGATCGATGCCGTCAGTTTTGTGCCGCTCCATAAACGAAAGCGCAATCTGCGAGGGTTTGATCAAGCAGAGATGATCGCTGTAGGTGTGGCTCGGGTGCTTGAAGTTCCGATGATTTCTTTCGTCCGCAGAACACGCTTTACCGAATCACAAGCACAGACCGATCGCGAAGATCGTGATACGACGGAGTTTTTCAACGCGTTTGCTCTTCGTGATTCTTTGCAATCTGTTCCTGGGAGCGTTCTTCTGGTCGATGATGTCTATACGACCGGCACGACGTTTCGTTCCGCGGCCGCAGCTCTTGAGGCGGCAGGAACAACGATCACAGGACTTACGATTGCCAGAGGATAAATTTGACACCCATTTTTTTCGGTGCTATTCTTGCATTGTATGAAGCGTTTGATCAGCAATTTCTGCCATCACAACCTCCTCTCTTCGAGAGCGGGTTGAGTTGATGTTGCATCGCAAACATAAAAGCAGCCCCCTCTCGCAAGAGAGGGGGCTTTGCATTCAGCGAAACAAACACGGAGTGAAAGATGAACTCGAAGGAACTTCTTCGCGGTTGGTTCGAGGCGTCCGGTGATGACATGAAGGTCGGCGAGACGATTGGGGCGGAGGTGGAGACGAGCGTTGTCGGCGAAGACGGTCAGCCGATCACGGTCGAGAAGTCTCAGGAGATCTTCCGGCTTCTCGCGACCTCCGGTCGTGAATGGACGGTCCGCACGCGGAAGGGGAATCTCGTGACCGAGATCGTGCATGATCATGTCGGCTCGATGCTCTATGAGCTCGGGCGGCAGAACATCGAGATCGCCACGCTTCCGGCCACGTCGCGGGAGCGCTGTCAGGGCAAAGTTTTCCAGGGCATCTGGGACCTGAAGTGGGCGGCGGAAGAGGTCGGTGCTCGTTTGTGGCACCGCCCGATCATCAACACCGATGAGGATCTTCTCGTCATCCCGGATGAGCGCGACGCGACCTGGCTCGATCTCGACGGCCGTGAGGCGCTCACCCTCCTGACCAAGTGCTCCGCCGTGCAGTTCACGGTCGGTGTGCCGCGCAGCCGGGCGATCGGGGTCATCAACCGCCTCGGGGATCGTATCGATGACTTCCTCAAGGACTACCCTCAGGAGGCGCTCTGGCGGGACTACATCGCCACGTCCAAGGCGGGGTATCGTCCTGATCGCTATGGTGGCCCGCTCCACTTCCGTGACCTCGAGCACTACTGCGAAGAGCTGGTGCGTCACGATGTGGTCCAGAACGGTCGGCTCGTCCCGCACAGCGAGATCGCCGATCTCGACATCCCGCTCTTCCTGCGCTCGGTCTGGTGGTACTTTCGTCTGAAGAAGTACGGCCGCCGCCTGGCGATCGAAGTCCGTCCGATGCCCCGTCGCGAAGATGCCTACATCTTCGAGCAGCTCGACACCGTTCTCCAGATCATGGGACAATAGTCCTGGAAAAATCAGAGGGGAGGCGCTCCTCCCCTCGCTCCTCTTATGAAAATTCTTTTTCTCGATATTCTCGGTGATGACCCGGCGCTGTACAGGTCGATTGAAACGATTATCTATCGTGGTGCGGCATTTCCAGAGCGGACCCGCATAAGCGGCGGACTCAAACCTGGAGAACTTACGCGGGTAGTGGCGTACAAAGGGGTCTTTCCGGAGCCAAAAGGGTTTGATGGTGTGATCATCAGCGGTTCGGCGATGAATTCGGTCAAGGGCGAAGAGAAACCGTGGATGAAAAAGACGTACGCCTACATTCGGCGGCTGATCCGCGCGGATCTACCGATCCTCGGTATTTGCGGCGGGCTGCAGTTTACCGCGCGTGCTCTCGGCGAAGAGGTGGTCTATAACAAGCACGGGCGGAATATGGGGACGGATAAGACAGAACTTACGCCTGCAGGGCAGAAGGATCCTCTATTTCATGGAGTTTCAAAAGGGTTTTTGGCTCAAGTGAGTCACCGTTGCATTGTGAAGAAGATCCAACCGTCCTGGAGATTATTAGCCAAGTCCGCCAAGTCCCCGTACGCCGCCTTTTCGATCGGCGACAAGATTCGGTTGGTTCAGTTTCATCCAGAGATCCCTCCCACGGTGATGCGTCGTATGGCACGCCAGCGACGACCAGCTCTTGAAGCCGAGGGGCGTGTGAGGCGAGGGGAGATGGGGGCGTTCCTCGCGGCGATTCATGATCCTAAAAGGGATGGACGAAGGATTTTGCGCAATTTTATCCGCTCTTTTATCGCTCCGCGGTGACTTTACGAAATGGCCTGAATCGGCTATGATCGCTGTCGCATGGAGAGGTACCCAAGTGGTTGAAGGGGACGGTTTGCTAAATCGTTAGGGGTCGCAAGGCCCGCGAGGGTTCGAATCCCTCCCTCTCCGCCATGCAAATTTTGTGCTATGATGGTGGGGTGCTCGAGTGGTTTAAGAGAACAGTCTTGAAAACTGTCGTGGGTGAAAGCTCACCGTGAGTTCGAATCTCACCCCCACCGCCATTATGGAAACAACGACAACGCCTTCCTACGGAAAATCAATTATCTCCTGGGACACTTGGGACGGAGCCAAACATGATCGTTCGGTTTGGTGGTACGTCCTCACCGGAGCGATCGGTGTGGCCTTACTCCTTTACGCTATTTTGACCGCCAGTTTTCCGTTTGCGGTGATCATCCTGATGGTCGGGATTATCACCCTCATGTCCCATTTGCGTGATCCGGAACAGATCACCGTTCATATTACGACGAGTGGAGTGTTGGTAGGTCGACACTTTTATGGCTGGAAGGAGATCAAGAATTTTTCGATCGTTTATAACCCCCCGCGCGTCAAATTGCTCTACCTCGATTTTCAAAGTCGGTGGATCCCACTAACCTCTGTTCCCCTCGATGACATGGATCCAAATGACGTCCGTGACGCCTTGAAACCGTACGCGGTTGAAAATCTTGAGCGGGACGAGGAATCATTGACAGACTTCCTCAACCGGGTGTATAAACTCTAAGCTTAGCGAGTGAAACCGCTCCAAACGTTCAGTTACAAGGCGCGGGGAGGCGACGAGGAGACGTCCAAAACGTACGTTGACGAAGTCGTCGGGGCCCCGCAACGCAGTAAATGAATGTTTGGTGCGGTTTCACATTACAAGCGCCCGTAGCTCAGTTGGATAGAGCGTCAGGTTGCGGACCTGAAGGTCGCATGTTCGAGTCATGCCGGGCGCACCACAAAATAAAAAACACCCACCGGGTGATTTTTTATTTTGCGGCATGACTCGAAATGGGGAAAGGGGTTCGGGGAAAACGGGAGTTTTCCCCGCGAGGCCGCGGCGGAGGAAGGGGTGACAGCGAGCATATGCGAGCGCCAGAGGGGAAACGACGTTTCCCCATGGAGAGGAGCGGAGCGACGATGTTCGCGTCATGCCGGGCGCACCACAAAATAAAAAACACCCACCGGGTGATTTTTTATTTCTGGCGTGTTACTGTGCGCCCATATGCTGCCCCTTAGTGCAATCCCTGGACTCGGTCCTAAAGCGATCGCTGATTTAAAGCGGCTGGGGGTTTTGTCTGTCGCCGATCTGCTGGCTCATTATCCTTTGCGTTACCAAGATCTGTCACACAAGGTGACGACGGCAGAGTTGCATGCAGGGGAAACAGTGACGATCGATGGGGTAATAAAGTCGATCGCATCGCGCATCACGCCGCATCGCCGGATGACCTTAATCGAAGCCGTTTTGAGTGATGATCATGGATCGGTCAAAGTGATCTGGTTTAATCAACGCTATTTGATGAAAGCTCTGCATCCCGGAAGCCTAGTGAGGTTATCTGGGCAGGTGACGCTCGGTCCGCGCGGGTTGCAGTTCACCAATCCGACCTTTGAACTGCAGCGGGCGGGGGAGTCGGTGCATACCGGACGGATCGTGCCGATCTATCCGCTGACCGGCGGAATCACCCAGAAACGGATTCGTTCGGCTGTGGCGTGGGCGATGAAGGTCGTGCCGATCGCAGACTGGTTGCCAGAGGAGGTCAAAGAACGCGAGGATTTGATCGACTTGGTGGAGGCGGTCCAGCAGATTCATCTGCCAGATTCTTTTAAGGCGGTCGAAGAGGCCAGGAAGCGGTTGCAATTTGATGAACTGTTTTTGTACGAGTTGACGCATCTGAAGTCACGGGCTGAGTTGAAGAAGCTCACCGCGCCGTCGATCCCTTCGTCGATCGATGCGGTTAAAACATTCGTGGCGTCCCTTCCGTTTGAGTTAACCGGAGCACAGCGCAAAGCGGCTTGGCAGATTATGCAGGATATGGAGCGGGGTGAGCCGATGAATCGACTGCTCGAAGGGGACGTTGGATCAGGAAAGACGGTGGTGGCCGCGATCGCGGCGTTCAATGCCGCTCAGAGTGGATTTCAAACCGCCGTATTGGCACCAACGGAGATTCTTGCGGAACAGCACGATCGATCATTTGAGAAGCTCGGTCTGAACGTTTCGTTAATTACAAGTTCGCACGATGGAGACCCGTTGGCCGATGTCGTTGTTGGTACACACGCCTTACTCGAGACGAAGATTCAGTTTCGTAAGCTTGGATTAGTTGTCGTTGATGAACAGCATCGTTTCGGGGTGCGCCAGCGGCAGGCGCTACAAGAGAAAGAGATCGAGAACGTTGGTGTGCCGCATTTATTGTCGATGACCGCCACGCCGATTCCGCGTACACTGGCCCTAACGCTCTACGGAGATCTTGATCTATCCGTGCTCGATGAACTTCCGAAGGGTCGCAAACCGATTGCGACACGACTGGTGAAGTACGGCAAAGAGGCGGAGATGTACAAGCATGTGCGGAGTGAGCTTGATCTGGGGCGTCAGGCGTTTGTTGTCTGCCCCCTGATCGATTCTTCTGAAGAAGTTGCAGCAAAGTCCGTCACCGATCTGTTCGCGCTGCTCACAGCAGGGGAGCTGAAGGCGTACCGTTGTGTGATGCTGCATGGGCGGATGAAGAGCGAGGAGAAAGATGCGATCATGCAGGCGTTCAAGCGCGGAGAGATAGACGTGTTGGTGGCGACCACGGTGATCGAGGTTGGCGTTGATGTGCCGAATGCGACGGTGATGTGCATCGAGGGGGCAGAGCGGTTTGGACTAGCTCAAATGCACCAGCTGCGTGGGCGTGTTGGGCGTTCGGACAAGCCGTCGTTTTGTTATCTAAATCCGAGTGGGTTTGTTCCTGAAAAAACATACGAGCGCCTTAAGGCGCTCGTCGATTGTCAGAATGGGTTTGAGCTTGCCGAACGTGATTTGGCATTGCGCGGGTCAGGGGAGCTCTATGGCACGCAGCAGTCTGGCTACCCAGAGTTTAAGATCGCAAATATTTTTGATGCGCCGCTTATTTCGAAGGCGCGGAACGCGGCGGCGGATCTGTTAAAAGAGGATGGGGAATTGGTGGAGCATCCGGCCGTGCGTGCTCGATTGGAGGAATATGTGCATCGAGTGCACTTTGAGTAGTCGTGGGGTCTCGAAAAGTACTTTTTTCGAAGGTATATCGGTCAGGTTAACATCGGGTTAATCCTAGGTAACGATTAGGTAACATCCAGGTTAAGGTTCAAAAAATAGTTTTTTGAGATGCCCAGAGCCGCGAGGATAATTCGTGAATTTGCCCCTACAGCAAATCACGCACATGTTTGATGGACGTGAACGGCTGCATCCCAAACCGTACAACCTCGGCCGCACGCCGATCCATAAAAGGAACTGCCCGGACCTCCCCGCCCAATCCGACTTCACCGACCACGACCTGATCTTTAAATGACGTCTCCCGTTTCGCGGAAAGAATCGCCGCGAGCACAGCCAAATCAACGGCCGGTTCTTTGATCTTCAGCCCTCCGACGATATTGACATAGACATCGCTCTCGTCGAGTTTCGCTCCAGCGTGACGATTCGCGATGGCGATGAGTAACTGCAATCGATTAACATCAAAGCCCGATGCGCGACGGACAGGGTAGCCGTAACTTGTTTTATCGACGAGCGCCTGCACTTCAACGAGCACAGGTCGTTTGCCTTCCATCACACAGGTCACGACTGATCCTGGTCCAGCCGTCCGTTCGGATAAGAATCGTTCTGAAGGATTTGGTACGGCGACGAGTCCAGCGCTCGTCATCTCAAAGATCCCGACTTCATCCGTTGAACCAAATCGATTTTTCTCTGCGCGCAAAATACGGTAGGCGCTCGCTGGATCTCCTTCAAGGGTCATCACGACGTCAACCAAGTGCTCGAGCATTTTTGGCCCAGCCACAGATCCGTCTTTGGTGATCTGCCCCACGATAATGATCGGCGTTCCGCTGCGTTTGGCAAGTTCGACGAGCTTAACGGCACTCGCCCGTACTTGCGAAGGCGACCCCGGCAATCCCTCAACGTCTTGCGTCGAGCAGGTTTGAATCGAATCGACGATCACAAGAGTAGGGGAGAGTTTTTCCACGGCGCCGGCGATCGCTTCGACAGTGGTCTCTTCAATCATCTTCACATGTTCCAGTGCTGCTCCCACGCGCTCCAGACGCATCCGGATCTGCGTCGGTGACTCTTCACCAGAAGAGAGTAAGACATTTTTAAACGAGGAAGAAAGGAGCTGGCTGAGCAATGTCGATTTGCCGATTCCAGGTTCGCCTGCGAGCAAGATGATGCCACCAGGCACGACCCCTCCTCCGAGCACACGATCTAATTCACTAATTCCTGTCGGAGTGTGTTTGGTCCCACCGACAGACTTCGTATCCCAATCAACGACCGTTGCTTTGCCAACGGCCGCGCGATTCGCTGTCTTTCCGGTCGGCACATCGTCCTCCTCGCTGAGCGTCCCCCACGCCCCGCACGTCCCGCACCGTCCGGCCCACTTCAGGTGCTGGGCGTCACACTTGGTGCAATGGAACATAAGTGATTATTCGCAGGTAATCTGACCTGTATCCGAGTTTGTTTCGCAGACGCGCTCTTCGGTCGAGGATTCTCCCGCTCCTACCGTCGAGAGATCGGTGTAATTTTCGTCTAAACAGGCGATCAGCGGCGTACGGGAGCTGCCGTAGAAGAGGGAACCGTGGGCGTGTGGCCCGGAGGTATTGCCGGACGCTTTCCAGTTTTGGCAGTCACAGTCCGTGTTGCCGCCATATGGGCTGCCACATTCTGTTCCTTGGTCCGTACACCAACCGCGCTGAGACATCGACCATCCTTGTGGAACGTCTTCGGCCGAGGTAGCGCAACAGCGGCCACCGATGTAACCGATGACATCTCCGGCCTTTACGTTCGGAGGATTTCCTTCCAGATTCGTTGCGAACGCTTTAACGTGGCAGATCGTGAATCGTCCGCCGCCTGTTAGATTGACGTCAATATAGTTTCCACAACGATTTGATCCATCGCCAGCGACAAATTCGACTGTCCCATCACCTGGTGCAACGACTTCGCTCCCCCACGCAGCGGGAAAATCCAAACCAGCGGTCATCTCCTCCCAATCATAGTCGGCATCGCGAAAATGGTAGTTGCACGAGAATGGTTGGCCGTTCGGGGAGTAGAGCGGCTGGGAGAGTGGACAGGAATCTGACGCTTGAGCCAAATCAAAGGCTCCCTCACAATCCGATGCTGATCCGCCCCCGCTTTCTCCTTCAAGCCCTGAAGTGTCGAGGTCGAGCGTTACCGCTTCAACTTCGACCAGCTGAATTGATTTGAGCTCTGTTAATTCGGGGTTGACTACGCGAAGGATGACGTACGCTCCCATAATCAGGATCAATCCGATCGCCGCGTTCTGAATGCGTTTCTTCGCTGCGTCGGCATGGCCAACCGAGGAGCCGATCATATATTGCACCCCGCCGATCATGATCATGACGATCGCTACGATCGCGGATGCTCCCAGCAAGTAGATGTAAACGCCGTTAATGTACTCTGCCAGAAAATTGATCTGCAATTTTCCATCGCGACTCAAAACATCCCCAAAGGAAAGCCCGGGAATATCGATCGCGAGGTCCGGGGTAAGGTACGTGTGGCGAATCGCTTCGGCGGCCTGCGAGGTGATCTCTTCACTACTGAAGACGTACGTGCTGTCAAAAATTTTATAGATGCTTCCGGGGTTCTCCGACTGTTCAATCTCGGCCCAAATCCTACACGTCTCATCACAAGATGCTTCATCCGTGATTCCTTCATCCGTCATGTCAATCTTCTGGATGTTACTGGTTACGCATGTTCCACTTCTTCCGCTGATTTCGACATCATAGCTGCACTCTTTGACGGTGTATTCACACGTACAGCTTCCGGGAACCTGTGGCTCCTGAGCGAGGACCGATTGAGGAAGGAAGAGGAGTGACAATACGATGAAGAATCGCATATCTAACGAGCACTGATCAGTGAACGAACGATCGCTTCGAGGTCGGCAAGGGACGTCGCGCCGGTAAAGCGTTCTTCCCCGATAAAGAGCGTGGGAGTTGATTTGAGATCAAGGGCGAGACCTTCGTTAAACGTTTTCTTGACGATCGGGAGCGGTTCCTGGCTGGCGTAGCATTCTTGGAACGCTCGGGTATCTAATTGTAAGTCCTGAGCGATCGCCAGATAGGTCTGATCGTTTTGTTGGGATTGACGCAAAAAGAGTTCATCGTGGTACGGCCAGAATGCATCCTGTGCTCCTGCGCACCGTGCTGCGAGAGCGGCTGGAGTTGCCTGTGTGTGCAACGATTCATTGGGAAAATCTTTCCAAACGACACGAACATCTTCTGGAAATTTTTGTTGGAGCGAAGCGAGCGTTGAGGCCATCTTGGCGCATGGCTCGCAGGCAAAATCGCCGAACTCCACGATCGTCACCGCTGCTTCTGCCGGCCCTTTGCTCGGATCGATGAAGGTGATCGTCGGTTTGGAGAGCATGATTCGTTCCGGCTCGGTGATCTGAATCTTCTCTTCATCGCGGGACGCAAAGGCAAAGAAGATCATCGTCACCACGAGAAAAAATCCGAGTACGATCAGGATATGCCATCGATAGACATGAGCGGTTGCCATATTATTTCAATCGCATTTGTTGCAAGCGGCCGTCTTCATCTGTGTAGTACAAATAACGACCGTCTGCCGAAACAGCCAAGTTGGACATCTGGGTCCGGTCTTCTGGCTCGCCAATCAGCCGAACCTTTCCGCTATCGACGTCGATGCGGTAGATGGAATCTTGGATCGTGTTTATGGCTGGTTGGAGCCCGGCATTTTCTGGTAAGTATTGGGGCACGGCGCAGTAGATCGTTGAAGCGTCGGCAAAGGTGCATTTTTCAACCCAGGTGTTGAGACCGAGCGAGCGACGGTCGTCTCCCATCGTTTTTGGAGTACCGTCGACGATCCACAGCAGCGGCCGATAACTGCTTGTTGGACCGGTGACGTCATAGAGAATTCGGGCGCCATCCGGTGACCAGATCGCATGAAACGCTAACCCTTCGACTACCAGTCCTTTGAAATTTTCGTCGTTCTTGCCAATGGGGAGGATCATGTTGCGGCCGAATCCGCTTTGCGAACCTCCGGTGTTAGAAAAGGCGACGACCTGATCGTTTGGCGACCAGGCAACATCGACGAGGTCGGCGTTGTCGCCAAGAGCGGCGATGACCTGTGTCTTGCTTCCGTCCGTTGAAGTGACGACCAGCGCTCGCGCATTCGGGTCATTGCCGATCGATTTGGCGATGACCTCTGTGCCTGTACTTGAGAAATCAAACTCTTCCCAGTGGGCGGGGAGGGTGGTTTGGTCTTCGCTTTCAAAGTCGTAAATGATGTTTGATCCGTCCGGGAATTCAATGACCACCGTATCGGCCGCTTCGTCCAAGACGATCGTTTCGGCGTCGGGGAACGTTGCGTCTGAGAGAGGGCTTATTTCGCCGTCACTATTGACGGTATAGAATTTTCCGTCATCCGGGTCGTAATAGTTGACGCCCGAGCCATCGCCCGCGAGGGTTGCGGCCATGATTTCACTTGCGGTTAACCGTTCCGTTTGGGTAATGCCGCCATCGGCCACCTCCGCCACGGGAAGATCGGTCGTTCCCGTTGTAGGTGAGGTCGGTCTTGTGGGGCTCCCTTCGCCCGCACCTGGGAGTCCGCTCGTGCCGCCTGGTTCTTCCTCAACCGACGGTGGTGTCGTAATGACCTGGGACGGGGATCGGAAAAAGACGGCGTAAATGGCATAAGCCACGACGACAATGATTCCAAGGAAACCGGCGATAAATAAAATACGCTTAAGTCGTTCTGACATATAAGCGTATTTTATCACGATCTGTTAGTTGTCGCTAACGGTGGCCACATCGATCAGGTTGACGTTTAATTCCGACGCCGCTTGGCGCACCTCTGGTATGGTTGCTCCAGTGAGTGGGTCGACAAAGAAGTAGTAGAGGAGGTACATCAGGAAGAGGACGAGGAAGAGGACGAGGAGCCCAAAAACAATTCCGACGATCGCTTCCCCCAGAGCCGTAAGGTCCGTAGCGATACGCGAAAGGTTCTCGGTCATTTTGACCGGGTTTTTTGTGAGGAATCGAACTTTTGGCGGGGTGAGGATCGTTGCCACGCTGTTGAGTGGCTCTTCGCTCGTTCGGTATTTTATCCCTTTATTCAAACGATACAGAATGATGCCGAACGCCATCCAAGAAAAAAGGCCGAAATCCAAGCCCCAGACCGTGTCGGTTATTGCTGGGAGGGACGTTTGAACAGATTGCCAAAGTTTGATGCGGAATCCTTCCAGTTGTTCGCGCTGCTCTTCGGTGAGGGCCTTGTCAAGAATTGAACCTTCCCGTTCCTTGATCTGTTGCAGCAGTGCACTGACCATTGCCACGGAACTGGCAGAGCGAATTTTCTGCGTTTGTTCCTGCAAGAACTTGGTGTATTCATCAAACTCATCCCCTTGGACAAACCCGCTGTCGTTCATGCGAGAGACAGCTGGATTCGTGTCGAGTGCGCCTTGGTTTGCCTGCGTCTGGGCGGTTTGGGCATCGAACTGCTCTTGGGCAGAGAGATTTTGAGGGATCGAAGTGGGCAGTGGGGAGCTTACGTCCATCGGCTGTGAACCATTAACGCGATCTTGCGCCTGCGAAGTTTGCAGGCGCTCGGCGCGGTCACGTTCTAAGGCTTGAGCCACGGCCATACGCAATGTCGGGGATCAGGCGCGATCCTTAACGCTTCTTGACCGCAATTGTACCACGGCTGACTTTAGCAGAGAGCGAAAGGGGACGGCTGTGAGCGAGGGCGAAGTCGGCTACGGCATTTTCGAGATCAGTTTGAATCAGGCGACGTAGATCGCGGGCGCCAAGTTTCTGATTGGCTTTACTGGCGAGGTGGGCGCCGAGGTCGTCGGTAACGTTGAGATCAATCCGTTCGAGGGCAAGTCGGGCGGTCAATTCGTTCAGGAGTTTGTTGGCGATCAGGGCGAGTGTTTCATTCCCGAGAGGTTGGAAGACCGCTGTGTGATCGATGCGATTGAGTAATTCTGGGCGGAAGGACTCCTCGAGCTCCTGACGGAGATCGTGAGTCAGAAGAGTGGGCTTTTCTCCGGCAGCGTTGAAGCCAATGTCGCCTCGTTCGAGTTTGTCTGCTCCGGCATTGGTGGTCATCACCACGATCGTATTTTTGAAGTTGACGTTGCGGCCGGTCGCATCCGCGAGGGTGCCTGTTTCCAGAATCTGGAGCAAAAGATTGTGTACGTCGCGATGTGCTTTATCGATTTCGTCGAACAGCACCAAGCAATACGGCCGCGTTTTGACGCGATCCGTCAGCTTGGTCGGTTCACGATAGCCGACATACCCGGCCGGCGCGCCGACGAGTTTGCTCACAGAAAATCCTTCGACAAATTCGCTCATGTCGAGCGAGACGAGAGCGGACGGATCTTGAAAGACTTCGGTCGCGAGGGCTCGGGCAAGTTCTGTCTTGCCGACCCCAGACGGCCCCATGAAGAGGAACGAGGCGAGCGGACGACGAGGATCACTGATGTGGGCATGTGCCCGACGTACCGCGGCTGCAACCGCTTTAACCGCCATGTCCTGTCCGATCACCTGTGTGGCCAGCGTTGCTTCGAGGGTGTCTAGCCGATGTTGCTCTCCGACCAACGTCGCCAGAGGGATGCCGGTCATACGGGTAATCGTTTCGGCCACGTCGCGATCGGTCAGGGTGGCGTGCCGATCAGCTTCCTTGGTACCGGGTTTGGCCAGCTCGGCAAGCAGTCGTGTTTCTTCGTCTTTCAGTGCAGCTGCATCATCAAATTGTTCCTCAATGATGGCCTGGCGCTTTTTCTCGCGAAGATCGCGCAGACGACGTTCAAGGTCAAGATGGGCTGGCGGGGCGGCATTTTTTACCGCGCGCAATCGCACCGCCGACCCTGTTTCGTCGATCAGATCAAGCGCTTTGTCTGGCTGATGGCGTTCCGGGATGTAACGATTAGAAAGGGTGATCGCTGCGTTTAACGCCTGATCTGCGATCGTCACATGGTGGTACGATTCGTACTGTGCTTTTACACCGTTCAAAATTTGGAGAGTCTCTTCCGCATCCGGTTCTGTCACCATAAGTGGACAGAATCGGCGCTCAAGGGCGGCGTCGGTTTCAAAATTCTTTTTGTACTCCGCTTGGGTGGTAGCCCCAATGCAGTGGATGTCGCCGCGAGCCAGCGCTGGTTTTAAAATATTAGCTGCGTCCATCGAACCGGTCGCCGCGCCAGCACCGATCATGGTGTGTACTTCGTCGATGAAGAGAATGACGTCCGTGCGCTTCTGCACTTCGTCCACGATCTGTTTTAAGCGCCCTTCGAATTCACCGCGATAGGCCGTGCCAGCGACGACAAGCGAGAGATCAAGGGCATACAACCGCTTGCCAGCGAGCGGGGGAGGGACGCGACCCTCGACGATCCGTTTGGCCAGCCCTTCGACGATCGCGGTTTTTCCCACGCCCGGTTCGCCGAGCAAGATCGGATTATTTTTCATCCGGCGGCAGAGAATCTGTTGGACGCGCTCAATTTCCGGTTCGCGGCCGATGACCGGATCGATCTTTTTTTGTGCTTCCGGACTCGTCAGTTCATAACAGAAATAATCAAGGGCAGGGTTTTTTTGTTCTTCTTTCGTCACCGCGCCATCTTTGGTTTGCACTTCTTCTTTTCTTTTTCCTCGTTCCTCTTTCCCAACCACCCCAGACGCCAGATCGGGGAATCGTGAAGTGCTTTTGAGAACGGTGGCCACCTCGTCACTTAGATGTTCAACATCAATCCCTTCCGCATGGAGAAAATCCATCACCGTTGTCGGGGCGATCTGTAAAAGTCCGCTGAGCAGGTGTTCGGTCCCGACATAGCGATGGTCATACGTATTGGCAGTGAGAACCGCTTTTTCTACTATGCGGCGTGCTTCGTCCGAGAGCACAGGCAGGACGTTACCGATCGTGGCCCGAGGGACACGCAACAGTAAGGCACGCACACCGTCGAGTTTGACTTCGGCTTTGACGAGGAGCTCCGCACCGATCGATCCTTTTTGTGATGCGAGAGCCCACAAGAGATGCTCGGGTAGCACCGCCTCCTGACCATTTTCGACAACAAAAGTCAACGCGCGCGTGAGCACGTTTTTTAAGTGGGTCGTAAATTTGTTGACGATCTCTTGCATAAGGTTAGAAATCCGAAATTCGAATATCGAAATACGAAATAAGCGGAAACCGGAAAGTTCGAATTTCAAATTTTTCTCTTTCCGATTCGAATTTGTTTCGTATTTCGAATTTCGTATTTTTTATCTTCATACCCCCATGCTACGCAGGCGTTTAATGCGTTCTTCAACAGGCGGATGTGTGGAGAACCAGGAGGCGAGTTTGTTTCCCGGCCCGAACGGGTTTGAGATGTAGAGGTGGGCGGTGGCGTGGTTGGCCTTTTTCATCGGAGCGCCGTACGCCCGGATCTTTTCGAGAGCGCTGGCTAATCCTTCAGGGTAGCGGGTCAGAAGCGCACCGGATGCGTCTGCCAAATATTCGCGTTGGCGTGATACGGCGAGTTTAATCAGTTCGGCAAAAAACGGAGAGAGGATCGAGAGGACGAGGCCGATCACAAAGAGGGCGATCGTTGCTTGATTGTGTTCGCGATTGCGACCAAACATGAACGAGCGTAGCATCCAGTCTGCAAGCAAGGTCACGATACCGACGAGGACGATGACGATCGTCATCACGAGGATGTCGTAGTTTTTGATGTGCGACATCTCGTGAGCCAGCACCCCTTCAAGTTCTTTTTTCTCCATGATACGCAGAAGCCCGGTCGTCACGGCTACGCTCGCATGTTCAGGGTTGCGGCCGGTAGCGAAGGCGTTTGGGGCATCGTCTTGAACGATGTAGACCTTGGGCATTGGGGTGCCGTTGGTGATCGCCAGATTCTCGATAATTCTCCAGAGTTCCGGGGCCTGATCCTTTTCAATCTGTTTTGCTCCGGAAGTGGCGAGGGCTAATTTGTCGCCGCCGAAGTAACTGATGAGCGACATCGTCGTCGCAAGGATCGTCGCAAGAACGATTCCGCTCGTGGCATCGCCATTTGCTTCCCCGAAGACCCAACCGATCGTCAGAATCAGGACGGAGAAGAGGGTGACCAGCAAAACGGTTTTGCGTTTGTTGGAAGCAATCTGGTTATACACAGAAATACGAAATACGAATATCGAAATTCGAAACAATTGGAAACGTGAAAGGGAAACGTGTTTGCGAATTTTCTCTTTTCATTTCGAATGTGTTTCGTATTTCGTTTTTCGAATTTAGAATTTAACCGCTGGAGCCTGGTGGACTTCATCTGGGGCGTCAAAGAAATCGCGTTTGGTGAATTTGAGCATTCCAGCGATCAGGTTGGCAGGGAAGGTCTGTTGGGTCGTGTTGAAGTCGCGGACGTTGGCGTTGTAGAATCGGCGCGCGGCTTGGATTTTATCTTCGGCGTCTGAAAGCTCGGTCTGCAAGTGCAAGAAGTTTTGTGACGCTTGGAGGGCCGGATAATTTTCGGCGACCGCGAAGAGGGACTTCAAGGTGTTGGTCAGCATGTTTTCTGCTTCGGCGTGCTGAGCAGCAGTTGTTGCGCCCATGGCGGCGGAACGCGCTTTGGTCACGTTCTCAAAGACCGACGATTCGTGTTTGGCATACCCTTTGACCGATTCGACCAAGTTCGGGATCAGATCGTAGCGGCGTTTCATCTGCACTTCGATGTCCGACCAGGCTTCATCTGTACGATTGCGAAGCGTGATAAGCTTGTTAAACAACATCACGATCCAGAGGATCAACACCACGATCACGGCCCCGAGGATCAGCGGCAAATACATCATACGAATATAGGCGTTAATTTACGTTTATGTTATCGTAGTAACTCGACAATGTCAAAAGAAAAATTATGCCAATCTCAGAGGAAATTTTCCGCGCCTACGACATCCGTGGTTTGCTCGAACAGGTCACACCTGAGGTAGCTAAAGCCGCCGGGATGGCCTTGGTCAGAAAAACAGGGGCCAAGACGGTTATTGTCGGTCGAGATATGCGCTCTACCAGCCCCGAATTACAGGCGGCGGCGATCGAAGGGATCACCGAGGCGGGGGCGAACGTGATCGATATCGGTTTGTGCACAACATCGATGTACAATTTCGCTGTTTCGAGCCAGCCCCATGTGGATGCGGGGCTGATGGTCACCGCTTCGCACAATCCGCCGGAATACAACGGAATCAAAATGGCCCTTGCGAGCGGGATGCCGGTTTCTGGGATCGAGATCCTTTCTGTCATCAAGGAAGGCACGACGTCGTCCGCAACAAAAGGAGCGGTTAGTGAGCAAGACATTCTTTCTGCTTACATTGATTTTTGTCTCCGCGCGACCGACGTTTCAGATCTAAAAGGGACAAAGCTGGTTGTCGATTATGGCAACGGGATGGGCGCGTTGTCCGTTCGTCCGCTTGCCAAGCGACTTGGAATCACGCTCATCGAACTCTATCCAGAACCAGATGCCCGTTTCCCAAATCATGAAGCGAACCCGGCCAATGAAAAGAATTTGGCTGACGCCCGTGCAGCGGTTGTGCGCGAAGGGGCTGACTTCGCGATCGCGATTGATGGGGATGCGGATCGCATGGCATTCATCGATAACGAAGGTGTGCCACTGCGCGGAGATCAGACGCTTGCGCTCATGGCCGAAGATCTTTTGGTCAAGCGTCCAGGTGCAAAGGTGGTCTCGGCGCCAAACCAAGGGTGGGCTGTTCGTGATGCAGTTGAAAAGCATGGCGGTACGATCGTGGAACAACGCATCGGACGCACCTTTGTGATTAAAGCGATGCACGATACTCATGCTCAGCTCGGCGGTGAAGTTTCTAGTCATTTCTTTTTCGAAGAGACGCATGGACTCGAAGCGATCGACTACGCTTTGGTACGGGTGTTGTCGATCTGGAAGCGTTCAGGAAAAACGTTTGCCGAATTGGTGCGACCGCTGCGTCAGTACGCCAACAGCTGGGAGGTCAACATTCACGTTGCCGATAAAGCATCAGTGCTGGCGCGACTTGAAGAAACGTACGTCTCGGCGGCAACGGCTGTAAATCGTCTCGACGGCTTGCGTTGCGAGTTTGATCGCGACTGGTGGTTCATCGTCCGTCCATCAAACACCGAACCATTGTTGCGCCTGACCGTCGAAGCGAACTCACAGGAGTTGATGGAACAGAAACGCGACGAATTAGCGACATTTATTCAAGCGATGTGATCGGTGTATTCGATTCAGGATTTGGAGGGCTGACCATTTTGAAAGAACTTTTGGCAAAGATGCCGGAGTACGATTTTGTGTACCTTGGCGATAATGCACGGAATCCATATGGACCACGGAGTGCAGAAGAAATTTTTCTGTTCACCCTCGAGGGGATTGAGGAGCTTTTTTCTCGCGGTTGTCCGCTCGTGATTCTCGCTTGTAACACGAGTTCGGCGAATGCTTTGCGCAGAATCCAACAAGAAGTATTGCCGGAGAAGTACCCTGATCGTCGTGTACTCGGGATTTTAGTGCCAACGATTGAACAACTCGAAGCGGGGAGTGTGGTTGGGATCTTGGCGACAGAGGCAACGGTGCGATCAAACGCGTATGTGAAAGAAGCGGCGGAGAAGAATCCGAGCGCCATGATCGTGCAGCAGGCCTGCCCAAATTTGGTGCCGCTCATCGAACGCGGGGCCTCGGGC
The DNA here is from genome assembly GCA_947084965.1 of uncultured Parcubacteria group bacterium. Classification (GTDB taxonomy): domain Bacteria; phylum Patescibacteriota; class Patescibacteriia; order UBA9934; family CAMTUG01; genus CAMTUG01. Next base: position 121,058 of record CAMTUG010000001.1, read on the forward strand.
GAAGAGCTACAAACGGAAGTTCGCGGGTATGTTGAAGCCTTGATCGCCCAAAACCCGAAGATTGAGACCGTTCTGCTTGGCTGCACCCATTATGCCCTGATTGCTGACCACATTTCCCAAGAACTGCCAAAAGGCGTAAAATTACTCGGCCAAAGTGCGATCGTGGCCGAAGCCCTTGCGGATTATTTGGCGCGGCATCCGGAGATCGATCAGCGACTTACAAAGGGCGGTTCACGTACATTCCTCACGACCGGCGACGCGAACGAAGTCTCGCGACTTGGTAGTAAGTTCTTTGGTGATCCGATCCAATTCGAAAACGTCCGTCTCTAATTACTGCTTTCCACTTACCATTTTTCCATGTCGATTCTTCTCTTCATCGTTATCCTTTCTGTTCTCGTGCTCGTTCATGAAGCTGGGCATTTTTTCACGGCGCGTTGGATAGGGGCACAGGTCGAAGAATTTGGTGTCGGATTTCCACCCCGGGCCTGGTCGTTCGTGCGTAAAGGGGTGCGTTACTCGCTCAATTGGATCCCGCTCGGCGGATTTGTGAAGATTCGTGGCGAGTCCGGCGATGGCCGCAACGATCCGTTGTCATTTTCGAGCAAGCCGGCGTGGAAACGCTTGGTCGTGCTTTCTGCTGGTGTCATCATGAACTTCGTTCTCGCCGCCTTTTTACTTGCGATCGGTTTTATGGTCGGTGTGCCGCAAGCGATCGAGAGCAACCTTTCATCTTCGGCCATTGTTCGCGAGCGGGCGATCGCGGTCGTTCAGGTCGCCGAAGGTTCAGCTGCGGCGCTTGCAGGTGTGCAGTTTGGCGATGAAGTCGCCTCGATCGACGGAGCGATGTTTGAAAGCGCGGAAGAGGCACGGACGTATATTCAAGCGCATCTCGAAAGTGAGATGCAGGTCACGGTCAAACGCGGGGAAGAATATTTTACCTATCCGATGACCGCAACAGAGCTTGAAGCGGCAGACAACGCACGCGTTCTTGGGATCGGCCTCGCGACGAGCGGTGTTGTGTCTTATCCCTGGTATCTCGCTCCGATCGAAGGGGTGAAGTCTGCGGCGTTCCTAACAAAAGAAGTCGTGCTTGCGTTTTACGGATTGCTCAAAAACCTAGTTGTGCATCAGGAGGTCGCGGTTGATCTTTCCGGACCGATTGGGATTGCAGTCATGACGGGCGAAGTGGCTAAGCTTGGATTCGTCTATCTGTTGTACTTCGCCGCGCTCCTTTCCATCAATCTTGCGGTCATTAACTTTATCCCGTTCCCGGCGCTTGATGGCGGTCGCGCCCTGTTCGTGATTATTGAAAAGATTAAAGGGAGCCCGGTTCACGAAAAGTTTGAAGCGACCGCCCACACGGTCGGGTTTGCCTTGTTGATGATTCTCGTCGTTTTGGTAACGTATCGAGATCTGGTACGTTTTGGAGGTGATATTCTCTCGGTATTCAAGTAAGTATGGATCTCGGACAGCTAGAAAAAGCATTAGAACAGGCCCTTTCTTCCGTTTCTGACGAAGCGGGGTTGGAAGGGGTGCGCGTTGAATATCTTGGCCGAAAAGGCAAGCTAGCCGAAGCTATGAAGACCCTTGCCAACCTCCCGGAGGCAGAACGCAAGGCGATGGGTTTGCAGGCGAACGAAGTGAAGACAAAGATGGAAGCGATGTTCGCCGCAAAGCAGAGCGCGTTCGAAACACAGAAGGCGTCCAAGCTTGCCGAGAGTGAGTGGATCGACGTCACCCTTCCTGGCCTTGCGCTCGAAGAAGGGCATCTGCATCTCACCAGCCAGGCGATCGAAGAGATCAGCGATATTTTTTCGCGCATCGGATTTTCCCGCGTGCTCGCTCCGGACGTTGATTGGGATTGGTACGCCTTTGAATCGTTGAACATCCCGGCCGATCATCCTGCCCGCGACAACTGGGAAACGTTTTTCATTGATCAACCGGCGGGGAAAAAAGGCCGCGTGGTGCTGACTCCACACACGAGCAATTCGCAAGTGCGTGAGCTGGAAAAAGGAAAACTGCCGATTCGCATGATCAACATCGGTCGCTGTTATCGCCGTCAATCAGACGTGAGCCACGTCCCGATGTTTCATCAGTTTGAAGGGTTCATGGTTGATAAAGGATTGTCCGTCGCTCACTTGAAAGGGGTGCTCGATTATTTTGCTCAGACGTTTTTTGGTCCGACGCGCAAGATTCGTTTGCGACCGCATCACTTCCGTTTCACCGAACCGAGTTTTGAGGTGGATATCACCTGTGGTGTTTGCAACGGGACAGCGATGGTCGGTCTCGACAAGTGTCGATTGTGCAAAGCAGGTTGGCTTGAACTTGGCGGCGCGGGGATGACCCATCCGAACGTCTTGAAAGCTGGTGGCCTTGATCCAAATGAATATTCTGCGTTTGCTTTTGGTTGGGGTGTTGAACGCACCCTCATGATGCGTGAGGGGATCAAGATCGCCGACATCCGCGAACTGTACAAAAACGATCTGCGTTTCATCCAGCAATTCTAGTATGGCCAATATTCTCGCTTCTTACGACTGGATCAAAGAGCATCTTAAAACAGACGCCTCCGTGGCTGAGTTTGCCAAAAAGATGACTGACGCGGGGAACAGTGTCGAACACATTCATGATGTTGCTGAAGCCTACAACGGGATCGTTGTTGGTCGTATTTTGGTCGTTGATGCCCATCCGAATGCGGACAAGCTTCGCGTGGTCACGGTAGACGTTGGTAAGAAGGTGCAGATCGTTTGTGGTGGGTTAAATCTCGAAGTTGATCAGTTGGTCTGCGTTGCTCTGCCTGGAGCAAAAGTGCGTTGGCATGGGGAAGGTGAGTTGATTGAGTTGAAAGAGGCCGAGCTCCGTGGTGTGCAATCGTTTGGGATGATCTGTGCGCCTGACGAAGTTGGATTTGAAAAGTTGCAGGCCGGGGAAAAGATGATTTGGGATCTGACCAACGTTACGGATGCGAAACCCGGGACGCCACTTGTCAAAGCGCTCGGGCTCGAAGATACTTTGTTTGATATTGAAGTGACGACCAATCGACCGGACGCCATGTCGATTGTTGGGCAAGCAAGAGAGGCAAGTGCTTGTGGGTTAGGAAAATTCGAAATGCGAAAATCGAAATTCGAAACAAGTGGAAAGTCAGAAGGAAAAAATGGGAAAATGGATCTCAAGGTGTCGGTCAAAGATAAAGATTTGTGCCCACGCTACCAAGCGGTGGTGATCGAAGGGGTCAAGGTTGCGCCATCACCGTGGTGGATGCAGAAGCGTTTATTGCTCTCTGGTCATCGTCCGATTAACAACGTGGTCGATGTGACTAATTACGTTTTGCACGAGCTCGGTCAGCCGCTGCATGCTTTTGACGCCGACACGCTTGAAGGGCAAGAGATCATCGTGCGCAAAGCCAAAAAGGGAGAGAAGATCCTGGCGCTCGATGGGAAAGAATACGAACTCGATGCCTCGATGCTGGTGATTGCTGATGCAAAGAAACCGGTTGCCGTTGCTGGGGTGATGGGGGGAGAGCTTACAGGAACAAAAGAAGGAACAACACGCCTCGTGATTGAATCTGCGGTGTTCGATGCTGTATCTGTCCGTCGCACGGCTCGCACCCTCAACTTGTATTCTGACTCTTCCAGCTTGTTTGAAAAGGGGCTTTCGCCGGAAGCGACAACCGGAGCGATTGAACGAGCGATTGAACTTATCTGTGAATTGACCGGTGGTCACGTTGCCTCGGTCATCTACGATGCGCGTGCGGAAAAGTACAAACCGGAAGTGTATCCGTATGACGCCAAGCGCATCAGTGATGTGATCGGCCTTGATGTCCCAGAGAAAAAGCAAAAGGAGATTTTGGAAGCACTCGGGTTTGTTATCGATGGAAAAAAAGCGACCGTTCCGTATTGGCGCGATCATGACATCGAAGATGCGATCGACTTGGCTGAAGAGGTCGCCCGGGTGGTGGGTTATGCCAATGTGCCGTCGGTCATTCCAACAGGGGAGATTCCGGTTACGTTGCCCGATCCAAAGATTGTCTGGGAGCGGAAGCTGAAAAATATTCTGAAAGGCGCTGGCGTCAGCGAGGTGTACAGCAACGCCTTTGTTTCCGAAGCGATACTCGGCAAGTACAAGATTCCGCTCGATGCGGCCAGTAAATTGGAAAATCCGCTGACCGATGAATGGGTGTACATGCGCCCGACGCTTGTACCGAGTATGCTCACAGTAATTGAAGAAAATCAGCGACGCTTTGAAGCGGCCGCATTATTCGAGCTCAACCACGTGCACCATCCGCGCAAAGGGGATATTCCTTCCGAAGATTGGCGCCTGTTAATTGCCGGTTACGGTCCAGACGGCGGGGCGCAAGCGTTCCGTTATGTCAAAGGAATCCTCGAGCGCGTGTTGCGAGAAGCGGGCGTGGCTGCGGTTAGCTTTGAATCGGGCGGAGCAGACGATCACTTCCACCCAGGCCGCAGCGCCAAAGTCATCGCTGGAAAAGATATGGTCGGGACGATCGGCGAACTCGCGCCGCACTACGCGCAGGCGTTCGGTATCGACCGTCGCGTTGTTCTGGCTGACCTGAATCTCGATCATCTCTTGCCACACTTAGGTGCTGGCAAGCGCTATCAGCCAACCCCAGAGTTCCAAGACCTGATCCGCGACTTGTCATTCGTCCTCCCGGAACGCAAAACGCACGCCGAAGTGCAGGCGGCGCTGGTTGGAGTTGATCCATTGATCAGTAGTGTTTCCCTCGTCGACGTCTATCAAGGGAAAGGGATCGAGGCGGGACAGAAGTCAATGACGTATCGCTTATCTCTGCGTGCCTCTGATCGCACATTGTCTTCCGACGAAGCTGATGCGGTCATGAACTCTGTTGGAAAGATGCTCACTTCCGATTTTGGTGCTATACTACGGTAGTATGATTGAATCAAAAGATATTTTATTCTTCGTCCTCGCCTTTTGCGTGCTTTGGTTCACGCTCTTCCTGTCCTGGCTCATCTGGCAGGTGGCGATGATTCTGAAGAACGTCAACGATGTGATTACCGAGGCTAAGGAGAAGTTGTCGTTGATCGAAAAGGCGATTTCCGGCATCCGCGATCGTTTGGAAAAGGCGACGAGTATGTTTGCCGTCGTCGGTAAAGGGATCGAACAGGTGGTAGACTACGCGATGGAAAAACGCCGCGAGAAGAAATAAGAAGACCGTTTATCGAGGAGGAGAAGATCTTGTGCGGGACCCCCTGCGCTGGGGTCTTCTTCTTGGGTTTTGGCCCCTCCCCAAACCGCTGGCGAAAGCAGGCGGCGCGTGTTAATCTGAGGGGCGATATGGCCAGCAAATTCGTCCATCTTCACGTGCATTCGCACTATTCGCTTCTTGAGGCGTTGCCTAAGATTAAAGCGCTTTTAAAGCAGGCCAAAGCGATGGAGATGGATGCGATGGCACTCACCGATAATGGGGTGATGTACGGCTCGATCGAGTTTTATCAAAAGTTTTCAGAAGAGGGGATCAAACCGATCATCGGGATCGACGCTTACTTGGCGCCATTTACGCGGTTTGATAAGCGGCACAAGATCGATACCAAGTCGCATCGACTCGTCTTGCTCGCCGAGAATATGGTCGGCTACAAAAACATGATGAAGATCGCCACGCTCGGATTCATGGAAGGATTTTATTACAAGCCGCGGATCGACAAGGATGTTTTACGATCATTCTGCCTAGGGAAGTCCCATGGACTGATCGTCTTATCTGGTGGATTTTACGGCGAGATTCCGACCTTGGTGCGTCACGGCGAAACGGACAAGGCAAAAGAAGTGATCAAGGAGTTCGTTGAAGTCTTTGGAGCCGGTAATTTTTTTCTTGAGCTCGTTGATCGCCCGGAATTGCCCGAAGACAAAGCCGTCAACGCCACACTGATCACGATCGGACAGGAACTCGGTGTGCCACTTGTCGTCACCAAAGACGCGTATTATTTGAAGCCGGACGATGCAGAGGCTTGGAAAGTTTTAGCCTGTGTGAAGAGCGGAAAGTCGCTCGAAGAGTTTGAGCGCCAGAACCCGACGGAGTTTGACGCATCTTTGTGTTCACCCTCAGAGATTGAAGAACGTTGGGCAGATGTACCGGAAGCGATTGAGAATACGCGTCGGATCGCCGATCGTTGTAACGTCACGCTTGAACTCGGAACGTGGAACTTTCCGATTATTGAAATTCCTGAAGGGTACACCCATGATGCGTGGCTAAAAGAACGCGCTCATAAAGAGATTGAAGCGAAGGTGCCAGCGGTGACGCAGATGATGCGCGATCGTATTGATTACGAACTGTCCGTCATCAGCCAAAAAGGATTCGCTCCGTACTTTCTCGTCGTGTCAGATTACATCGAGTGGGCGCGCCGCAACGGAATCGTCACCACCACACGCGGATCGGCCGCCGGTTCCTTGGTTGGTTTCTCGATCGGCATTTCTACTGTTAATCCGATTACCTACAAACTTCCGTTCGAGCGTTTCTTGAACCCGGAACGTCCGAGCGCGCCAGACGTCGACGGTGACTTCGCGGATAATCGTCGTGAAGAGGTGTATAAATACGTGCAAGAAAAGTATGGGGAAGATAAGGTAGCGCAGATCTGTACGTTCGGGACGATGATGGCTCGCGGTTCGGTGCGCGACGTCGGTCGCGCGCTCGGCTTCCCGCACCACGAGTGCGATCGGATCGCCAAGATGGTCCCGCAAGGGTCGCAAGGGTTTCCGATGTCGTTGAAGCGCGCCCTCGAAGAGAATCCAGATTTGGGCAAGTTGTATAAGGAAAACGCCCAAGTTCGGCGGCTGATCGATCTCGCCATGCAGATTGAAGGGTGTGGCCGTCACGTCTCGATTCACGCCGCCGGGGTCGTTATTTCGCCGCTTCCGTTGACCGAATTCACTCCGCTGCAAGTTGATACAAAGGAAGGGAAAGTGCTCACCCAATACGAAATGAAAACGGTCGAAGCGGCCGGGGTGTTGAAGATGGACTTTTTGGGGATTCGCAACTTGTCGATTCTTGGAGATGCCGTCGCACTGGTGAAAACGTTGAAGGGCGAAACGATCGTGCTCGAAGAGATTCCGATTGATGATAAAAAGACGTTTGAACTGCTCGCTGCCGGAAAGACGATGGGGGTGTTCCAATTAGGCGGTGATGGGATGACCAAGTATTTGATGGAGCTGAAGCCGGAACGCGTCGAAGACATCATGGCCATGGTCGCCTTGTACCGCCCAGGGCCGATCGAATCGATCCCGGAATATATCAAGCGCAAACACGACCGTTCGCTGGTGAGTTATCTTGACCCGCGCATGGAGAAGATTCTCGATCAGTCGTTCGGAGTTATTACGTATCAAGACGACGTCATGTTGCTGGCGATTGAACTGGCCGGCTATAGCTGGCTCGAGGCGGACAAGTTGCGCAAGGCGATGGGGAAGAAAATTCCAGAAGAGATGGCGGCGCAGAAAGAAAAGTTGCTCGACGGGTTTGTGAAGAAAGGGAAGTTGAGTAAATCTCTTGCTCAACAGCTTTGGAAGTTGATTGAGCCGTTTGCCGCCTATGGGTTTAACAAAGCCCACGCGGCGAGCTACGGCATGGTCGCTTATCAGACGGCCTACATGAAGGCCAACTATCCGGCGATGTACATGACCGCTCTCATGACCGCAGAATCGGCTGATCTAGAAAAGATCGCCGAAGCGTTTGTGGAATGCGAACGCATGGGAATCAAAGTTTTGCCGCCGGACATCAACGAATCGCGTAAGAACTTTACCTACATTGACGATCAGAATATTCGTTTTGGATTGTTGGCGATTAAAAACTTGGGACAGGATGTGATCGAATCGATGATCGCAGAGCGCGAGGCGAACGGCCCGTTCGTTGACTTGGCTGACTTTGTTAGTCGAATCCACCATCGTGCGTTTAACAAAAAGTCTCTTGAAGCGCTGACCAAAGCGGGGGCACTCGATCGATTCAGCGAACGTGGACAGATCCTGGCCAACATGGATCAGATTTTACTCTACAACAAAGCGGTGCAGCAGGAGAAGTTGCAAAATCAAGTTTCGTTGTTCGCCAGCGCCCCAAATATGGAGATCGCCACCTTGCGGTTGCGTCCCGCGCCAGAAGTTTCCGGATTTGTGAAACTTGCCTGGGAGCGCGAACTCCTGGGGCTGTATGTAAGCGCCCATCCGACGGAGGCACTTATTTCTCGGGCCCCGGATGCGATCACGCGTATGGCCAAAGCGATGACGTCGCCGGACGGGACGTTTGTTTATCTGTGCGTCGGGGTAGGCGAACCTAAGGTGATCATGACCAAAAAACAGGAGCCGATGGCCTTTGTGCCGATCAATGATCTTTCTGGGGCAGGGGAGTTGATCGTCTTCCCGCGCACCTTTGCCACAAGTAAGGAGAAGGTTGTTGAAGGGGCGGTGTTGCTTGTGAGTGCCAAAGTCTCGGTCCGTGACGGTGCCACCGCACTTATTTGCAATAGTGTGATCCCGGTCACGGAGGCGAATACGGATGGTCTGATCGAAATGATGCGCAATGGGATGTGGATTCTGGATGGGGAAGTGGGGGGAGGAACGACAGAGGAAAGAGGGGAGAGGAAAGAGGAGGGGGGCGGGAGACGAGAGGAAAGGACGGAAAAGCGGACGGGGGTGGAGATTCTGTTGCGCGGCAAACCGAGTCCGGAGATGATCGCGGATCTGCGCGAAGCGCTCCAGGCATTCCCTGGCACGAGCCGAGTTTCATTTATTGTGGAGTCGGCTGGGACGGAGCGGCGCATCGAAACGGAGTACGCGATCAATCCAGTATCTGAGGCGTTGGGACGTGTCCGTGCGATTGTCGGTGCCGAAAATGTACGCACGGCGGGCTAATGTGCTATACTTTTGCTATCCGTTCGTCGTCCGTCGCTTGTTTTAGATAAATCTATGGAGGCTACACCTATTAAAAAGATCGCGAAGAAAAAACCGGCCGTGGCAGCACCGTTACCACCACCGAGCCCTTCCATGCATATGTATCGACGCATTGCTGTAACCTTTGTGGCGATCACCTTTCTCGCTCTTGCAGCGGTCGTCTATCTTTCGTTTTCGCGTGCGACGGTGCACATCACCCCTGAGGCGATCAACGTTGAAACGTCGTTTGTCGCCGACGTTGTCGCCACTCCGCTCGCAGAGAACGAAGTCGAGGGGCGTGTTGTAAACAATACATTCGAACAGGCGAAGACCGTCGAGTTGGCAGGCGAGGGGAACAAACCGGTGGAAGGAAAAGCCGGCGGGACGGTGACGATTTACAACAACAGTGGGAGCGCCCAGCCGCTGGTGGCGACGACTCGTCTTTTGACGCCAGAAGGGATCCTCTTCCGTATTGATTCAGGTGTGACCGTGCCGGCCGGGGGATCGGTACAGGCCACGGCTCATGCTGACGTCGCCGGCGCATCTGGGGACATCGGTCCTTCCAAGTTTACGATTCCTGGGTTGAATCCAACGCTGCAGACGCTTATTTATGCGGAAAGCACTCAGCCGATGGTCGGTGGGGTGAGCTATGTGCGCGTCGTGACACAGGAAGATTTAGACGCAGCTGCCGAGGCACTTCGTCTCGAGATGTTAGAAGCGGCAAAATCTACTCTGCGATTGGCCGTCGGTGGAACGTACAGCGGCGAAGTATTTTTCGATGAAATTTTGGAACGCAAGTCTGATACCGAACCTGGTGGAGAAACGGGCGTGATTGTCGTTTCGGTCAAGCTGAGTGTGGTCGGTGTTTTCTTCCAGCGTGAGGATCTGCGCTCGATCGCCGAAGGGAAGTTGTATGAAAAGATGCCGAGCGGCATGGAGGTCATCGGCGTTGATGCAGATTCCTTGCAATTCACCGTCATGCGGTATGACGTTGAACAACAGTTGGCAAATGTGAATGTGACGCTGGTCGCATCAACGACCCTTTCGCCGACGAGCAACGTTCTTGATCGCGATGCTATGCTCGGGAAATCGCCGACAGAAGTGAAGGCCAACCTCGAAGCGTCTGATGCGATCAAGTCTGTCGACATTTCGTTCACGCCGTTCTGGCTCCAGCGCATGCCGACGCTTAAGGATCACATTCACCTGATCATCGAGTAGAACGTTCTATAATTCTTGGCACTTGGGGCAATAGGCGGTCGTCCGACCACCTATTGTTTCTTTTTTGAGCAGTGTTTTGCATCGGCGGCAGGGGAGGCCTTCGCGGCCGTAGACGTTTAACTTTGGCACGAAGGTGCCTTGATGGCCGTAGACGTCGACGTACGAATCGGCAGATGCGCCGCCGGCGGGGATGGCACGTTTGAGAACGGAGATTAGGCCTTTGCAGAGTTGTTTCATCTGGGCGTCCGTGATCTTCTCGACGTTGGTCATCGGATGCAGCTTCGCATACCATACCCCTTCGGCCGCATAAATATTTCCGATCCCGGCGATGCAGGACTGCTCGAGTAAAAGTGGCTTGATCCGCTTTTTGGGATGAGCGCGTAGACACATCGCCATTCTCTTCCAGGTAAAAGACTTTTCAAGTGGCTCGGGTCCATACGCCTGCGCTTCGAGGTGCTTTTCTACTTCGGCATCATCGAGCGCTTTCATAAATCCAAACCGGCGCCAGTCTTCCCAATGGATCTCTTTTCCTCCGCTCAGTTTGAATACGACGTGTGTATGTTTCGTCGGCTCTGTTCCTGCACGACGTAGAAGTACCCGACCGGTCATCTTCAGGTGAATCAAGATGTTCATCCCACCGGAGAGTTTTACAATAACCAACTTTGCTCGTCGTTCAACACGGAGAATCTTTCGTCCTTTGGTTCGTTTTATAAATGTGTTCGCACTTGGTTCTAACTTCTGCCCAAATCGAACGACCACGTCCTTGATTGTCGTTCCTTTGGTTTCTGTTTCTAATTGTCGGCGCACGGTTTCGACTTCTGGGAGTTCGGGCATAGTGATCGAATTATACTCGGGCGGGGGGTTCATTTAAAGACGGTGGGCGGCGGCTCGCCAGCAAGTTGTGTGGTGAAAAATCGCATTTTTCGATCATATATCATTCTGGTTATTAGGAGGTTAATCGTAGGTAACAGTTAGGTTACATCTAGGTTAAGGTTGAAAAAGTGACTTTTTTAGCTAACTACAGCCACGGACCATTGACAAAATGGCTTTTTTGTGCTATCCTGCTCGGTCCGGCATCTGGTCCATACAGATGATTTCCCCCGGGTCCGGCCCCAAGGATTGTCATGCGTTACCTCTTCTTCCACCTCTCGATGTTTTTCTTCGTGGCCTGCAGCGAGGCCCCCGAAGTTCGGACCATCCAGGGCACCCTGGCGCTCGAGACCGCCAAGGCGGAACTCGACGCCGAGAAGGCCAAGTCCGCGGACCTCGCCAAGAAGCTCGCCGACGAGCAGGCCAAGGTGCGGGACTGTGCCTCGCGCGCGCAGGCGGCCAACTCCGAGCTCTACGACCTGCGCATCGTCGCCGAGACCTACGTGGCGACGCAGCGGCAGCGTGGTGACACGCTCATCGTCTGCGAGCTCCTGGAGGGCGAGGGCGAGGGTCGCGCCCCCGTCGGCGAGGCGGTGCTCCTCGTCACCGGCGACGGGGACGCGATCATCAACGGCGAGCAGGCGGTGGAGTTCGGCGGCAAGTCCTTCGTGACCGACATCCAGAAGGACTGCACCGGCTACCACGTCGTGTACGCCGCCGACGGGACCCCCTCGATCACCTGGAACTGACCGCCCCCCGTCGTGGCTGAGAGCTGTACTAGCTCGTACGAGGCCGCGCATCTCTTGGGGAGGCGGTCTTGTATTTTTAGAGACATTTTTAAAAAAACAGAAAGGGCCCCTGAGATCATCTTGTGTGATGATTCTCAAGGGCCACCTTTCCGTGACACCGAGAGCTAAGGTTCATCGATAAACCCCGCTTGGATATTTCGATTAAATCATAAATCGCACAAAATGTCAATCGTTTTGTTGTGGATAGTTGACACTATTGGCAGGCGAAGTATCATGTGTCTACGGCGTTGATTGGGCTACCAACCCAGGAGTCGACGGAGCACGAACGCGTCGTGCAACAAAGAGGTTTGGTGGACGAGAATCGCCAAACAACTCGGGTGGAACCGTCTGGCGCGAGCTGGATCCCGGGATCTAATACATTTAGGTCGCGGTTTTTGTTTTTATGAGCACAGACACGTTGTTCGCGATGCGGCATTCGGCTGCCCACGTTATGGCTAAGGCGATCCAGGAATTGTATCCGGGAGCCAAACTTGGTGTTGGTCCGGTGATTGAGAACGGGTTTTATTATGACGTGCAATTTCCTAAACCGGTTGGTGAGGAAGAACTGCCAACGATTGAAGCGAAGATGCACGAGATCATTAAACGCAACGATGCCTTCCGTCGCGAAGAGATGTCGTTGGATGATGCTGTCGGATTTTTCCGCAAAGAGGGGCAGGATTTTAAAGTGGAGTTGTTGAAGAGTTTGAAAGAGAAGGGGACGACCTCTGTGAAAGAGGATGAAGCTCTCGATGTGGATGCGGCTAAGCCGGACGTGGCGAGCGTCTATTACACCGGCGACTTCGTCGACCTCTGTCGCGGTCCGCATATTGCGCAGGCGAGCGAGATTGGCGGTGCCTTCAAGCTGACCAAAGTTGCTGGGGCCTACTGGCGTGGAGATGAAAAGAATCCACAGTTGACCCGCATCTACGGCGTTTTGTTTGCCACACAGGAAGAACTCGACGCGCACTTGACCATGCTTGAAGAAGCGAAGAAACGCGATCATCGCAAGCTCGGGCAAGAGTTGGATCTGTTTGCCTTTTCGCCGCTCGTTGGTTCGGGTCTCCCGCTCTTTACGCCAAAAGGAACGGTCATTCGCAAGTTGCTTGAAGAATTTGTTTGGTCGCTGATGAAACCGCATGGCTATATGCGCGTGGATATTCCACACATGGCCAAGGCGGATTTGTACAAGACGAGCGGACACTACGAAAAATTTGCCGACGACATCTTTCACGTCCACAGCAAAAAGTCCGACGACGAGTTCATCATGAAACCGATGAACTGTCCGCATCACACCCAGATTTACGCTTCGCGTCCGCGTTCGTATCGCGATCTGCCATTGCGCTACTCTGAAGTGACCAAAGTGTATCGCGACGAAAATACGGGTCAGCTCGCCGGGTTGTCGCGGGTGCGTTCGATTACGCAAGACGACGCGCATATTTTCTGTACGCTCGACCAGGTGAAAGCCGAGGCGTTGAAGATTCACGATATCATCACCGCCTTCTACGCCATGTTCGACATGCCACTGCGTATTCGTCTGTCCGTGCATGATCCAAAAAACCCGGAGAAGTATCTTGGGACGCCAGAGACGTGGACCAACGCCGTTGGAATTCTCGAGGGGTTGTTGAAAGAGCTTGGGAAGGAATACGAAGTCGGCGTCGGTGAAGCGGCGTTTTATGGACCAAAGATCGACTTTATCGCCAAAGATGCGATCGGCCGCGAATGGCAGTTAGCTACGATCCAGCTCGACTTCAACTTGCCGGAGCGCTTTGAGCTTGAGTACGTTGATTCGGACGGCACGAAGAAGCGTCCGGTCATGATCCACCGCGCGATCAGCGGTTCGATCGAACGATTCATGTCCGTTCTCATCGAACACTACGCCGGCGCCTTCCCGCTCTGGCTTGCTCCGGTACAGGTCCGCCTCTGCCCAGTTGGAGAAGCACATATGGAGTTCTGCCAATCACTTGCGGCGAAGTTGACCGAGATCGACGCCCGTGTGGACATGGATGAATCTGGCGACAAAGTTGGCGCCAAGATTCGTCGTGCTGCATCGGAAAAGATTCCATGGACGATCGTCATCGGTGACAAAGAAGTCGCGGGTGAGGATTTCCAGATTCGTGTCTTTGGACAAGAAGATGCGCTAATCCTCTCTGGTTCTGCGCTCCTCCAGGAACTCAAAAAACAGATCATCTAATGATCCCCAAGATTCTCGCCATCGTCGGACCGACCGCGTCCGGCAAATCAGATCTCGCCATCACCTTCGCCAAACAATTGGGCGGCGAGGTGATTTGCGTTGATTCACGCACGGTCTATCGCGGGATGACGATCGGGACTGCCAAGCCGATCGGACAAAAAGAATGGAGTGGAGGAGAAGTGATCTGGAAGATTGGGGACGCGGCGCTGATCGTCGACGGTGTGCGGCACTGGGGGATCGACCTGGTTGATCCGAACGTAGAGTACTCGATCGCAGACTTTAAAAAATACGCCGAAGAAAAGATCGAAGAGATTCTCCATCGGGGGAATCTCCCGATTTTGGTCGGTGGCACCGCGCTTTGGATGAATGCAATCACGCAGAACCTTGATCTGCCAGAAGTTCCACCTGATCCGACATTACGTGCAGAGCTTGAAACGCAAACAGCAGAAGCACTGTATCAACAACTTCTCAAGCTCGATCCAGGAAGTGAGGCGTTTATCGATCCGTTCAACAAACGCCGTCTAATTCGTGCACTTGAAGTTTGTATCAAAACGGGCAAGCCGTTTTCCGAGCTTCGTCGGGCAGGGGAGTTGAAGTATGACGTGACGACGATCGGCATCGAGATCGATCGCGACGAGCTGCGTAGACGGATTGACGCACGCGTCGATCAGATGATTGCACATGGCCTGATCGACGAAGTGCGTTACTTGAAAGATAAATTTGGTTGTGATGTGCCGGCAATGAGTGGAATTGGCTATCGTCAGATCTGTTTTTTTCTCGAAGGCCGCGCCAACTTAGAAGCGGCGATTGCCGATACAAAAGCTGACACCTGGCAATTTGCCAAGCGTCAGCTGACCTGGTGGAAATCTCGTACGGACATTCACTGGGTTACTGGAGTTTTGACGCCAGAATATTTTTTGCAGCTCCGGGATCAGCTTGACCGTCCGTCTCTTTCATAATCATCCCGAGGAAGAACTTGATCAGCTGGACTTCGCCGGCTTTGTAGCGTTCGACGTCTTGGGGGAAGTTGGCGAGCACACGATCAACAACTTCGGCTAATGCTTCCGTGTCCTCCATCTTGCCGAGTTTGGCGTCTTCCATGATGTGTGTTGGGTCGCCTCCACTTTCGAGCATCTGCGTTAAAATTTTGAGCGCCGTTGCCTGGGTGACCTGGTTGGAACCGATCAACCCAATCAGTTCGGCAAAGTTTTCTGCCGTAACTTTCATCGTGCGAAGATCCCCGCCACGTTCGTTTAATGCCCCAGCAAGTTTGTTGATGATCCAGTTGCCGACCAGTCTCACAAATTTCTTTTGAGCAGCCGGGAGATCTTCTGGGGTAATGTTCACCTGCGATTCCATCCAACCGCCAAGCTCCGAAACAACCTGTTCGGCAAACTCAGCCAGCGCTGGATCGGCAACGAGCGCCCGGGCATCGGCCGCGTTAAATCCGTATTCTTCCATAAACCGCGCGCGCTTGGTGGCAGGAAGTTCTGGTACCCGACCGCGTAACTCTTCCAGTAGATCGCTCAAATCAAGCGATGGGATGTCCGGCTCAGGGAAGTAGCGATAGTCTGCCTCGGCTTCTTTGGTGCGTTGTTCGACTGTTTTCATCGTATCACCGTTCCATCCGCGAGTGGTCGTGATACTCGGCGGGGAACCGGCCTCCCACATCTTTGTTTGGCGATCAATTTCGAACTTGAGCGCTCGCTCAACGTTTCTGAATGAGTTGATATTTTTGACCTCGGTTTTTGGATGGTACTGCAGGCCGACGTAATTGCCGTTTCCATCTACCTCACGCAAAGAGATATTGGCATCACAGCGCATCTGCCCTTTTTCCATGTCTGCGTCGCTGATGCCGAGCGTGCGTACCAAGAGCTGTAGTTCTTGCAAAAAAGTTTTGGCTTCTTCCGGGGAGCGCAGATCTGGCTCGGTCACAATCTCGAGGAGCGGGGTGCTCGCGCGATTAAAATCAACGAGCGATGCGTCGCCGGCGTGAATGTTTTTTGCCGAATCCTCTTCCAGATGCGCGCGGGTGATCGCTACGCCTTCGATTCGCCCACCGCGGACGATCGGTTGATCATACTGTGAGATCTGATAGCCCTTTGGTAAGTCCGGATAAAAATAATGCTTACGATCAAATTTGGAATGGGCTGGCACATCGGCCCCGATCGCTAAACCAAATAACACCGCGCGGCGGATCGCTTCGCCGTTGGCGACGGGGAGGGTTCCTGGGTGCCCAAGACAGATCGCGCAGACGTTCACGTTCGGAGCATCGTGGGCACTGGCGTGGGCCGAACAGGAACAGAACATCTTGGACTTGGTGTTCAGCTGGACGTGAATTTCTAATCCAATAACCGGCTCGAGGTTCATACGCTTTTGGGTTTTTTTCCTTTCGCATCCTCCGCCTTTATATCTAAATAGAGCATCGTTGTGAAGATCACGAAGGGAGCCATGAAGAAGGCGTCCACAATCGCTTGGACGGTGAGCGCTGCAACAGACGGCGTTTCGTTCATGAAGGTGATTGCACCGGTGGTAGCGACTTCGATCAGAGCAGTGAGTCCAGAGGACGTCGTGAGGTAGACGGCCAGGAGGACGAGCGTTCCCACCAGAATACGAATGAGGACAGGCCAGAATTTTCCTCGGGTGAGCTCACGACTGCTGGTCAGTGCTGCGACCCCACGCTTATCATTGAGGACGACTTCCATCTCGGCAAAGGCGTACCAAACGGTTAGAATCACACCAGGAACGATCAGAAGAAGAAAGCCGATGAGTTGGATGATCCCCGCCAGGAGAGCGATCCAGAATACCGAAGCGATGATCGGGAGTGAGGTGCGGGAGATTATCTCCAGATCGAGTTTTTTGCGCAATAAAATCCCGGCAGTGATTTTTGTCATGACGATTCCGATCCAGATGGCGAGCACCATGACGAGGATGCTGATCGCCGCTTGGCCGATGAGGAAATCATCCGGCAGGGCGCCGCTGAGAAAGATCAGCACCGCTTCTGGAATCAAAATCCAGGCAGCGTAACCAAAGTACAACCCAAAATTGCGTTTGTAGACCGCGGCAGTCAGTTGCAGGAGTTCGATCGTCGACAGCATATTATTTCGCTGTCTCACGCAAGTTTTTGTAGACGATGGTATTGGCAGAGAGGATAAGTGGATTCATGAAGATGGTGAGAACGAGGAAGACCGTGCCTTGGGCGATGGAATAGAGGCGAATTGCCAGGTCGATGTTCAAACCGGCGATCGCCAGGATGATCGCCTGGAGGCCGTAGAGGACGATGATCTGAGCGAGGAACAGCCCGAGATAAAAGAGCGCTTGGGGGATCAGGAGGCGAATAAAGGTGGCAAACCAACGACCGCGCGTCAGGCGGAGACTCTCTTTGAGGGCGGCGCGACCGTGCTTCCCGTCGAGGACCAGGGCAAACGGCGCGAAGAATAATCGGATGACAAGGGCAAAGGTCAGAAGGACGGTGGCGATGATCCCGACGATCAGGATAAGGGAGGCGACCGCTTTGACACCGTTTTCTCCATCAATGGCGGCGGACAGAACGCCGCCCGGCACGATCAGGAGTCCGGTGGCGAGGATCATCCCACCCACTTGCAGTCCGATCAAGACGCGCGGGAAAAAGAGCTTCCAGCTAAGCGCGCTTTGTTCTTTTGAATTGATCGTCTTCCCGCTGTCTTGCTTGTCGATCGTCTGCATCAGCATGTTACTGACCCAAATGGAGATGACCGGGGTCGCCACAAAAAAGGTTAACGTGTAGAGCGCGATGCCGAACCATTCCGAAGCGGTGAAATCCGCTGCCCGGGTTGTGGCGATCATCGTCGCTTCAGGATAAAACCAGGTGGCGACGATGTTCAAGATGGCGACGATCAAAAGCCAGCCGCTGATCGAGATAAGGGCCTTAAAATGGGTTGTGTAGTGATGCCAGGCGCGGTCGATGATCTGTCCTATTGAGATCAGGGCCATAGAAAGTGGTAATTAGAACGTGGTAAGGAGAGAGACAATGTTTTTATGGACTGCTTCTTTTGTTCCGGAGGTGTCTACGAAATGCACGGTTGTACCCCGGGATTTGAAGAGCTGTTTGAACCAATCGCTCTTGTAACGGCTGTCGAGAATCTTGAGGAACGATTCTTTTTCGAAAAAGCTGTCGTCCTGTTTGCCTGCACGGTGTGCCAGGCGCTCGATAGCGATTTTCGGATCAAGGTCGGCGATCACCAGATGGGTGGGGGCGTTTTCAAGAGCGAAGGCGTTGCCTGTGAGCGAGAGGACTTCGTCCAGGGTGATCGTCGTGTCCGCGGCCGGTTGGTAGGCGATTGATGACGACACGCCACGTTCAGCGATGATCGTTTTGCCTGCTTTGAGCGCTGGGAGGAACAGACGGTTGTAAATCACCAAGCGGTCGAGCGAGAAGGCGGCGGCGATGTCGCGCGAGTGATAGCTGCGATCGTTCTTGATCATCTCGTAACGAATCGCGGCGCCGGTCCAAGCGTAACTCGGTTCGACCCCGATCAGGAGGTCTGCGTCACCGACGTCGTCAGGTGAGGGGAGAGCATGGTGCGCTTTAGACCACTCGCCAATGTCGAAGCTTTTTCGGCCTTGATCTTCAAAAAACTTCTGCATGACCTCGACGATCGTCCGTTTTCCGCTCCCATCGATCCCATCAACCATGATGAACATAGCGACCGTATTATATCGCGTATTTAACGGCCCGTCGACCCAAATCCGCCGCGGTCAGATGAGCCTGTTGTCGTGACCTCGAGGATCTCACATTGTGGGGAGGGGAGGATGATCCCCTGAGCGATCCGGTCGCCGGTTTCGATCGTGACCGGTTGATCGATAATATTTTTAAGGCAGATGAACAACTCGTCGTTTTCTCCGCAATAATCCGAGTCGATCACGCCGATTCCATTGGCCATCCCGAGCCCACGCTTCGGGGCGTTGCTTGAGCGGGAGGCGACGAGCATAAAATGCCCGGGCGGGATGCAAAATACGAGTCCTGTGCGGAATTTGTAGATCTCGCCCGGCTGGAGGGTCTTCGTTTCAATCGTTGCTAAATCAAACGCCGCCGCCCCGGGGGTCTTATATTCAGGCAAGATGGCGCTCGGATCCAGACGTTTTATTGGCAGTTTCATACGGGTGGATTTTACCATGTTTATCCACTGGCGATAGTGGGTCCTGACTGGTAGATTGGGGGAGCTATGCTGCAATATTTGGACGCCGTTCGAACCGTTTTGGATAAGGGACAATTAAAGCACAATCGCACCGGGGTGGATGCCATCTCTTATTTTGGTGTGCACTACAAAATTGACCTTGCCGAAGGGTTTCCGTTATTAACGACGAAGAAGGTGAATTTTCCGGCGGTTGTTCACGAACTGCTCTGGTATCTTTCGGGCGAAACACATATTCGCAATTTGCGCCAAAAGACCAAAATTTGGGATGCTTGGACGAGTGAAGAGAAAAATTGGGAAGTCGGTAACATGTATGGCTACCAATGGGTGAACTGGGAACAGTATTTGCAAAATCCTGAAACAGGGGAGACGAAGTTGAATCACATCAACCAAATTCAGAACGTGATTGATAAGTTGAAGACGAATCCGGAAGATCGTCGAATGATCGTGAGTGCCTGGAACCCATCGGATTTGCATCGCCCGGAAGGGGATCCAAAAAAGCCGGCGCTCCCGTCGTGTCATGCGTTTTTCATGTTCCATGTTTCGCCAGACGGTAAATTGAATTGCCACTTAACTCAACGTTCGGCTGATTTGATGCTCGGTGTGCCGTTTAACATTGCGTGTTACGCGACGCTCACACAGATGTTGGCGCAGGAAGCAGGGCTGAAGCTCGGAGAGTTCAGTCATTATTTAAATGACTGTCATATTTACGTCAATCACGTGGATGGGGCACGCGAACAGTTGACTCGTGAGCCGAAGCAAAAGCCGCAATTAGTGATCGCCAAGAAGCCGTTCTGGGAATTACAGTTTGAAGATTTTTCGCTTGAGAACTACGATCCGCATCCACCGATTAAATTTGCCGTGGCTGTATGATCAACGTCATTTTGATCGCCGCTGTTTCAGCAGACGGCAAGATCGCTGAGCGGGCGGATCAATCCTCGCTTGATTGGACGTCAAAAGAGGACACCCAGTTTTTTGTGAAGCGTACCAAAGAAGCGGGAGTGATGATCATGGGCCGCAAGACGTTCGAGACGATCGGTAAGCCGTTGAAGGAACGTTTGATCGTTGTTATGACGAGCTCCACAGAGGGGAAGACGTCACAGACAGGGATTTTGGAGTACACCACGGCCTCGCCAAAGGAAATTCTGGAGGATTTAACTGAGCGTGGATACAAAGA
Source organism: uncultured Parcubacteria group bacterium (assembly GCA_947084965.1). Lineage (GTDB taxonomy): Bacteria > Patescibacteriota > Patescibacteriia > UBA9934 > CAMTUG01 > CAMTUG01. The sequence continues at coordinate 141,359 of CAMTUG010000001.1, forward strand.
AGCTGCCATTTGCGGCGGCTCCTCCGTGTATGCGCAATTTCTCAAAGAGGGGTTAGTCGATGAAGTTTTTTTGACGATTGAGCCCGTTCTTTTTGGTTCAGGCGTACCATTGGCCACAGATTTTTCTCGTATCAATATGACCTTGGTCGATACCACTCGCCTCGGCGATCAAGCTGTTTTACTTCATTTCAAAGTACTTCGATAAATCCAAACCCCGCCTTTCGGCGGGGTTTGTTGATCCCGGAAGTGAGCGCTTGCTCGTGGTGGAGCGGACGGGACTTGAACCCGTATCTCATGTTGTCAAAGCAAGCGGAGTTACCCTTACTCCCACCGCCCCACAGCTTCCGGGCTAAAACAGAAAGGCCCCCGAGATCATCGTGTGATGATTCTCAAGGGCCACTTCCGTGACAACATGAGCTAAGGTTCATCGGTAACCCGCTTGCATGATGCTATTACATCACAAATTTTGTTTTTTGTCAACGGGAAACTTGTGGATGATTAGTTCATCTTAAAGTGTTTGGAAAGCCGCGGGCCGGTTTGTTTGTAGTAGTTGGAGACGAGTTTGGGATCGCCGTAATAGAGTTCGGCGGGGGCGGAGAGGTGTTCGTAGACCATTTGGCAGATCGGTTGGCCGTCGCGCAAGACGAAGTCGTTGTCGTGGGTGAAGACTTCGAGCACCGCCGGTGTGCCGAGTACTTCGCCGTTTGCTCCATAGCCCCAACCTGGATCAAAGAAGCCGGCGTAGTGCGAGCGGAATTCACCTTTGGACACGTCGTAGGGGAGCATCTCCACCGCGTATTCGCGCGGGACGCGGATCCCTTCTTTGGTCACGAAGATATAAAACTCCCCGCGGCGCATGATCAGTTGGCCATCGTGTGGTTTGTGGATCGGTTCAAAGAAATCATCGGCGCGATGATCGCGGCCTTTGAAATCGAGCACACGGCTGGTCGTTGGAGTACAGCGATAGCCGACAACATCCGAGCTGGCGAGATCGATCGACATCGTCAGGCCGCGTTGTTGGGAGCTGAGGGTGATCGGCAACACTTCGTTCATCGCTCCGCGCAAGAATCCGTGCAGATCGTGACCGGCACGCAACTCTTCGTCACTCAAGCGTCCGTCGCCGGTGAAGAAGCGCATCTGGTTCAGGCGCTCCGAGTAGTTGAGTTGAACGGGGAAGGACTTTGGAATAACTTCCAGCCACAACTCGCCGCGGTAGCCGCGCGGCACGTGATCAAACGATGATACGCCGTTCACAATCAATCGTGTCTGTAAGTTGATGCGGCCAGAGGATGACTTGTTGTTGGTCATCGCAAAAATATTTTCCGGCAGGTCGAGAAGCTCGTTTAAGCGAATCAGATAAATGCCGTTCAGTTCGAGCGGCTGGTTCAACGAGACAGGAAACAAAATGCCACTGCGCAAAATGTCGCGAATCTTTTCCCCAGGTCGTGGCAAGAACGTTCCACGCATGCGATAAATCTCCCCGCTGATCGAGAGGTCGATGGAGGACGGTTGCAGGTTTTCTTCTTGGCCTTCACGGATGTGGCCGAGGTTCATCAACTCTTTGATGTGTTGGTAGGCCAGGGCGCCTTTGAAGTTCTCGAGCATAATCCGGGTCAAATAAAGAAAAGGAGACGGCTTTCGCCGTGCCTCCTTCGATGGTCGTATTGTATCACGCTGTTGGACCTCTGCAACCGAGGTTGGGGGTATCAAAAAACATGTTTTTCACTTCGTTTGAGCACATTATGTGCTCAAACGAAGTGAAAAGTTCACTTTCGAGACATCCAACTCCCACACAAACCAAAACTCCCGGCACGAGGCCGGGAGCTTCTGATTCTTTCTATGAACCGAATCGGTTAGGAGATCGAGATGCGCACCGCTGGACCCATCGTTGAGGTCAAGGTGCAGGACTTAAAGTAGATTCCTTTGGCTGAGCTTGGTTTCAGGCGGCGGAGCAATTCCGTGACAGCCGTGACGTTGTCAATCAGCTTGGCATCATCGAACGAGACCTTACCGACGAGCATGTGCACGTTGGCGGTGTCGTCGTTTTTGAAGGAGAGCTTACCAGCTTTCTGTTCGGCGATGATCTTTCCGATCTGGGCGCTGACTGTGTCGGTTTTCGGGTTTGGCATTAAGCCTTTTGGTCCGAGCACCTTGGCGGCCTTGGCGAGCTTTGGCATCATTCCTGGCGTGGCCACGGCGACATCGAAGTCGATCTTTCCTTTGCTAGCGATTTCGTTGATCAATTCTTCGCCCCCGACCACATCGGCACCGGCGGCCTTGGCTTCGGCTTCCTTGTCCGGTTCGACGAAGGCGGCAACGCGGGTCGACTTACCGACCGGGTTTGGCAAAACGAGCGTTCCACGAACGTTCTGGTCGCCTTGGGAGGCGTCGATGCCAAGCTTGCAGTGCAACTCGACAGAAGCGTCGAACTTGACGTTCGAAGTTTCTTTGACGAGTTTAACCGCGTCCGCGATCGAGTATGTCATCTTCGCATCCACTTTACCTTTCACTTCGCTATAGCGTTTGCTGTGCATATGTTGGTGTGGTTCAAGCGGGCCTTATGGACCCTCCCACGATTAAATTATTTGATATCAACCCCCATCTGTCGTGCCGTCCCGGCGATGATGCGCATGGCCATCTCTTCGTCGTCGGTGTTCAAGTCCGGCATCTTTTTGATGGCGATCTCGCGCAACTGGTCGCGGGTGATCTTTCCGACCTTCTCTTGGAGCGGCTTGCCCGAACCGCGTTCGAGTTTGGCTGCCTTCTTGATCAAGTCGGAGGCAGGGGCCACCTTCATGATGAAGTCGAAGGAACGATCTTCGTACACGCTGATGATGACTGGGACCGTTTCCCCGCGTCGTTCGGCAGAGGCATCATTGAAGCGTTTGACGAAGTCGGCGATGTTCAGACCGTGCTGACCGAGGGCAGGACCGATCGGCGGTGCTGGGGTAGCGGCGCCTCCAGGGATCTGGAGCTTAATTTGGGTAATCAGTTTCTTTGGCATAGCGTTTTGTTTATCGGGCTTCAGAAAATCGCGATCTGCTCGTGCTTCGGCTTCGGAATGACTCGTCGTACAAGGTCGTACGCCTCGTCATCTCCTCGCCTCCAGCACTTCGCATCTCATCAATTTTCTGAACCCCTCTGTTAATGGATTCCCTGTAAAGGGCAACCATGCTATGTGAATAAATTAGATTTTGCGGATCTGGAGGAAGTCGAGTTCGATCGGTGTTTCGCGGCCGAACATGTTGACCGTGACTTTGATCTTACCGCGCGCTTCGTCGATCTCGGCAACTTTTCCTTCGAAGTTTTTGAACGGCCCGTCGGTGATGGCGACCGGTGAGCCCACACCCACGTCCAACTTGTATTCCGGTTCGTTGATCCCCATGCGCTTCTGGAGGGCGAGCACCTCTTCGTCGGAAAGGGGAGTCGGGGTCGTACCTGTTCCGATGAATCCGGTGACGTTCGGGGTGTTGCGGACGACGTACCAGCTATCATCGGTCACGACCATCTCGACCAAGACGTAGCCCGGGAAGATCTTCTCTTCAATAATCCGGCGCTTTCCGTTTTTGATCTTGATCTTCTTTTCCTTCGGTACGAGAATGTTGAAGATCTTGTCGTGCATGTCCATCGAGTCGACACGCTGGAGTAAGTTGCCCGACACGTTCTCTTCGTATCCAGAATACGTGTGGATTGCGTACCAGCGACGGCCGAGGGACTCTGCGGCGGCTTGCTTTGCCATACTGTTCGTTAAACCTTGAGCAGTTGCTCAAGACCAAGGTTAAAAACAAAGTCCAGGGCGGCGAAGAACGCTCCCACCGCGACGGATACAATCACCACATAGATCGAGTAGCGGATCGTCGCTTCGCGTGACGGCCAGGTGATTTTGCGCATCTCGTCGAACACCTCGCGGAAGTAGGAAACGGCTTTTTTGATAGCTTTCATATCTGATCCTTAAAACCCCCCTTTTGGGGGGCTTTCTATGGTCGGAATGATACTCCGAATCGTTTTGACTGTCAAACTGGCTAAAAACGGGCTATCCGAGCCGGTTTTTAAGGTGGTACTTGGCATCCAAGCCGCCGATACGGCCGGCACGGATAAGGCCGAGGTAAATCAAGATGGCGGCGTAGATGATATGGTCATCGACCAAAAAGCCGTGTTCGACCGTCGGGAAGGTGAGAACAGGGAACCAGTAGAGGATCATCATCGCTGCGCCAAGGAAGGCGGACAGACGGGTGAAGAGACCGATGATGAGTGAGATGCCGATCAAGGTGAGTCCCCATGCATTCAAAAAGTTCGTGATCCCGATCATCCCGTCGCTCGCAAGCCATTGGTAAAATCCGCTAAACGTTTCTGCTCCTTGCAAGTACCCGGCCGCGGACCAATCTGGGTTCGTGAGCTTGCTGTAGCCAGCGTAAAAGAATAACCAACCGATCACCACACGAACGGTGACGAGCGCTTTGTCTTGGATTTTCATAGACGAGGTTAAATATCCAAATTGCTCACGCTCTTGGCGTGGGTTTGGATGAAGCGTTTGCGTGGGGCGACTTCGGCGCCCATCAGGAGATCAAACACCTCGTTTGCTTTTTCTGCGTCTTCGATCGTCACTTTGACGAGCAGACGATTAGCAGGATTCATCGTCGTCTCCCACAACTGTTCTGGATTCATTTCCCCCAACCCTTTGTAGCGTTGGATGTACACTTTGACTCCAGAAACTTCGGTCGTTTCCGCTTCGCCGGCGCCTTCTTCGAGCGAGACCGACTCCGTTGGCGTCGTCTCTTCCTTTTCCTCTTTCCGCTTTCCTCTCTCCTCTTTCGCCGCCGTCATTTCCGCAACGACTTTTTCTTTCTCTGCATCCGAATAGACGTAGCGAATATCTTTGCCGACCTGCAATCGGTAGAGCGGTGGTTGGGCGATGTAAATGTGCCCGCCGCGAAGCAGGTCAGGGAAGTGGCGGAAGAAGAGTGTCAACAAGAGCGTACGGATGTGTGCCCCGTCGACGTCGGCGTCGGTCATGATAATGATGCGGCCGTAGCGCAGTTTTTCAATTTCGAATCCTTCGCCAATGTTGGTCCCCATGGCGATAACGAGCGATTTCAGTTCATTGTTGCCGAGCATCTTGTCCAGTCCGGCGCGCTCCACGTTCAAGATCTTTCCACGCAGCGGCAGGATCGCTTGGAATTCGCGCGAACGCCCCTGTTTGGCGGAGCCGCCAGCGGAGTCCCCCTCAACGATGTATAACTCAGACGTTGCTGCATCGCGGCTTGAACAGTCTGCCAGTTTGCCCGGCAAGGTGAGTCCTTCAAGCGCTCCTTTGCGCAAGACTGTTTCGCGTGCCGCCTTGGCCGCAGCGCGTGCTTTAGCTGCCAAGATACATTTACCGATAATTCCTTCTGCATCGCGCGGGTGCTCTTCCAAGAAGATTTTGAGCGCTTCCCCAAAGACCGATTCCACGGCCGTGCGCGCTTCAGGATTGCCGAGCTTGCCTTTGGTTTGCCCTTCAAATTGCGGTTCCGAGACTTTGATCGAGATGACCGACGTGAGGCCTTCGCGGGCGTCGTCCCCCGTTAAGTTCGGGTCTTTTTCTTTTAGATAGCCTTTGTTGCGAGCGAAGTTGTTCAGTTCGCGCGTCAGGGCGGTGCGGAATCCGACCAAGTGCATCCCCCCCTCGGGGTTGATGATGTTGTTCGTGAAACAGTAGACGTTTTCGTGGTATTCGTCAGTATATTGGAACGCCACTTCGACCATCATCCCGGTTGTTTCTTCCGGCTTAGCAACGTAAAAAACGTTTTCGTGTTTTACATCCTTGCCGCGATTTAAGAATCGAACGTAAGATTCGACCCCGCCTTCGAAGAAGAACCCATAGACGATCGGCTGGTCGCCACGTTCGTCGATCGCCACCATTTTGATTCCTTTGGTGAGATAGGCTTGCTGACGGAAGCGATCAAGAATGATCTGAAAGTTAAAATCGACTGTTTCGAAAATGGAAGCGTCCGGTTCGAAACGAATGATCGTTCCGCGTTTTTTTGTTTTGTCGCCGCGCCGTACTTTGCTTTGCGGTTTGCCGGCCTTGTAATCTTGTGTCCAGATGTAGCCGTCACGGTGGACTTCGGCTTGCAGCCAAGTGGAAAGGGCGTTGACCACAGAAACACCGACCCCGTGCAACCCACCGGAAACTTTGTAGCCTGAAGCGTCACCACCGAATTTTCCACCAGCATGGAGTTTGGTGAGTACCAGTTCGAGAGCAGAAATTTTGTATTGTGGATGCGGATCAACCGGAATCCCACGACCGTCGTCTTCGACGCTGGCGCGGTTCCCGGGCAATAAGCGCAACGTAACGGTGGTCGCGTGTCCAGCCATCGCTTCGTCGATCGAGTTGTCCACCACTTCCCAAATCAAATGATGCAGGCCGGTTGGGCCTGTGGAACCGATGTACATCCCTGGGCGTTTACGGACTGGATCTAAGCCTTCGAGCACGGTAATTTGCGCAGCGGTATATCCTGCCGTTTTCATTTCTTTAGCCATAGAAGTTCGGCAATAGTTTACCATGGTGCAGTGTGGTTGGGAAGATGCTATAATCTCAACATGGAAGAGCAAAACCCCTCCATTCTCGGAAAAGAAGAGAAGGAATTTACCAAGATGTATACTCGCGGTCAGCGCTGGATCACTCTGCGTCCTATTTTGCGTCGGGTGGGGATCGGCTGTTTGATCGCCTTTGATGTGCTGACAATCCTTTTTTATGCCTGGTCCTACGTTGATTATGGAATCATCGATTATTTTAAAGAGCGGGCGATGATCGGCTCGATCGCTGAGGGCACAGACGATCTGCGGGCGGTGAGCGTTGCTCGCGCGGCGACAGCGTTGCAGGTGAGCTCGGTGGATATTTTTTCTCTCGGAGATGGGCGGGTAGATTTTCTCGCCTATCTCGCCAATCCAAATGAGGATTGGTACGTTCAGTTTACGTACAGTTTCACCTACGGCAGTGCGACGACGGACACACGCGTCGGGTTTCTTCTGCCAGGGGAATCGAGAAAACCGATCACGGAGTTAGCGGTGGATGTGGAAACGATCCCGAGCCGAGCCACGCTCACGATCGGGGATTTGGAATGGGTGCGCCTTAATCATCACGCCATCACGGATTACACCGCCTGGCAAACGGATCGTCTGCGATTTACGTACACGGATGTGACGTATGATCGTGCGGTGCCGATCGATACGACAACAGTCGGTCGATCCACGTTCAACATCAAGAATACTTCTCCATACGGCTACTACGACGCTCGGTTTCACCTCATCCTTTTGCGCAATGAAAAGCCGGTCGGGGTCACTCGTTTCTCGCTCGCGAATTTTGAGCCGGGGGAGTCGCGGACACTGTCGATCAGTTGGTTTGGGGAAGCACCCCAAGCGAACGAAACGTTGATCGTTCCTGACATTGATATTTTTGATCCTGCAAGCTACATGCCGATCCGGGGAGAGACACAGCCCGATGTGCGGGAACGAATACCAACCGGAAGGAGGAGGTAACGTCATTTTATGAAGCGCCTCCTTTTTCTACTTTCGCGATTAGACTGGTTGCTTTTTGGGGCTGCCATGGTGTTGATCGCTTTTGGGCTCGCGGCGATCTATTCCGTTGCGCTTTCGATCGAGTCTACAGACTTCGGAAATGTAGAAAAGCAATTGGTGGCGATCGCGATCGGACTTTCAGTGGTCGTGTTTCTTTCCGCCAGCAATTACAAACTGTTGCGCAGCTGGACCTTGGTTATTTATTTTGGAGGAGTTCTGTTGCTGGTCGGCGTCCTTTTTTTTGGCTCCACGATCCGTGGAACAACCGGGTGGTTTGATTTTGGATTGTTCTCCTTCCAGCCAGTGGAATTCATGAAGATCGCTCTGGTGCTGACCCTCGCAAAGTATTTTAGTGAAAAGGCCCGACGGCAATTTGGCTGGAGGGAGTTGCTGGCGAGTGGAGTTCTGACAGCGATTCCTGTCGCCCTCACCATGCTTCAACCGGATCTCGGATCTGCACTGATGCTTATCGGTATCTGGTCCGTGCTGATTTTTTTTGCTGGTCTGAAGTGGCGGCAGGCGCTGCTTGTCGGTCTGCTTGCGTTGCTCTTCGGACTCTTCTCCTGGTTTGTCTTGTTTGATACGTATCAACACGAACGTATCCTGACCTTTATCGACCCCTCTCGTGATCCGCTCGGCCGTGGCTATAATGTGACACAGGCGATTATTGCGGTGGGGAGCGGGGAGTGGTTCGGACGCGGGCTAGGGTTTGGTTCGCAAAGTCAGTTGAAGTTTTTGCCGGAGTCGCAGACGGATTTTATCTTCGCGGTTATCGCGGAGGAATTAGGATTCGTCGGCGTGCTTTTTATTCTTGGGGCGTTCGCTCTGTTATTTACTCGGCTCTTTCGACTCATCCGTTTCTCACGCGAGGATTATACGACCTACCTTCTTCTCGGAGTAATCGCCATTATTTTCTTACAGGTCCTCGTGAATATCGGCATGAACCTCGGATTATTGCCAGTGACGGGTATTGGCTTGCCGCTCGTCAGCTACGGCGGTTCCTCGATCATCATGGCGCTTGCGCTGATCGGAATCGCGGAAAGCGTGGCCGTGCGCACAAGCTCTTCGTGATGAAAGCGGTATAAGGAGTAAACAGAAAGCGGAGACACGAGCGTCTCTGTTTTCCACTTACCACTTACCAATTTCCCTGTATACTAAATTCATATGTCCTTCCAGCTTAACCCAGACAGTCAACGCATCGTTTCCTACTGCCCTCTGTGCGAAACAGAGTTTAATCCGATGGAAGCACGCGTCCTCGACGAAAATGCCGAGGCGTCGTTAGTGCACGTACGCTGCAAGGAATGCCGCAACGCGATGCTGACCTTGGTGCAGATGACCAAGGCCGGGGTGAGTTCTGTCGGCCTTGTGACCGACCTTTCCTATGAAGACGTGGTTAAGTTTAAGGAAGAGGGGACTATTTCGATTGATGATGTCATGATGGCCCATCAAGGGCTTCAAAATGGCGATATTTTGACAGATTTAAAGGGGAACTAGCCTTTGCTCTTGACGCATTCTGCGTTTTTTTGTTTAATACAGCCACTTTCAAGGAGGAAGAATCAGAAATTATTATGCAAACGTTGACCCTTAACGCCGAGGCCCGAACGATTCGTGGCCGCAAAAACTACGCGCTTCGTGAAAATCTCCAGATCCCGGCTGTGGTCTACGGTCCGGATATGGCTTCGACGATGATTACCGTCGGAAACACGGACTTTGCTCGCACCTTGCGTTCCGCTGGGGAATCGACTCTTATTGATCTGGTCGTTGCCGGTGCCGCACCGGTCAAAGTGCTGATCGGCGAAGTGCAGCGCGATCCGATTCGTCATGACATTACCCACATCGATTTCCGTCAGGTGAACATGAATAAGCCGATCGACGCCAAGATTGCGCTGAACTTCATCGGAGAATCGGCAGCGGTCAAGGCGCTTGGTGGTACGTTGGTCAAGGCGTTGGAAGACTTGGAAGTGCGCTGTTTGCCAGGTAAGCTTGTGCACTCGATCGACATCGACCTCTCGAAATTGGCGACCTTTGAAGACAACATCGCTGTGCGTGACCTGGTCATTCCAGAAGGGATGGAAGTGTTGACCGATGCCGACGTGACTGTTGCCTTGGTCGAAGCTCCACGTTCAGAAGAAGAGATGGCCGCTCTCGATGCCGCTGTCGACACCAGTGTTGATAAGGTGGAAGTCGTTGAGAAGAAGGGCAAGGAAGAAACTGCCGCCGAAGGCGAAGCCCCAGCCGCCGCACCAGAAGCCAAGTAAAAAAATGCTAAAGCTTTTAGAAAAAAAGAAGGAGCTAACCGTGGGCGTCGCTATCGCGGCGCTCACTTTGGTTGTGATTTCGGTTTGGAACTTGTGGTCTGCTGGGTATGTTGGACAACCAGCAGTGGACGTCGTACCGCCCGTGGCAACGTGTGCCTATCGCCATCCGTTGACCGGCGCCTGTTTGGAGCGTGATCCATACGACGGCGCCTTGCCGCCGGTTTACGCCGTGATGGTCGAAAACTCCCGCGACGCCTGGCCACAAGCCGGTTTGCTCGAATCCTTTTTGGTGTTTGAAGTGCCGACCGAAGCGAACATTCCGCGCCTTCTCGCTTTTTATCACGGGATCGATGCTTCTGTTGATCGGATCGGTCCGGTGCGCTCCGCTCGTCCTTATTTTATTGATTTGGCGACCCCGTTCCAGTCGCTCTACGCCCACGTCGGCGGATCACCCGCGGCCGTTGCGGATTTAAAAACGACGACCGACGTTTTGAATCTTGACGAGATGGCTAACCAATATCAGTTCTGGCGCGATTCATCCCGGGCGATGCCGCACAATGTATACACAGCGACCGATCTCTTGGCCCAAGGGCTCACCAAACGCTATCCGGAAAAGACGGAATGGAGCTATCCAACATACACGTTTAAAGATGATGCTCCGAGCGGGTTGGCTCAGGATGTGATCGTGGAGTTTGGTGCTCCATCGTATCAGGTAACATGGAGGTATGAGGCCGAGCGCAATCAGTATCTGCGTTGGCACAACAGCTCAGAACACACAACCGAAGACGGCCACACGATCGCCGCCAATAACGTTGTCGTCATGTCGGCAGAGATCGCTGTGCTTGATAACGTCGGGCGATTGGATATTGAAACGGTGGGCGAAGGGGAGGCGCGGGTGATGCAGGATGGAAGGATTATTCAATCCACATGGAAGCGCGCGTCTGTTGATGAGCTTGTACGTTTCTACGATGAATCGGGCGCGGAGATCGCCTTGAATGGCGGCGCGACTTGGATCGAAATTGTCCCAACGCTTGACGATCATTTTTTTGAAATCGTTGAAGCAGAATAATATTTGCTGAAATGGCGAAGCCGGTCGCGAAGTGTTCGCGGCCGGCTTTCGGTAGATGTGGAGAGTGTTGATCAGGTCGTGGCGGGTTCCTCCTTGAGAGGAAGGGGAAGCCAGTCGAACGACAGCCAGCACTCACGATGGGTGCAGACTTCCGGTGGACGGCTCGAGCTGATCCCAGAGGGGTGCCCATTCCGACAGACCACGATCTGGGTCCCAGGGATCAGCCAGGACAACCCTTCGGTCGTGGCGAAGTGCAGGCGGACGATCCCGTCTCGCACCGGCTCGACCATGGCGACGATCTTGCCGCTGAGTCGGATGTCGCCCTCGAGGGCGAACCAGGTCGGCACGGCTTCGGCTGAGGGGCGGGGTTTGCCTGGCTTGAGCTTGCGCCAGCGCAGTCCACCGAGCGATGGGGCGTTGGCGATCTCGATTCCGTGATCGGTGTGCCCGAACCCGAGGCTGATCGTGAGGGCGAAGCGGAGCGGGACCCCCACACCCTGGAACATCAGGTATCGCCTCGGGCCGTGCGGCAGGGTGGCCCCCTTCGGGATGAAGGGGGAGTCGGTTGGGGCGACGAGGAGGACAGCGGGAATCGGTGAGGGCATCAAGATCTCCGGGAGATATGTGGTGAATCCACGGTTGATGATGTACCGCAGAGTGTGTGCAGAGTCAAGCGGAGTCATTTGAACCGCGGAGTCAGGATCACGTCACGACATGAATGGCCAGGAATCTATGTCGTGGCGGGATTCTGCGAAGCGGTGAGAAGGGCGACTTAGATTTTAGCCACAACGATCCGGGCGCGATTGGTGAGGTCGTTCAATACGCGCACATCAGCGTTTGGAAAATAGTGTTTGACGACCGACGGGGCGCCCATCCGTTGATCAGGATCAATTTCAAAAATGACAGCGAGTTGGGCGGGGAAGTCGTTGCGACGCGTTTGGAGGGAGCGGAAGAGATCGTTGTAAAGCTCGAGGCCGTCAACGCCCCCGTCTAACGCGAGGCGCGGTTCATAATCGTGGACATCTGGTTGTGAGAGCGTCCATTGACGTGTGGATAAGTAGGGCAAGTTGGCGACGAGGATCACGCGTTCGAGCGGCTTGGTCTGTGTTGGATCGATCGGATCGATCAAGGATCCTGAAACAAACGTTATCCGATCATCGACGTTATTGATGACGGCGTTCTGTCGCGCCACCGTCAGTGCTCGATCGCTCACATCCACAGCGATGACCGGTAGTCCACTTTCGGCGGCGAGGGTCACCGCGATCGCTCCTGAGCCCGTACCGATGTCGATGAACACGGTGTCGCGTCCACCTGCCGCTTCCTGCAAGGCCGCTTCAACAACCTGTTCGGTTTCTGGACGTGGAATGAGAACGAATGGATTAACGACAAACGGACGGTTGTAAAAATCTTTCCAACCGAGGATGTAGGCGACCGGTTCGTGGCGGCTGCGGCGGTCAATCAATTGCTCAAAACGTTCGAGCGCCGCTTCACTCAGGGGCTGATCCATGTGGGTAAAGAGGTAGTTTTTTGGTCGATCAAGAACGTAGGCGAGCAAAAGCTGGGCGTCGAGCATCGGCGCATCGCTGACTCCGTGCTCCTTGAGTTTATTATTCGCCCAGGTGAGCGATTCCATGATCTGCATAGCCACGTTGCACAGTAAATTTCGAGATGGTTTGGATGACATGTGTGCCGAAAACGGTAAAGAGCGAGGAGGAATGTTCGATACATTTCGACGAGATCTGAGCCGTTTGCAGGCCACGTGGCGCCAAATCCAGCCGAAAGATTACTGTGCGATGGGGCTAAAGCCTTCGCGCTCGGCTTTCTTTAAGTCTGCAATGACGCCCTCGATTTCACCTTCCATAATGCCTGGAAGGCCGTGATAGTTTTCGTTGATGCGGTGATCGGTTAAACGATCTTGCGGGAAGTTGTAGGTGCGGATCTTTTCTGAACGATCGCCAGTGCCGATTTGGCTCTTGCGCTCGGCCGATCGCTTGGCAGCTTCGCGGCGGCGTTGCTCATCGAACACACGCGCGCGCATCACGGTCATCGCCTTTTCCTTGTTCTGTTTTTGGGAACGCTCGTCCTGACACTGGACGGTAATGCCGGTCGGGATGTGGGTCATGCGGATCGCCGAGTAGGTGGTGTTGACGCTCTGTCCGCCGTTGCCCGAAGCGGTCGTCACTTCGATCTTTAGGTCGGCAGGATTCAATTCAAATTCGGTCTCTTCAATCACTGGCATCGTGGCAACGGTCACGGTTGAAGTGTGTACGCGACCAGCTTTTTCCGTTTCTGGCACACGTTGCACGCGATGAACGCCGGATTCAAACTTTAAGTTGCTGTAGACGTTGTTGCCACCAATTTCAAAAACAACCTCTTTAAATCCGCCGAGATCATTTTGACTTTGCGAATCTACTTCAATAGTCCAGCCTTTTTTCTCAGCAAACTTGGAATACATCCGAAACAGTTCCGCGGCAAAGAGCGCCGCTTCGTCACCTCCAGCGCCGGCACGAATTTCCATAATGATGCTCGCCTTGTCGAGTGGATCTGGCGGCACCAGCGCTTCTTCAAGCTTGGCGGTGAGGGAAGGAAGACCGGCTTTGATCGATGCGATTTCGGCTTCGGCCATCTCTTTCATTTCTGGATCAAGAAGCATCTCTTCGGCGGCGGCCAAGTTTGCGATCGCTTTTTCGTACTGATCTCCCAATTCAACAATACCGCGCACTTCACTGAAGGCCTGCCCGAGCGTCTTGGCTTTTTTCTGGTCGCGCAAAACAGCCGGGTCGCTCAGTTGCGTTTCCAGATTTTGCATCTCTTCGCGTTTTGTTTTGATCCCAGCGAGTAGGTCCATAAGGTGTTACGATCTTATCACATAACAAAAGAACGCCGGCAAATTCCGAGCGTCCCTTTGCTGTCGTTACTTTTCGGCTTTTTTGGAAACGCGAACGGATTTCTTTTCTTCCACTTCGGTTTTCGGCCCGCTCGATTTGCGCTTTTCGGATTTGGCCGCGCGCTTGGTGGCACGGTTGACGACCGCTTCGGCCTTCTTGCCCATGCGTTCGCCGAACTTCTCGACGCGGCGGGCGGTGTCCAAAATGGTCTGCTTACCCGTGTAGAACGGGTGGCAAGCGGCACACAATTCGACCGAAATCGCCTGTTTGGTCGATCCGGTTTCATACTTAGCGCCACAAGCACAGCTGATCGTGGCATCCTCGAAATATTGGGGGTGAATCGTTGCTTTCATAGATGTGGCGGTATCCTAGCAGAACCCTCTAAAAAGTTCAAGAACCCTACCAGAAGTGGCGGGTTCTCGAGGAAGAAGTGAGGGAGTGTACGTTACGAATCGTATGAACGTTTGAGTAGCGGTGGACACGCGCATCGTTCATTCGGTTCGGGGACCCGACCGTTGGTGATCCGGTTCGTCCGTGCGCCGTGGTGTTTTCGGCGCTCCGTCCCTGTAGGCACTTCCTTGCGTTGGCGACCCATTCGCCCTCCTGCTCGTCTCGGCACCGTCGCGATTCGGGTGAGACGTCACAGGCAGCCATGCAGGAACGGTGGACTTCACCGTCAACGGTTCAGGCCTTTCAACGACCCTCCCCACCGTTTAGGCACCTCCAAGCGGAGGCTCGCAAACGGCGAGGGTTGAGCACAGAGATTAACAAGTTTCTTTCGTTCCGTCAAGGGCCGGTAGGTTTGCCCCCAAAATTGAACCTGCCGCTGGGGAAATAGACGAAACGAGCTTCTTTGTTTAGAGTGTGATCCATATGGGAACCCCTGTTGAACTCTTTAATTACGATCTGCCAGAATCGATGATCGCGCAGAAGTCCGTTGAGCCGCGGGATCACTCGCGGTTGATGGTTTTAGATCGGGAGAGCGGCACGATCGAACATCGAACGTTTTTTGAGATCGTCGATCTGCTTCGTGCTGGCGATGTGTTGGTCTTCAATAATACGAAGGTGTTTAAAGCGCGTTTAATCGGAGTGACAGACGTTTCGCCACAGGCGAATAAGTCTGTTATTGAACTCTTCTTGCTTCGTGAACGCGAAGGGAAGTGGGAAGCGATGGCGCGGCCGGGGAAGAAGCTTTCTGTTGGGGATGTGATTGATGTGGGGATCAAAGGGAAGATTACAGAGAAGAAGGAAGACGGAACGGTGATGATTGATTTTGGGATGAGTCCTTCTGAAGTCCTTGCGTTTTGTGATGCCCATGGCGAAGTGCCGATTCCGCCATATGTGGTGAAATCAGAGCAGGCGACGGGGAATTATCAGACGGTATATGCCCGCGAGGTTGGAGCTGTGGCGGCGCCAACGGCAGGATTCCATTTCACCGAGCGTTTGCTCGATGCGCTCCGTGTCAAAGGGGTGCAGATAGAGTTTATAACGTTACATGTCGGGATCGGGACGTTTCGTCCGGTCAAAACAGCGACGCTCGAAGAGCATGTGATGCACGCTGAGTTTGTGCAGATCGATGCACAGACGTCGGAGAGGATTCTGCTTGCGAAAAAAGAAGGGCGTCGGGTTATTGCG
This sequence comes from uncultured Parcubacteria group bacterium, assembly GCA_947084965.1. GTDB lineage: Bacteria > Patescibacteriota > Patescibacteriia > UBA9934 > CAMTUG01 > CAMTUG01. Next base: position 156,769 of record CAMTUG010000001.1, read on the forward strand.
GTTGGCACAACAGTTGTGCGCGCACTCGAAGCGACGGGGGGCGAGCCGACGATGGGAGACGTCAACATTTTTATTATGCCGGGATACACGTTCAAAGTTATCGACGGGTTGATTACCAACTTTCATCTTCCAAAGTCAACGCTCTTGGCGCTCGTTTCTGCGTTTGCGGGAAGAGATCATGTGATGGCGGCGTACGAAGTTGCTAAAAAAGAAGGGTATCGATTTTATTCTTTTGGGGACGCGATGTTTATCGCCTAAATAGCGAACGGACCGGCTCGAGTGGCGAGCAGGTCCGTTTGGCGCGAGGTTCCCCCTAGTGGCGGGAACGAAGGTGTCGGTTGAGGCGGCTGATCCAGAGCGCGTCCGGCATCGTCTGTCGGCCGACGTAGAGGAGGGCCGAGCACTGGGTGTCCGTCAGCAGGTTCTGGACGAGGCCGCGCTGGATCAGGCGGTGGATGCGTTCGTAGTCCTCGGGGACTTCGGGGTGCTTGATGTAGTACATCGCCACCCGGAAGACCAGATCTGCATCAGACCCGAAGTTGAAGTCGTAGCGCTCGTCGATCACCACCTGGTAGGCGGCGGCGAAGAGGCGCTGCTGCAGGAGGAACCGGACGACTTCGGCGGGGTCGAGATCGACCGCCGGTTCCGGGGCGCGGGCGTGGAACGTCTCGCGCAGGTGAGGATGCGTAGCGGGGGATGCCATGGCGGGACCTCTTGGTGGGACGGGAATGGGCCGTGGGAATGGCCCGGAGGATCGGCTTGGGGCCGACGGGTGTATTAAGACATCAGTTTTAGTGCTTTGTCAAGCGGAAACCCGGGATGCTGCGTGCACCCCGGGTCCTGCGGCGACCCGAGTGGCGGGTCGCGCATCGAAGCTACTTGTTGGCGTCGGCACCGAAGAGGTCGTCATCGATCGCCGTGTTCTTGATCCCGGCGTGGCCGAGGTCGCCACGGAGGCCGGCGTCCGTCTGGGACAGCAGCTCCAGATCGACGCCGCGGCGGACGAGGGCGACGATTCGGGAGCGGTGATGCCCGGCGTTCTCCTCGATCAGCGCGCGGATGGCGGCCGTCAGCTCCTCCTTGTCCGGCCTGTACTTGGGGCGCAGACAGCAGTCGGCGGCGGCGGTCAGGCGCTTCTTCCCGAGGAGGCGCAGGACCTCGCTCGGCGGGGCGCCATTCTGGGGGTTCTGCTTGCGCTGGGGGCGGGGGGACGAGTTGCCGTTGGGCATCGATTGACCTCATGTCTGGGAAGTCGTGGCATCTGTCGGAAGACACTTCCTTCAGGCACACCAACGACCCCGAGAGGGTAGGTCGTCTTGACGAAAAAGTCAATAATCTTTATACTTCCGCCATAAATCACACAGGTGTGACTAACGGTTTTGGGGCCTGCCCTGGCGTCTGCCAGGGTCCCAATCCCACACACCAACGAAAAAGGAAACTATTATGTCGACCCTTCCTTCCATGGAAGAATTGCTCGCCGCTGGCGTGCACTTCGGCCACCAGTCCTCGCGCTGGCATCCAAAGATGAAACCGTTCATCTACGGGGTGCGTGGCGGCGTCCATATTACCAATCTGGACGAAACGGTTCGTCTTCTGCCTCAGGCCCTCGATTTCCTTTCGGGAATCGCTGCTCGTGGTGGAAATATTTTGTTTGTCGGTACCAAGCCGCAAGCACGTGAGCTCGTCAAAGCCGCTGCGGAATCCTGCGGCATGCCGTACGTGCACAACCGTTGGCTCGGCGGCACGATGACCAATTTTGCCGAGATCAAGCGTTTGATCAAAAAGTTCGTTGACTTGAAAGATAAGCAGGCCAAAGGCGAACTCGCTAAGTACACCAAACAGGAACAGGTCTGGTTTGCCCGCGATATCGAAGACATGGATCGCAAAGTCGGTGGCATTCAAGCGATGACGCAGACGCCGGATGCGATCGTGATCATCGACATCAAAGCAGAAAAAACTGCGCTGATGGAAGCAAAGCAGAAGAACGTGCCGGTGGTGGCGATCGTTGACACCAACGTCAACCCAGATCAGATCGACTATCCGATCCCAGGCAACGACGATGGGATCAAATCGATCGGCATGATGCTTACTTTGATGGCCGAAGCGGTCAACGAAGGGAAAGCCAACGCGGTCAAGATCGCGGCAGCGGCCAAGGCAGCCAAGGAGGAAGAGGCTGATACCAAAGTCAAAGCCGAAGCGGTCGCAGCCGTGGAAGAGTTAGATGAAAAAATTGCGGAGGAACTCGCTACCAAAAAGATGGAAGAGAAGGTCTCCGCCTAGGTAAATCCGAAATTATAAATCCGAAATCCGAAACAAAATCGAAACGGAAAGAGAAAAACTTTTTCTCACTCTGATTTTCTCTTTGTTTCGGATTTCCACATTCGAATTTTAATCAGTATGGCAGAGATTACAGCCGCTGCCGTTGCGCAGCTTCGTGAGATGACTGGTGCCGGAATGATGGACGCCAAAAAAGCGCTCGTCGAGGCGGAAGGGGATTTGGAAAAAGCTGCGGACGCCTTGCGCAAGAGTGGGGTGATCAAAGCGGGGAAGAAGGCGGAACGCGAAACCAAAGAAGGACGCGTTCACAGCTACATTCACAGCAACGGTAAAGTCGGCGTTCTCGTCGAAGTGTTGTGTGAAACGGATTTCGTGGCGCGCAACGAAGCGTTCATCGAACTCTGCAACGACGTCGCCATGCACATCGCCGCTGCCGATCCGTTGTATCTCATCCGCGATCAGGTTCCAGCCAACGTCGTAGAAAAGGAACGCGAAATGGCTCTGGCGGAGATGGAAGGACAGATGAAACCGCAAGAGATCATGGACAAGATTGTGGAAGGAAAATTGAGCAAGTATTTCGCCGATGTCGTATTGATGGAGCAGGTCTTCGTTAAAGACGATACCAAGTCGGTCGAAGAGTACGTCAAAGGAAAGATCACCACCCTCGGTGAAAACATCCAGATCCGACGCTTCGCCCGTTTTCTGCTCGGAGCGTAATTCACCGGTTAACAAGAGCCGCCTTTACGGGCGGCTTTTGTGTTATAATTTTAACGTTGCGGGGCGCAGTGGCCCCGCCTATCACATTCTCCTATGCTTCGAGTTGCTATTAATGGGTTCGGACGGATCGGACGGAACGTATTTAAAGTTGGTTACGGCCGCAAAGGGGTTCAGTTTGTGGCGGTTAATGATTTAACGGAGCCGAAAATTTTGGCCCACCTGCTGAAATATGATTCGACGTTCCGCACCTGGAAGCACGAAGTAACGTACGATGATCACAATTTGTACATCGACGGCAAAAAACTCCCAGTTGTTGCTGAAATGGAGCCCGCCAAGCTTCCCTGGGGAAGATATAAGGTAGACGTGGTGATTGAATCGACCGGTCGATTTACCGATGCAAAATCTGCTGGCGCGCATTTGGACGCGGGCGCCAAGAATGTGGTGATTTCCGCACCGGCCAAAGAAGTGCCGATGTATTTAATGGGCGTCAATCACAGCAAGCGAAAATCCTCGGAGAAGATCGTTAGTAATGCGTCCTGCACAACCAATTCAATCGCCCCGGTTGCTGAAATTGTCAACGAACTTTTTGGCATCAAGAAAGCGATGATGACGACAATTCATTCGGTGACGGCCGAACAAAATATCGTTGATGGTTTGCCGCCGAAGTTGCATCCAGACATGCGTCGCGCCCGCTCGGCCCTGGTCAACATGGTGCCGACCTCGACCGGCGCGGCCAAGGCGACGATTGAAGCGATCCCTGAATTGAAAAATAAATTCGATGGGATCGCGGTGCGTGTGCCAACCATTGACGTTTCCCTCTCGGATTTTACATTCTTACTCAAGAAAAAAACGACAGCAGAAGAGATCAACAAGGCCTTTGTCAAAGCCGCGGCCCAACCGCGCTGGAAAGGAATCCTTGGTGTGACCGACGAACCGCTGGTGTCAACTGATTTTATCGGGAGTACATTTTCGAGCGTCGTCGATTTGCAGATGACCCGTGTCGTGGACGGTGACTTAGTAAAAGTTCTCGCCTGGTACGACAACGAATGGGGCTACAGTGTCCACCTGATGGACATGGCCGAACATATTGGAAAATAGATCTGTGGCTCGCAAGATCGTCATTCTCGGTGCGGGGTTTGGGGGGCTGAAGACGGCGCTCGATCTTGAGAAATTTTGTACGGGCCTCGGGGAGTGTGAAATTACTCTCGTTGATCGTCGCAGTGAACATCTGTATACGCCGCTTTTGTACGAAGTGGCGAGTGGATTTTTGTCCAAGCCAAATCATCTCTGTCGCGGGGCACTGCGACAAGGGGTCTGCGTCAGCTATGATGCGTATAAGACGATTTTGCGTTCGAAATGGGTGAAGTTTAAACACGGGGAAGTTGTTGGGCTCGATACGCCTGCGCAAGAAGTCCATCTCGGCGGGGGAGAACGCCTTTCGTATGATGTTCTCCTCGTCGCCCTCGGTTCCGAAGTTGCCTATTATGGTATCGCAGGATTGAAGGAGTATGGGTTTCCACTTAAAAACGTGCGCGACGCACTCAACGTGCGTGAACGGATCTTTCGACTCTTAGAACGGTATCGGACAGGGGTCGATCCATTTTTTTCGATCGTTGTTGGTGGCGGTGGTGCGACCGGCGTCGAATTCGCGGCTGAGATCGCTCATCATTTTAGGGAACTTGAACAGCAGAAGTTTTTGAAGAAGGGCGGATGGTCGGTGACCCTCGTTGATCAAGCCACAGATGTACTGATGGCGTTTCCGAAGGCGTTGCGATCGTGCGCCCAGGCGCGATTGGAGTCGTTGGGGATTCGCGTGCTGTTGAATACGGTTGTGAAGGAAGTAACGGCTGATGCGGTCATGGTTGAAACGGAGGGCAAGAAGATGCGGCTTGAAGCCGACGTCACCGTTTGGTGTGGAGGGATCAAACCTTCGTCCACGCTTGAGTCCCTCGGATTGCCGCTCGGACCAAAAGGGCACCTGATCGTTGATGAAACGTTGCGGGTGTCAGGGTCGACGAATATTTTTGCGATAGGGGACAATGCCCAAATAAAAGCAGGCGAAGGATTTGTTCCCGCTCTCGCTCAGGCGGCATTTACAGAAGCAGGCCACGTGGCGAAAAATATCTCTCTTCATCTACAAGAAAAGGAACTTCTCCCTTGGGTTCCACCAACAAGCTGGTGGTCGATCGTTCCCTTGGGGGGAAAGTACGCCGCGGCGCAGATCGGACCGTTCAAGATGATGGGAACGACGGCATACGTACTGCGTAAATTGGCAGACTTGCGATATTGGCTGATGATTCTGCCTGTCGTTGATGCATTCCGTGTCTGGTTCTCCGGAGCGAGTACGTACATCAAAAACGATTAATGCGTTGTTATGAAATTGCGCCGGATCCAATCCGTCAAACGTCTGGAGGGCAAGCGTGTTTTGGTTCGGGTGGATTTGAATGTGCCAATTGAAAAGGGAAAGGTGATTGACGGGCCTCATGGGCGGATCGCGCAGGCCGCGGCGGGAATCCAACTCCTGAGAAAAAAAGGGGCCCGTGTGATCGTCATGACCCACCTCGGTCGCCCGAAATCTTCCAGGGACAGATCCGTTCGTCTCGCTCCGGTCGCGGCGCGACTTTCGGAATTGCTCGACGCTCCGGTTTTGTACAACGGTTCACTCGTTGGTGAAAAGGCGGAAGCGTTGATCGCTCGATTGAAAAATGGCGGAGTGGCGCTCCTTGAAAATCTTCGTTATGACAAACGCGAGGAGGAGAATGATGCGGAATTTGCACATGAACTGGCTGCGCTCGCCGACCTCTACGTCAACGATGCCTTCGGGGTCTGTCATCGCGCTCATAGTTCAGTTGCGGCGATCACCAAAGAGCTCCCGAGTTATATGGGGCCGCTTCTGGAACGCGAGATCGCTGTTCTGGCGAACGTCATGGCCAAACCGAAGCGACCATTTGTGCTGTTGCTAGGCGGGGCGAAGATGGAGACGAAGATTGGTCTGATCCAGCAGTTGGGGCGAAAAGCGAACGTGATCTGTATTGGCGGCGCGCTGGCCCATACCTTTCTGGTGACCAAAGGGGAGAAGATCGGTACGTCGCTGTACGAAAAGGATCAGGTCAAGGTTGCCAAGGAGCTGCTAACGCGATTTGGAAAGAAGATTGTGCTTCCCGTTGATTTTGTGTGGAAGGATAAGGCGATTCAAGATTGTGGTCCGCGCACGATGCGTAATTTTTTACGTGAATTACAAAAGGCCAAGACGATCGTCTGGAACGGTCCGCTCGGGCGGTGCGAAGTCAAACCGTTTTGTGAAGGGACGCATCTGGCGGCCCGAGCGATCGCGGCGATGAAGGCAGAAACGATCGTTGGCGGGGGCGACACCGTCCCGATCCTCGAATCCCTTGGCGTGGCCGATCGTTTTACGCATGTTTCGACCGGTGGAGGAGCAATGCTCGCTTTTCTTTCCGGGGAGAAGCTCCCGGCGATCGAGGCCCTTATGGTAAAATAACGTTCTATGAAGCACACCATTGAACACATTCACGCTCACGAGATGTTGGATTCGCGTGGAAATCCAACGATCAAAGTTTCCATTTTGTTGAAAGACGGAACGGTCGGTAGTGCTTCGGTTCCATCGGGGGCGTCGACCGGCATTCATGAAGCGCTTGAATTGCGGGATGAGAACCCCAAACGGTATCGGGGCAAAGGGGTGCTAAAGGCGGTGCGCAATGTGAATGAACGGATCGCTCCGATTATTCGCGGGAAAAATGTTTTCGAACAACGTTCGATCGATGACTTGATGCGTTTGCTCGATGGAACAGAAAATAAACACAAACTCGGAGCGAATGCGATCCTCGGGGTTTCGCTTGCCTGCGCGCATGCCGGCGCTAAGGCCAAGAAGATGCCACTCTATCAATATATTCGCGCCGTGTACGATCTTCATTATACGAATGATCGATACACGCTTCCGTACCCAACGATGAACATCATGAACGGTGGGGTCCACGCTGGGTGGGCGATCGATCTGCAGGAATGCATGATCATCCCACAGCAAAAGCAATTTAAAGAACGATTGCGTTGTGGGAGTGAAGTGTTTCACGCTCTCGGTGGCTTGTTAAAGAAAAAAGGTTTTTCCACACTGGTTGGCGATGAGGGTGGGTATGCGGCGAAGTTAAAATCAAATGAAGAGGCGTTGAAGATGATCATGCAGGCGATCACAACGGCCGGATATAAACCTGGACGCGACGTGAAGCTCGGCATGGACCCGGCCTCCAGCGAGTTTTATAACGAGAAAACAGATCGTTATGTAATGAAGGCGGATAAAAAAGTTTTGACCGCTGAAGGGATGATCAAGATGTATCAAGGGTGGGCCAAGAAGTATCCGCTCGTCATGATCGAGGATGGATTAGCACAAGACGATTGGGAGAACTGGATCAAACTCACTAAGGTGATGGGAAAAATGACAACGCTCGTTGGGGACGATCTCTTTGTGACCAACGTCGAACGGTTGCAGAAAGGGATCGAGATGCATGTTGGAAATGCGCTTCTAGTTAAAGTTAATCAGATCGGTACGTTGACTGAAGCGATCGACGCGATCCTCTTGGCGCAAGCGCACGGCTACAAAATTAACGTTTCGCATCGTTCTGGAGAAACAGAAGATACAACGATCGCGGATCTCGCCGTGGCGGTCAACGCCGAACATATCAAAACAGGTTCGCTTTCGCGTTCGGAACGGTTAGCCAAATACAATCGTCTGCTTGAAATCGAAGAAGAACTTGCCTGATTTGATTGAAGAAAAGTCTTCGCAAAGAGTGCGCGGAACAAGGTAGACGGGGATGGCACGAGCCGATACAATACCTCCACTATGGTGAAACCAGCAGTACTCATGGTGTTGGACGGTTGGGGCGTGGCCCCTGAAGGGGAAGGGAACGCCATTGTGACCGCCAACACCCCTGTTTTTGATGATATTATCAAACGTTATCCGACGATGACCCTTCGCTCTTCAGGCGAAGAGGTCGGTTTGTCTTGGGGGGAGATGGGCAACTCCGAAGTTGGTCACTTGGCGATCGGAGCCGGGCGCGTCTATTATCAGATGCTTCCGCGCATTGATCGCGACATCGTGACCGGTGATTTTTTTGCAAATCCCGCATTGACTAAGGCGATGACCGTTGGAAAAGAGAAAGCCCTGCATCTTGTCGGGCTTCTTTCACCTGGGCATGTACATGCTATGGACAGCCATTGTCATGCGCTGCTGAAGATGGCGGCAGATGCCGGAGTGAAGAACGTTTTTTTACACGTTATTTTAGACGGCCGCGATACGCTTTATAACGCTGGTCACGATTTTGTCACCACGTTGCAAACGAAGATGGCCGAAGTGGGGGTGGGAAAGATCGCCACGGTCGTCGGCCGTTTTTATGCGATGGATCGCGACAACCGTTGGGATCGCACCGGGAAGACGTACAACATGATGGTCAAAGGCGAAGGTGAGGCAACGACAGAGGACGTCCTTGCTTCGATCAAGGCGTCGTACGCCAAAGAGGTGTATGACGAGCAGTTTCCGCCGACCGTGGTGCTCGAAGGAGGCAAGCCGGTGGCTACAGTCAACGCGGGCGATGCGGTGATCTTCTTTAACTTCCGTCCTGATCGTGCCCGTCAATTGACCCGCGCGTTTGTCTTGCCTGACTTTGATAAGTTTTCTCGTCAGGCCGTTGAAAATCTCACGTTCGTGACCATGGCGGAATACGAAGCCGGACTCCCGGTTGATGTTGCTTACCCACCGCAGAAGATCGTCAACACATTGGCCGAAGTGATCTCTCGACATGGGCTCAAACAGTTGCATATCGCTGAAACAGAAAAGTACGCCCACGTCACATTTTTTATGAACGGAACGCGCGAAGAGCCCTTTCCTGGGGAGGATCGCGTGATCATCCCGTCGCCGCGCGTTGCCAGTTACGACGAGGTGCCAGAGATGTCGGCCTATGCTCTAACAGATCGCGTCGTCAAAGAGGTTAAAGCTGGGACGTATGATCTGATCGTCCTGAATTTTGCCAACGGCGATATGGTCGGCCACACTGGCAATCTTCCGGCAACGGTGAAAGCCTGCGAAGCAGTAGACGAGTGCGTTGGCAACATTGTTTCGGCCACGCTGGAAGCGGGCGGGGTCGTCTTCGTCACTGCGGACCATGGGAATGCGGAGGAGGTTAAAAATCTGCAGACCGGGGACATGGACAAGGAGCATTCCACAAATCCGGTGCCCTTTTATGTGATCGGTGCTCAGTTCGAAGGGCAAGCTTCCCCTTCCGGAGAAGTTCCTGGCGGGGATCTTTCGCTGATGCCCCCGGTCGGGATGTTAGCCGACGTCGCCCCAACGATCCTTTCCGTTTTGGGGATTCCTCAGCCGGAAGAGATGACGGGTACACCCCTTATATGAAATACGAAATACGAAATCCGAAACAATTTATAATGGTGAAAAGAGAAAACGGTTTTCAGATTCTGATTTTTCTCTTGTTTTGTATTTCGATATTCGAATTTCGAGTTTTGCCGTATGTTAAAACTTGATTACACCATCTCGTCTTGGCTTGACCAGCTGACCGACATGTCCCCATTTTGGGGCGATGTGGCGACGTTTTGCGCCCGTTACTTAGTGTTTGTGTTTGGTATCCTGGCCGTGTATGGACATCTGCAGTCATCACATCCGCAAGCACTGGTGTTGATGGTGGCTTCGTTGGCCCTCGGGTATGCAGTGACGATCGGGATCGCGTTTACGGTGCGTCGTAAGAGGCCGTACGAATATCTGGGGGACATGAAGCATATGCGTCTGCCGGTTTACACCCCATCGTTTCCTTCGGGGCACGCCACGCTTGCTTTTGCCATCGCTGGGAGCTTTATCGGATCATACAGCGGAATCATTTTACCGATCGTCCTGATCATCGCCACGGTCATCGCCGTTTCCCGGGTGATCGTCGGGGTACATTATGTCAGTGATATTCTGGCCGGCGCGGTCATCGGCCTTGCCGCGAACTGGTTTATCGGCACACACATTATTTTATGAAAGCGATTATTTTAGCCGGCGGTTCAGGAACCCGGCTCTGGCCGCTGTCGCGTGAGCGCCAACCAAAGCAATTACAATCTGTTCTTGGGGGGAAGTCGCTTTTGCAGAATACGTACGAGCGACTCCTGCGTTTGTTTACGCCGGGGGATATCTTGATTGCCACCGGCCGAGGAGACGCCAAGACGGTGCAGATGCAGCTGCCGAAAGTTCCTCCCAAGCAGTTGTTCGTCGAACCGGAGCGCAAAGGGACGGCGGCAGCGATCGGGTATGCCGTGGCCGCGATCGCTAAACATGATCCGGAGGAAACGTTCGTGGTCATTAATTCCGACGCCCACATCGTGGAGGTCGAAGAATATCTCGCCTGCATCTCCATGGCCGATGAGCTGGCCCGGTTGAAGCACGGCTCGGTCGTTTTGATCGGCGTCCGTCCGACCTACCCAGAAACGGGGTATGGCTATATTCATCTCGGTTCCGCTGCGGCCTGGGTCGGACCGACGGATAACCAGCGTTTGGCTCATTCCGTGGATAAATTTGTTGAAAAACCGAATGCCGATCTCGCCGCCGAGTACGTGCTTTCCGGCGAGTACTTGTGGAATCCGACGTTGATTGTGGCTCAAGCGGGGACGTTCTTAAGGCGGTACGAAGAGCACGCTCCAGAGATCTATCAGCAGCTGATGCGCATTCAAGCAGCGATCGGCAAGACCGGGGAAAAACTGGCGATCGCCGACGCTTTTGAAAAAATACCGGAGGACTCAATTGACAAGGCGATCTTAGAAAAGGGCGGGAAGATGCTCGTCGTGCCGGGTAATTTTGGCTGGTCAGACATCGGTTCTTGGCGGGCGGTGTATGATGTACAAAGTGCGCTTGAAGAGAGCGAACAGAAGAACGTCGTGCGCGGTAACGTGGTGTGTGTGGAAGGATCTGGTAATCTGTTGTGTACGACAGAAAAGAAATTGCTCGCCGTTCACGGTGTGCATAACCTCGTTGTCATCGACACCGAAGATGCTCTCCTTGTTTGTTCGCGCGAAGATGCGCAAGGGGTCAAGCGGATCGTGAACGAGTTAAAGTCACGGGGAATGCAAAAGTTTTTATGAAGATGGTGCTTTGGCTGATCGCGTTCCTGACCGTCGCTGTGTTTGCCGGGGTAGCTGTTCTTGGTTGGGCAGTGTATGAAACGGCGTTGCGCGCCCCGTCTGCAGATGCGGCTGCGCTCGCGTTTGAAATCGCTCCGGGCGAAGGGGTCAATCAGATTAGCGTCGATCTCTACGAGCAGAATTTGATCAGCAGCAAGTTTTTGTTTGAAACGTACGTCTGGGCGATCCGTTCCGAAGGGAAGATTCAGGCCGGGGTGCACGCGTTAAAACCGGGGATGAATCTGATTACCTTAACTTCTGCCTTGACCGGCGCTGCTTCAGCCGCCGAGGTGGTCGTGACCATTCCGGAAGGATACACCTTGAAGCAGATCGGCGAGGTGCTGCAGGAAAAGCTCGGCATAGATCCGATCGAATGGGCGCGAGTAACCGGCGTTGATTCACCGATCGCTCACGCCGTTGATGTGACAAGGGACAAGCCGGATGGTGTAGACCTCGAGGGGTATCTCTTCCCAGATACGTATCACTTCACCAAAGACGATACCGCTGAAGCGATCGCTCTTGAGATGATCCAGACGCTCAAACGCCGCCTGCTGGAGAACGAAATCAATGCCTATCTCGGCGACGGTGATCTGTATAACTTTCACGAACTGTTAACACTCGCTTCGATCATCGAACGTGAAGTGATGACCGATGCCGATCGGGCACAGGTGTCGGATATCTTTCATAAGCGGCTTGAAATCGGCATGGCCCTGCAGGCAGATTCGACCGTTAACTATGTGACCGGCGGTAAAGATCCGTCGATTTCGTACGACGACACGGAACTCGACTCGCCGTATAACACGTACAAATATGCTGGTTTGCCTCCTGGGCCGATCAGTAATCCGGGCATCGCATCCATTATGGCGGCGATCCATCCAGAATCAAACGACTACTGGTTTTTCTTGACGACTCCAGACGACGGCACGGTCATCTATGCAACAACGTATGCCGAACATCTGGCCAACAAGCAGAAGTATCTTCGTTAGCCTGATTTTACTCTTCGCTCCGCTGCAGCTGGTGCAAGCGGAAGCTTTTACCTTTGATCGATTTACGAGCGATATCACGATCAACGCCGACGGTTCGTTTGATGTCATCGAAACGATCGAGGTCAACTTCGCCGAAGAGCGCCACGGGATCTATCGGGCGATCCCGACACGCTATACGGTCGACGAGGCGACCGATCGGTTGATCGGGGTGTCAGAAGTCAGTGTGACAGACGCCCTTGGCAATGACGTTGAGGCCTTGATTACTGACGACGGTTGGCTCAATATCCGCATCGGCTCGCCGGACGTGACCGTGATCGGCGCCCAGACGTACGTCATCAGCTACCAGGTCGATGGTGCATTATTGCGATTTGATACGTTTGATGAATTGTATTGGAACGTTACCGGCAGTGAGTGGGATGCACCGCCAACGCAGGTCACCGCCCGGATCCATCTTCCTGATGCCTTGGCTGTGGCGGGGGCAGAGCTCATGCCCTATTGTTATACCGGATCGTACGCATCAACGGCTTCGGATTGCTTGATCGATCTGCAGCCCCAGCTGATCACCATGACCACAGAGAACAACTTTTTGACCGTTGCGCTCGGATGGCCGCAAGGAACGATCGGGTACCAAGAGCCAGAGTTTGTTGCTCCTGTTGTGAGTGAGTCGTTGTATGGTGGGCGCACGACAGGGCAGATGTTATGGGTTTTTGCGACGAGTTTAATCGTCCCGATCATCACCTTTATGTACGTGCTTCGTTATTGGCGACGGCACGGGAAGGATCCAAAAGGGCGCGGGACGATCGTACCCGAATATGATCCACCAAAAGGGATCAAGCCTTCTGAGCTTGGGATCGTTTTTGATAATAGTTTGTCGCCGAGCGAAATGAGCGCGGCGATCGTGGATTTGGCGGTGCGCGGGCATCTGTTGATTAAAGAAGTGACCGTTGAGCGTTTTGGTCCAGACAAGCAGACGTACGAATTAGAAAAGCGCACCAGCGATGACCCGCTGCGCGACTGGGAGAAGTTGTTACTTGAGGCGATCTTTGTGGGAGAAGAGACCACCGTTTCAGAAAGTACGCTCGTTTCGCGATTGCCCGAAAAGCGATCGGCGATCGAAGATGCGTTGTATGAAACCGTCGTCAAGGACGGATATTATCTGAAGAATCCAAAACAGGTGCGGATAGCATGGATCGTGATCGGCGGGATTCTGATTTTTATCGGTGGCGGCATCCTTCCGATTATCGGAGCTTCACTTTTTCCAACGGGGATCATTCTGATCGTCTTCGGATGGTTAATGCCGAAGCGTACGGAGCTCGGGGTGAAAACGATGGAACAGGCTAAGGGGTTCAAGATGTTTTTGGAGACAGCAGAAAAGTATCGTCTCGAGTGGCAGGAGAAAGAAGGGATTTTTGAGAAGTTCCTGCCGTTCGCCATGGTTTTCGGGGTTTCACAAAAGTGGGCCAAGGCGTTTGCTACGATCCATGCGACACAATCGACCCCGGCGTGGTACGTTGGCACCCACGCGTTCAGTCCTGTGCTTTTCGCCGACTCGATGGAGAGCATCAACAAGTCGTTTGCGACGGCGATGGCCCCGATGTCATCTGGTTCTGGTGGTGGCGGGTCCTCCGGCGGAGGGTTCGGTGGGGGTGGGGGAGGATCCTGGTAAAAATCACTTTATGCGTACGCTTATTCTGACGTCAGACGGACTGTCCCCAGAAATCGCCAAAGAACTTTTCTCCTTGCTAGGTAAAAAACCGGAAGAAGTTAAGCTCGGCTTTGTTGCAAACGCAATCGATCCAGATATCCAAAAACCAGAATCAGCTGTGTACCTTCTTCAGGAACGCGCGTCGTTCGAAGTGATTGGGATTCAAGATGTGATCGATGTGGATCTGCGCATTAAGGAAGATTTGGCAAAACTGGATGACTGCGACGTGGTTTATGTTGGTGGAGGGAATACGTTTTATCTTTTGAAGTTGATGCGCGACAGTGGGTTTGATAAGAAAATCAAAGAGCTGCTTTCGAACGACAAGATGTACGTCGGGGTCAGCGCCGGATCGATCGTGATGGGCACGAGCATTGAAACGGCAGGAGTTGGGCCGGCTGCGGATGCGAACGACGTAAAGTTGGAGGATCCACGTGGATTGCGTCACGTTCCGTTCATGGTCGCACCGCATCTGACGGCAGCCGAAAAGATTTATTACGACCAGTTTGCGCGCACCCGCCAGCTGCGTCCGATCGTCGGGATCGAAGACGGGATGGCGATCATTTGCGAAGGGGATCGCTACCGCATCGTCGGTCCGGGAAAAGTACTCACCTGGCACAGCAAGTTATTCCGTTAGTATGCGACACGAAAAGAAAGTTTGGCCGGAATATTTTCAACGCATTGTCGATGGTACGAAGCGTTACGAATTACGGTTGGCGGACTGGGACTGCAACTCGGGCGACGAACTTGTCCTGAAAGAGTGGGATCCGCATACGAAGCAGTACACCGGACGCGAGCTCGTCAAGTCGGTCACCTACGTCATGCGCACCAAAGATCCTGCTCATGAGAAGTTCTGGCCCAAAGATGAGATTGAAAAGCACGGGTTCCAGATTATATCGTTTGAATAGGTGTTAGGAATCGATGGCACGATTATCTGTCGATAACCCCGGTGAAGTTTTGTTTTTTACTACTTGTTGTCAGAAAAAGTTAACAACAGGGAGGATTGACGCGGGGTACTTTTTGAGGTAGCGTGGGAGGACGGTAACATTTTTTATGAATCACATCTCGGAGGAAAAGTTTGTGGCAAGCATGCAGGGGGTAGAAAACCGCTTTCAGCAGATGGATAACCGTTTTGAGCAAATCGATAATCGCTTTCAGCTGGTGGATAACCGTTTTCAACAGGTGGACAAACGATTCGAACAAATCGATAACCGTTTTCAACAGGTGGATAATCGTTTACAGCAGGTTGATAAGCGTTTTGAGCAGGTTGATAAGCGTTTAGACACGCTCGAGTTTCAGGTAAAGGGATTGAGAGACGATATTCGACAGGTTGAGGATAAGATGGACGTTAAGTTCGATACGATCATCAACATGCTCGATCGAGACACCCGATGGAAAACGGACACCGAAGCTGAGGTTGCTGCGGCCCATGCGAGAATCGATCGTGTCGAAGTGCAACTTGCGCTCAAGCCAACGACGCCATAAGGATGCCTGGGTTACGAGGTTTTTGGCGGGGTCAGTGACCCTGCTTTGTGTTATAATCATCGGGCATATGAAGGAATTTATGCTCTCGGGCGGAGCTCCGGACGTGCCCAAGATTGATTACCAAAACGAGCTAAACGCAGAGCAGCTCGAAGTGGTGTTGAACGGCGATGGGCCGTGTTTGGTATTGGCCGGAGCGGGTTCGGGGAAGACACGGACGATCACGTATCGCGTGGCCTATTTGCTCGAGCAAGGGGTGCGACCAGATGAGATTCTGCTTTTGACCTTCACCAACAAGGCGGCCAAAGAGATGATGGAGCGCATCACCCACTTGCTCGGGTCGGTGCCGTACGGACTGTGGGGCGGGACGTTCCATTCGATCGGGAACCGCATTTTGCGTCAGTATGCCAACGTCATCGGCTACCAATCGAACTTCACGATCATGGATCACGATGATTCTGTGGATCTGGTGAAGATCGTCATTAAGGATTTAAAGATTGATACCAAGGAGAAGCGTTTTCCTTCGGCCGCCGTCGTACACGCGATTATTTCGTATAGTCGCAACGCCAAGATGTCGATCGAAGAAACGGTCGAGACGAAGTACTCTCAATTTGTTGATGACAGTTCGACGATCGCGCGGATCGCGGCGCAGTATGAATCGCGCAAGCGCACCGGGAACACGATGGACTTTGATGACTTGTTGTTGCTCCTCGCTGATCTTTTAGCCACAAATCCACAAGTAAAAAATGCGCTTGCGACACGATTCCGCTATGTGTTGGTGGATGAGTATCAGGATACGAACGTGATTCAGGCGCGGCTAGTCAATGATCTCTCGAGTGTGCATCGCAATCTGCTCGTGGTCGGCGACGACGCTCAGTCGATCTATTCCTTCCGGGCGGCAGAGATCAGAAATATTTTAGGATTTCCGAACGCCCACTCGGGGGCCAAGACGTTCCGTCTGGAGACAAACTATCGTTCCACGCCAGAAATTTTGTCCCTGGCCAACTCGATCATCGAACAGAACACGGACCAGTTTTCTAAAGAGTTGATCGCGGTGCGTGACGCATTTGAAAAACCAAACTTGATTCCAACGTCAGACACGCGCCAAGAGGCGCAGTACATTAGCGAGCAGATCGTCCAGATGATCGATAAGGGGATGCCGCTTTCTGAAATTGCCGTCTTGTTCCGCGCCGCGCATCACTCGCAAGCATTAGAAATGGAGCTGTCGCGCCGCAACATTCCGTACGAGTTCCGCGGTGGGATGAAGTTTTTTGAACGCGCGCATATCAAGGACGTGGTTTCTTACATTCGTTTGATCGCTAACCCCAAAGACGGGATGGCTTGGATCCGTGTGCTGTCGCATCAGGTTGGAATTGGGGCGGTGACCGCGACCAAGATTATGGAGGTGATGCAGAATTTTGAATCGATCGCTCAGGCGCTCGAAGCGGATTCAACGGGGTTCGTGCCAGGGCGCAGTTCGTCTGGCTGGCGATCCCTGACATCCGTCCTCAACTCGATGCACAAAACGGATCGCCAGCCGTCGTCGTTGATTCGCATTGTCGCTACCTCTGCCTATCAAGATTACTTGAACGCCGAGTATCCAAATGCGGCGGAGCGGTTGGAAGATATCGAACAGTTCGCCATTTTTTCAGAGCAATATTCTGACCTGTCGCAATTCTTGGAAGAAGTTTCACTTAAAGACGACTACGGCGCGGTGCAAGAAGAGGGTGGATACAAAGAAGAGCGGATGATTCTGTCGACGATTCATCAGGCTAAGGGACTTGAGTGGAACGCGGTTTTTGTGATGAACTTGACCGACGGAGCCTTCCCGCATCCTCGGGCACTCAGTGAAGCGGGAGGGATCGAGGAAGAACGTCGCTTGTTCTATGTCGCCACCACGCGCGCGCGCAAGCATCTCTTTCTCACGTATCCAATTACCAGCGGGTATGAAACAATGGAGGTGCGCCAGCCGTCAATGTTCCTCGACGAGTTACCAAAAGGGTTGCTTGAGGAGGTGCGCGTCAAACGTCCGGCCGCGTCCTATCTTTCTTCACCTCGCGATTTGGGATCAAAAAGTCGTTGGGGGGAGAGTAGTGATGAGGAGTATGACGAACCGACGATCGTTCTTGATGGGATGGGGGAGGTAAAGAAGGCTCCGCCGCGGACCGGGTTTTTGCGTTCTATCGATGAATTATGAATCCACACTACAAGCGCTATCGCGGGGGCGGGGGGAGTCATCACGCTTCAAAGTCATGGCTCGGACTCGGGGTATTAGTGCTCGGGGTGTTTCTCACGTTTGGCGGGATCGTTTGGTTTCGTAAATCAGCTGATCAGTTGGAGATCGGTGGAGAGGATGATTCGACATCAACGACTGGGATAGAAGTTCGGGATGAGACGGCACCGACGCGCCGTTCGCGCGAAGAGGTGCTGTTAACCGATACTGCCGGAGGATCGCAGACGATCGTTAGCCGGGAAATCGAAGATCGCGTTTTTCGCTTGGCGATCGTCTCGCATTTGAGCGATCCGCCCGTGGGGCAATTCTACGAAGGGTGGTTGTTACGCGAAGATCCATTTGATTTTTTCTCGGCTGGTGCGATGGTCAAAAATGCGGACGGCACCTACGCTCTGGTGTGGGAAGGTCCGCGCGGAAAAGATTTCGCTGATTTCACGAACATCATCATTACCCGAGAATTACCGGACGGAGATTCAGCGCCGTCTTCGGTGCATGTGCTCGAAGGGTCTTTTTAATCTATGGAGTCGGTCCGTGCCCAACATCTCGAACGCAACTGGGACAAGAACGACGCCCAGTATTTCGTTACGTTTTTAGCCGATCGGTTTTATCCGTTGAACGAACGATTCGCACGGGCATTTGAAAAACGTTTCGGCGGGGTGTGGAAACCGATCTATATTCTGTCTGGCATGCCAAATGAACTTTTTCGCCCCGAGAACTTTTTGATCGTCAATCGTCAACATCATCCGGGAACGGTCTGTCTGCAAGATTACGAAGATCAGAATGTCGAGTTTTCAACTTCGCCAAAGGTGAAGAAGATGCTGAAGACGCTTCTTAAAAAGCAAGGCCGTTTGTTTATCGTTCCGTTCACCGCGTCGCATCTGACGATCAAGATGTCCGGCCTCACCGTGATCGCTCCACGAGCAGACTTGGCCAAGAAGTACGACAACAAGATCGAGCATATAAAACTTTTCGAGCGCCTCGGTGTGGCAACACATCGCTATGCCATTTTCAAAAACGCCGATGATCTGCGTCGCCACGCACCTCATTTGCCAGCGTGTTATCTGTCTGCTCCGTTCACGAGCGGTGGGGCAGAGGCCGGGTTTGTTTATGGGCCGGCTGACGTTGAGAAGTTTCTTACCTCACTACGCGAAGTGAATGCCAAAGGGGCGATCCTCGCCACGCGGATCGTTAAAGATATCATCCTTGCTCCGAACGTCAATGCGATTGTGCTTGGCAAAGATAAGGTCGAGGTGATTGCTGTCGCTGATCAGGTGCTCCACGGCAACGCCTACCTCGGCAACATCTATCCGAGCAAAGCGAGTAAAGCGATGCGTGCGAAGATGATCGAAGCGACCAAGATCGTCGGACGTTATCTTTCGCGCCTCGGCTATCGTGGATTATTTGGTATTGATTTTTTGATCGATCGCAAGGGAGGAATGTACGCCACGGATTTGAATCCGCGCCGACAAGGTGGGTATTTCTGCAACGTGCTTATGTCGAAGAAAGTTGATTTAGTTGATCTTGAAGTTGCTGTGGCACTGGGCGAGAAGATTCCTGCAATTACAATGAAGGACTTTCAGTGTGCGTTTGCTTGGGGGCATTCAAAGATTAAACCGCACGGAAAGGCGCGGAAGATCAGAAAAGTTTTAAAGAATGGCGACGCCGAGGATCCGTTTCATGAAGTGGGGGCGGAGTTTTCAGCGATCTTTTATGAGAAGGATTCTGTGATGGAGTCGGGGAGTGCTGGGTATTATGTGGTGAGTGGGAAGTCGCGTTCGACTGTTGCAAAGAAAACGGAATTGGAACCAGAGAGGATTTTGAAACGGGTTTTTTAATCATCGCCGAGAGGTTGGGGTACTTAAAAACATCTTTTACAACTCGTTTGAATACATAATGTCGTCAAACGAAGTGTAAATGTACTTTTTGAGACACCCAACCTACAACTCGTGATCGTAATGCCAGCCGCTGGAACGCGTTTTGAACTCGACTCCTAAGAGAGAGGCGCGTGTCCACGACCCTGATCCATACCGGGACTGAATTTTATCCAAGGCAGAAGTTGCGCTGAGCAATCTCTGTTCTTTTTTAAACAATGATCGCGCTTCAGCACCAGTGCAAAGCTGGCTGGCGGTGATGCCGATCAGGCGCACAGGGTGATCGAGATCGTTTTTGATTAAACTCCAACCGATCTCGGCCAGTTTGGCGCCGTCGGACGTTGGTTCAGCAAAGCGATGCTCGCGGCCAAATCCGCCCAAGTCGCCGAAGCGTACGTAGGCAGAAACAGAACGAGCGACAAGTCCGTCTCGGCGCAATCGCCAAGCGACTTTGTCGGCGAGTGCCAGCAGTTGCCGCTTAATATCGCGCGGGTCATCTAAATCACGCGGCATCGTATACGAATGACCAACAGATTTCGGTGCTGCCTCGCTACTGGCAACAGGGGAGTCGTCGCGACCAAAGGCCGCCTCATGTAACCACCAGCCCCAACTTTTAAACTCTTGTACCAGGAGCTCGCGCGGATAGCGGCGCAATTGTTCAACAGTAAAAATGCCCAGATCGGCCAGATGCTCCTGTGTGCGCCGGCCGATTCCGGAGATATCCTCAAGTTCGCAAGATCCAACAAAGTCGAGCACCGCTTCTGGCCGCACAACGGTTAGGCCGTTTGGTTTGTGGGAGCCAGCAGCGAGTTTAGCGATTAACTTATTCGGCCCGATGCCAACCGACGCCGTAATTCGTTCACCGCACTCTTCTGCCAATCGCGCACGAATCGTCTGGGCCAGCATCATTGCTCCAAAGTAGTCACGTGCGGCGTGGGTGACATCAAGATAGCTTTCGTCTACGCTCGCTGGCTCAACCTGGTCCGTATAGTCGCGATAAATCGCATTGAACCGAGCGGTAATCTCGGAATACTTTTCTGGATCTCCCGGAATAATAATCAAAGAAGGACAGATGCGTCGTGCTTCCCAGGTCGACATTGCTGTTTTCACTCCAAGCCGTTTGGCTTCAACAGATGCTGTAGCCACGATCGTGCGTTGGGCCTGATCCGCTCGTGAAGGATCAAAACTCTTGCCACTGACCCCAATCGGCTTGCCACGCAAAAACGGATTCGCTTGCTGTTCAACGCTCGCGAAGTACGAGTTCATGTCGATGTGCATGATGATGCGATCCATAAGGGAGTGGATAGTGATATCGACGGAGGAGGTTCGAGCTGACGAGTTCTCTTTTCGCGCGCAGCCCTTATCCTTTCTTCGGGGTCGAGCACGAAAAGAGTGTCAGCGAGACCGAGTACGGCGATATCTTATCCATCACAATACATTTCGGTTAATCGCCACTCGAGCAATTCTGGATCCAGTTTTAACTTAAACGCGTTGGCATCATCAGAGACAGAGAAGTAGAATAAACGCTTCGTCCCTTCGCGGCCAGGGTGCACCAGGTTCACATGCTTAATGTCATACATCTGGTTTTGCCAACGCATCTTCAGCGGCCGCACGCGGTTTTTGGTGAACGTGACGATCACGTCCACCGGGTCGTTCAAAAACGTGTGCATATTAAATGTGCGCTAAGATCCCGCGGACGATCTGCTTAAACTTGCGGCGGCTGGTGTGTACCCGCAGCATCTTGCGCGCATGTTGAATCCGGCGCAGGGACTTGGTTGGCATGAACGAAACGGTCGAACCGTAGTAGCGAAGAATGGCTTCAGACATAGAGTTTTGTATAGGCGGGGCCACTGCGCCCCGCATGAGTTAACAAATTTAATCAACCGTACATGGGCGTACCTTTGCCTCCGTTGAATTATGCCGTCGCAAATTTACGAATCACTCCGCGTACAATTCCTTGGATGTTGATGTCACCGTTCACGATAATCGGCTGCATGGTCGAGTTAGCTGGTTGCAGACGAATGTGGGTTGATTCACGGTAGAAGCGTTTGAGTGTGGCGTAAGCGTTGTCGAGGAGCGCCACGACGATGTCTCCGTTCTTTGGTGAAGGGTTGCGTTCGATGATCACGTAGTCGCCGTCGAAAATTCCATCTTCGATCATCGAGCGCCCTTTGACTTTGAGCACATACGAGTTGGTCTGATCGATCACAAAGTCGCTCGGCACCGCTATCGCTTCACGCTGTTCGACCGCTTCGATCGGTTCACCGGCGGTGATCAGCCCCGAGAGCGGGAGCATGATCGCCAATGGGTGTGATTCCACGCGGTTCATCGGGTGCGACAGGCTGAGCGACCGCGCTTCGCCTTCTTCGCTCCCGGTCAGGAACCCTTTGTCGATCAGCGCCTGGACGTGCTGGTGCACGGTGGCAGGGGAGGAGAGCTCGAACGCGTCGGCGATTTCGCGGTACGTCGGCGCATACCCGTTCTCTTCGATCTGGTTCCTGATGAACTCCAGGATCTCGGATTGTTTCTTTGTCAGCGCCATAAGTTATGTGATTCGCCCGTTCGGCTTATGTTCGTACTATAGACCGAACAAAAACCGAACGCAAGCGATAGGGTGGGGATAAGTTTCAAAGTGGTACTATTACAGACATGTTTAGTTAGTTAAGTTTGTCTGTGTCGTATTCGGATGTTTTAAAAAAGTTTCTCTGGATGCTGTTTGCCTGGGTTTTTGGGCTTACGATTTTTGGTATCACTTTTGCCATAACAGAGATTCCTCAGCCCTGGCTTATGATAGTTGTGGCAGGGGTTGTTATCCTTGTTGCAGCACAGTTGATGTATTCAACAATAAGTGATCTTGAGAGTAAATTTAAAAAGGAAATTTCCGCGATTGAAGGTGGGGCAAACTCAATAATCATCGCGGCAGAAAAGTTCAAAGTTAGTGCTGAAGAAGATGCGGCGCTTTGGAAGAAAACACTTTTGGAACGAAGTAGTGGCTTCCCAAGTCTTGTTGACTTGATTGGGGAGTATGAAAAGCTTCGTGATCAGAAAGATGAATACTATTTAAATAGAAAGTCTCATCCGGCGCATCGGGCTGCAGACTTAGTTGCGGAGCATTCGAGATTAAGACGCGAGGCGGAACGTAAGAGACGTCAGATTCAGGCGATCATCGAATATTATGAAAGTATCGCTCCGTTTCTTCTTGATTTTAAGGAACAGGAGTTTGGCGACCTTGATGCAGAGAACACATTGGCTGACTATACGCCAGAAGAGCAGCAAGATCCGGTAACGCAATATTTGGTTAAGGACGAGTACAGAAGTCTTTCTTCTACCGAGAGAAATCAGCGTGCGCTCGATAGGTTCTGGTCACGACCAAAGTCAAATTGGATGATTGGTCGTTTGTACGAACGATATGTTGGATACTTATTTGAAGCTGATGGCTATGATGTCGAATACTACGGTATTTTTAAGGGGTATGAGGATCTTGGTCGGGATTTGATTTGTAGGAAAGGGAAACAGGTCGTGATTGTACAGTGCAAGAACTGGTCGAAGTTTAAAACTGTTTTCGAGAATCACATCTTTCAGTTTTTCGGGACCGTATTTTATTTCCGTGACCAGAACCGCGATAGAGATGTATCCGCGGCATTTTATTGCACAACATCCGTTTCAGACTTTGCTCGCAGATTTGCATCTGAGCTGGGCGTCAAGCTTTTTGAGAACCACGTTTTCGATCGGTCCTACCCATGTATAAAATGTAATATCTCGTCAGGTGGTGAAAAGATTTACCATCTTCCATTTGATCAACAGTATGACAATGTTAAGATCGAGGTCCATAAAGGCGAGTTTTATTGCAAGACTGTACAAGAAGCCGAAAAAGCCGGATTCAGAAGGGCTTTTCGGTGGGCAGGTTTGAAACAGTAGGCGGTTCCTTGGGTGCTCAGTCAAGTGTTAATCGGTGGTAGAATATAAGCCTATGAGTGACATCAAAAAGCTCCAGGATGAGGTCGTGGCCTTTCGGGATGCGCGCGACTGGAAGCAGTTTCACAAGCCGAAGGATTGTGCAATTTCGTTGACGCTTGAGGCGGCGGAAGTTGCCGAACTCTTTCAGTGGAAAAACGATGAAGAGATTGATGCCTATCGTCCAGGCGGCGCAAAGCACGACGACATTAGTGATGAACTCGCGGACGTGATGTACTGGGTGCTTTTGCTTGCCAATGACTTCGGTGTCGACTTAGATGAAGCTTGGAGTCGCAAGATGGCGAAGAATGATGCGAAGTATCCGGTCGATAAAGCGAAGGGATCGCATAAAAAATATACTGAACTCTAGTTTGTGTTTGTTTATCGACATACTGTCGCGGGGTTCCGCGAAGACGTTGAAAAGAATCAGATCGGCGACATCGTTCAATCGTATTACGAGAATACGACCGGCCGTCGAGTTTCGCCAAACGAGAAACGTTCATGGAGCAATTCGCTTCAGTTTATGGAGCGTATTGTTCGACGATCGAACGTTGCTCCGTCGTGCGGTATTTTGATTGAATATGTGATTCCATCAACATCCAATCGGATCGACTTTTTTATTTCCGGGCATGATGACGCAGGTAATAAGAACTTTGTCATTATTGAATTGAAACAATGGGAGACAGCGGAGGCAACTGAAAAGGAGGATATTGTTTCAACTTTTCTCGGCGGTAGTGTGCGCGAGACGACACATCCGTCGTACCAAGCACTTTCCTACAAACTTTTTCTCGAGGACTATAACGAAAACATTGATTCAAAAAATCTCATACCGCATTCCTGCGCCTATTTGCACAACTTTGCTGAACGCAGTCCCGAACCGCTCACTTTGGGAATTTATGCCGATACGGTGAAAGAGTCACCGATTTACTTCCGTGATGACTACGAAAAACTGGAACAGTTTTTGAAGAAGTATGTTGGCCAGGGCAACGGCGAAGAGATCTTGTACGAAGTTGAATACGGCCGTATTCGTCCGAGCAAGAAGTTGATTGATTACGTCTCGAGCATGCTCGAGGGGAATCAGGAGTTTATCTTGCTCGACGAACAAAAGATTGCCTACGAAACGGCGATGTTTGTAGCGAGGCAAGAAGAAAAGTCCGTTGTCATTATTTCCGGTGGACCTGGCACAGGGAAGTCCGTTGTCTCCGTTAATCTTCTCGGTGGGTTGTTACGAGATGAAATGAACGCCGTCTTTGTTGCTCCGAACGCTTCGTTTCGCGATGCAATGGTGCACAAGCTCGCGAGGAAGATGAAAAAGACGCGGCTCAAGTCGTTGTTTAAAGGATCCTCGGTGTTTGTTGATGCAGAGCCGAACACGTTTGGTGCGATCATTATTGACGAAGCTCACCGTTTGAAGAACGAAAAGGCGTACATGTATCAAGGTGAGAATCAGGTTGAGGACATTGTCCGTGCAGCCAAGACGAGCATTTTCTTCGTTGATGATAATCAAGTGATTCGTCCGGATGATATCGGCTGTGAAGACGAGATTCGACGCGTCGCTAAGGCGGAAGGAGCTAGGGTTTACGAAGTCGAGTTGAAAGCTCAATTCCGTTGCGCTGGTGCGGAGGGGTATTTGAACTGGTTGGACAACACACTGCACATCCAAGAAACGGCGAACTTCGACGGTTGGGAGCAACAGGGGTTTGAGTTTAAAGTTTTCGATGATCCAAATGCGCTTGCTAACGCAATCAAGGCAAAGCAAGTGGAAGGGAAAAGCGCGCGGCTTGTCGCGGGTTACGCTTGGGAATGGACGAGCGGCAAAGAGGGGAATATGGACGCGCAGCACAACGATGTCACAATCCCCGAATATGACTTCTCAATGCCGTGGAACTCGCGAAAGATCGGTACGACCTGGGCGATCGATCCAGGCGGCGTCCACCAGATCGGCTGCGTTCACACCTCTCAGGGCCTGGAGTTCGACTACATTGGTGTGATCGTCGGGAAGGATTTGCAGTTTGATCCTGCCACGGGCGAGTTTTACACCGATTGGTCGGAGTACAAGGATCACAACGGTAAGAAAGGACTAAAAAAGGATCCAGAAAAGTTGAACCGCCTTGTGCGCAATATCTACAAGATTTTGATGACACGCGGGCAGAAGGGATGTTACGTTTATTTCGTCGACAAGAATGTCGAAGATTACTTTAAGAAGAGGTTGGGACCACAAAAATAAAACAGCCATCCTCCTTTGGCTGCTCTATCCGGTACCCGGTTAATCGGTGTTGCACTCACGTACGCAGTAGTAACAGCCGTTGACCTGGCTGTAGTACACTTGTGCGGCGTGGACAGCAGCTCGACAGTTGGTGAAGTCGCCCAGGTATTTCGCATTTTCCCCATTTGGGAAGAAGGAACAGCCCAGGGTGTGGACCTCGTGATCCCCGTTTGCCTGCGCGTTTGTATTGACGTAGTAACGCATAGTTTTTCGTGAGATTTTGAATTAGCCGACCTTTGTTTTATGAAGCCGTTGTTTAACTGCTTTTGATAGCTTTGTCTTCCAGCCGTGGACATGCACGACACGATCGAAGTCGCGTTGTGCTAGGGCGAGCAACTGAAGACGGCTCAGTTTACTTAGATCCTCCCAATTGCATCCCATGATGTACGCAGCATTTCCATATTCCACATTCTCGAAGACTACTAGGTCGTCAGCATATTGCGCGCCGAAATAGCGACGGAATCCGTCCGTTCCAGCGATGTATTGCTTTGGATCGAGCGTACTTAGGAAACCGTAACGATCCTCAACGTTTTTTCTGAGTTCAGGGGAGACGACTCGACGTGTGCCGATGATTTTTTCGATATTGCTCTCGCGTTCTCCTGGCGGCAGGATTTGCCACGTGATCGCCACGGTTTTCAAGTAGTCCTCTCTGCTCGCGCTTGCCAGAAACACATCAACGTGTCCGACGTTTTCCTGAATGATTCCAAGATTATAAAGTAGGTCTGCCTCTAAGTTGGACTTTTCGTATTCGAGCACCTCCTCGGATCGGAAGTTGATCGTGACACGACCGTCTGGATTTTGATCAAGCACATCAATACGGATTGCGAGCTGTTTTGCTGGGAAATATTCACGTTCGTAAACATCGCGATCCCATTCGACTGTGTGTGAGCCGTTGCTCCAGTCACCGAAGTTCGGAGCCTCGAACGAATAGTGTTTCTGAGTCATAGGTAGGTCCTTGCGAACGCGCTCTCGTCCGTTAAGGTTTGTGTCTGACCAGCGGCCCATGTTGGCCGGGGGAATTACAGATTCTGGAGCAACGACACGACCGTCTTTTACCTCGATGTTCAGATGTGCGTAGCGTCCAGCGGCGATCGAAGCGATGGTGGTTTTAATGGTTGTACCGACGACGAAGCCTGTTTTCATGGTCGCAACCTTGGTGTGGATCCGTTTCGGGACTTTTAGGAAGCTTCGTGGCTTCCAGGGTATTTCTCGATATGACATAATGGGCTCGGGACTTTTGGAATTAGAGTAGCGCTGTCGGACCGCCCCAGTGGTTCGTTTCAGTGTGTTGATGCCAGTTTATCAGTACGGCAAATATCTTGTCAAATCGAACCGAAACCGGTATGCTATCAAAGCAATAAATATGGAAAATGAAAATGTCACGATCGGGTCCAGAATTCGAGCCGAACGAAAACGACTCGGAATATCTCAGCTGCGGCTCGCTAAAGACGTCGGCTTTGAGTCGGCAACAGCGATCTCGTTGATCGAAAGCGGGGTGAGAAGCGTTGCTGCAGAGAAGCTTGGCCTTATTGCAAGGGCCCTGAAAGTTGACATCAAGCAGTTGCTAGGACAGAGGCCTGATCAGGTGGATGTCATCGTCGCACTTAGGGCCGACAAGGAGCTTGGTTCGGCCGAGAAGAATTACATTCTCAATTTTATCCAAAATGCAAAACATCAACACAGAAAAGGATGAGCTGGACTTGGGGCCGCGAAAGAACTTTGCCTTGGCGATGGCTCGTAAGCTGTTGAAGTGTGCGGAGATCACGGCCGCTCCTGTTTCATTACATCGTGTAGTTGAGTATGCTAGGAGGGACAGAAACCTCACTATTATTTTGGAGAAGATCCCGGGTCGTATCTCAGGGATCATGGTCAAGGTTCGCGACCTCGACGAAGTCTCCACCTTTATCGGTATTAACACGGAAGAACCGTGGCACAGGCAGCGTTATACACTCGGTCATGAATTGGGTCATGTGTTTATGGAACATTCCGGATGCACGGGCGATGATTCATACGAAGAACGTGAAGCCCAGATATTTGCAGCGGAACTTCTTATGCCAACGGCGTTCATCAAACAGGACTTAAAGGCCCTGCGTAACATCCCGGCGCTTGCTAGGCTATACTGCGTAAGTGAGCATGCGCTTAGTATTAAGCTTAAAGATTGCAGACTGATTTAGCTGGCAGTTAAATCAATCTAATTTCAGCTGCTAAGGATCAACGAGAGGCGGAAAGATCTGTAGTATGAATCAACAATCCACCCTCCAACGCATCATCCGCCTCAAGCAGCTCTTCGCTGACCGCAAGATCCCGACGCTTTCGAGCCATGAAGTGAATCCGGGGTTGGAGAAAGGGTCGAGGGAGAATTATTTATACTTCACTCTGCCTCCGTGTTTGAATTTTCAGCGACAGTCGCCGGCGATGTGGAAGTCGGCGCTCGCGACGTGGGAGGATCCGGAGACGAATTATTTGTTTTTTCCTGAGCGCGTGGCAACGACAGACATCGAGAAAGTGCGGGTGGATTTGCGCAAACACAAACTTTCGTTGCAACCGAATAAGCACACGGAGATTTGGACCAAGATCTGTCAGGTGTTGCACGAGAAGTTTTCTGATGACCCACGGGAGATCTTGCGGAGAGGGGAGATGGATGCGGGAAAGGTTTTGGATCTGATTCAAGTTGAGCACAAGGAGCGCTTTCCGTATTTGCGTGGGCCAAAGATGGCTAACTATTGGTTGTACATTTTGTCGCAATACACGGACGTGCAGTTTTCGAATATGGCCTGCATCTCGATCATTCCTGATACGCACGTGGCGCAGTGCTCGGTGAAGCTCGGGCTCACGAAGGATGGGGCGGGACCGGAAGAGATCGCTGAGGCGTGGGTGAAGGTGCTGGCGGGGTCGGGAATTGATCCTGTCACGATGCATCCGGTTTTATGGAACTGGAGTCGCAACGATTTCCAACCGGAGGTTTAGGCGGGGCACAGTGGCCCCGCCTATCTGTTATAATTGCCAGCACTATGGCCACTTGGTTTCGTTTGGTTACAAGACGCGTGGTGCGGAGGCGGGTGCGACGGGGGCTGAAAGGCACGCGGGCGGAGTTTTTGGCACTCAAGGAACAGGCGAGGGTCTTGGTGCACGAACGCATCAAGCATTTCTGCACGATCTATCCGTTCGTCTGTAATCGTGTCAGCATTCGCAATCAAGGGTCGCGCTGGGGGAGCTGTTCCAAAAAGGGGAATCTGAATTTTCATTATCGCATCGCCCTTCTGCCAGAACACTTACGCGATTACGTGATCGTGCACGAGTTGTGCCACTTGGGGGAGTTTAATCATTCGCGCAACTTTTGGGATCTGGTCGCTCGCGCGGTGCCCAATCACAGAGTGTTGCGATCAGAATTACGTCAGCACGCGATCGACTTCAAAAAACAGTATGTCATGGAACAAACTGCCGGCTGACTTTAAAGACAAACCGCGACTCACGCGTTGGTGGATCAACATCAAGGTGTTGTTGCATCTGAAAGCGGTGAAGACCGAATGTTGCGAAACGTTTCGCAAAGGGTTCACGCCTGATGGGGAACAGTTCGTGGCCTGCGCGGGATGCCCGACGCGCTATGACAAAAATTCAGAAAGTCCGTGCTATCGCTACTTAGCGCGTTGGGCCAAGGAGCGTGCGCCAAAAAAGAAAAACGGGGCATAACCGCCCCGCTTTTTTCTTTCGATTACTTTGTTTCCGTTCCTTCGGTTGGATATGCTTTGACCGGCACCGCGACTTCGGCGCTCCAGTAGTTTTTGCCGAGCACGACCGCATGAGCGCGCAGGTAAATGATCTGACCTACAAGGTCGTCACCTGCTTTGATGTTGTCTTCAAAGTCCGCTGGGACAGCGAACGATCCTTTTTTATACGCTTCTGTTGAATGGGCATAGCCAGCCGTTGTGCCATCAACCTCGGTTCCAAAATCTCCTGGATGCGAGGTGGTGTCCCACCAGATCGCGGTCGAGGTTAAGATCGTTGCTTCGGAGGCGACGTTCCAATCCACGCCGAAGATCGTTCCGGCAACGATCGATTTTGGCGCGCCGGTCAGGGTGACGGTGAGCGGTACATCGACCGCGCCCGGAGTCGGCTGTTCTTGCTTTGTCTCGTCGCTCGGAGCGGTCGCCTGCTTCTGCGTAATAAACAAAATCCCGGCCACGACGATAATCACGAGCGACAGCCACACCCAGCCTGGCGTCCCGCCTTTTTTGCCCTCCTGCTTTGTTTCGTCCATAAAATAAGGTCTTTATTGATTAGTCGGCCCCTCCATGATAGCATGACGCACCAGCCTATGAAAGTCGTTCAAGCGTTTACCGAAGGCCATCCGGACAAAGTCTGCGACCAGATCGCGGACGCGATTGTCGATGAATATTTGCGTCGTGATCCTGCTTGTAGCGTCGACCTGTCGGTCATGGGCGCGCATGGGATGCTGACGATCGGCGGCACGGTGTCGTCGGATGCGGATTTTGACTGCGCCGAGTTAGCCAAACGCGTCTACCGCGAAATCGGCTACAGCGATGATATTGAACCGTTTGTAAATGTAGACGTGCGTCCCAAGCGCGACAACAAACACGGCAGTGACGGGACGATTTTTGTGAACGGCTATGCTACGCGCGAAACGCGTGAGTTTTTGCCACAGCCGGTGGTGTTGGTGAATACGTTAGCGCGACGAATTGATGAGATGCGCAAAAGCGTGCCGGGGTTTTCGTGGATTCGCCCAGACGGCAAAGTGCAGTTGATGATGGACGGCGCGATCATCAAAGGGGTGACGGTCTTGTTGCAACACGAAGAATCGATGGATCACTCTACCTTGCAGCAGATGATGCTCGAGAAGGTGATTAAGTTAACGCTCGGTCCGGTCGATCATGCCTTTGTGAGTGTCAATCCGATCGGCTGTTTTTGCGAAGGTGGGTTGGGGCACGACACGGGAGCCAGCAATCGCAAAGTCGATGCCGATACCTACGGCGGATTAATTCCGTTCGGGAGCGGCGGGTTGAGTGGGAAAGATCCTGGTCGCACCGAACGCGCCGCCGCCTACATGGCGCGCTATGTAGCCAAGACGTTGGTGAAAGAAGGGGTGGCGGACAATGTGCTCGTGAAGCTGGCGTATTCGCTCGGCCGTGCCGAACCGGTAGTTGTTGAAGCGCGTACCGGCGATGGACGCGACGTCACCGAACTGATCAAATCGCGTTTTGATTTTCGTACCGAAGCGATCGTCGAGCGCTTGGACTTGCGCCGTCCGATCTATCGCGCAACGGCGACCTACGGACATTTTGGGAAAGAAGGGTTGCCCTGGGAGGAATAATGTTGAAAAGCGAGCGCGGTCGGACCAGTTTGGCCGACCGCGTGTTCGTTGTGCCGCTTGCCCGACGGAGCCCTGGCGAAGGCCGGTCTAGGGCGACGGCGTGAGGGGTGGAAGTGCGTAGCGGGCGAGCCAGCGCTCAGTCTTGAAGCAGTGGACGCTGGCTGCGGTAAGGTCAGGGGCGACCTCGAAGCGGATCTGGTACTGCGATCCCCGCGGCGACCGCTGCTGGTAAGCGAACATCGACACGAGGTCGAGGATGGCGAGCACCTCGTCGGCGGTCGGGTTCGTGAGCGAGATCATCCCGAGGTGGTCAGTGCCTTCGGGGAGGTTGCACCCCAGGTGCTCCGGCGCGACGATCGGCGTGCTACCTCCGGCGCCGATGATCGCTTCGCGGACGGACTGCGCCATCCAGTGGAGGAGGCCGGTCCGGTGCTTGCGCTCCGCCTGGATCGTCTTCGAACGATCGATCACGCTGACCGGATTGATCGCTTCGTCGGGGGTCCAGGCACGGACGAAGGGGCACTCGGCGAAGCAGAGGGCGATCGCGCCGTGGCGGTGTTCGCCCATCCGTCCGAGGCGCGTGCCGATCACCTGGAGCTTCATCTCGAGGATCCCAGGGCCGCGATGCCGCTGCTCCGTGGGGTCGCTTTCCGGGTTCAGCCAGTAGACGATGTGTGTCCAGAACAGGTCACGCGTGTCGTTCGGTTCGAGGGTGAACTTGCTGGCCCAGGCGCAGTAGTCGGCGTAGCGCTCGAGGATCGTGACCGCGTGCTTCATGGCGATCCCGCGGGCCTTGCCGGCCGCGAGCCAGGTGTTGTTGATCTGGCGGACCAGGCTCTTGATGACCGACCCTCGCGTGCTCGTCTGGTTCAGGATGCCCTGGGCGTCGTACTCGGCGGCGACCCGGCGGGCCGTTTCGAGCATCTGCCGTTCGGTCGGCGAGAGGTAGAACCAGTCACGGCAGAGCCGCTCTTCGACGTCGAGGCGGTGCAGCCAGTGGCGGTCGAGCTCCCAGGGGAGCGGGAGGTGGTTGGGGTGGATCGGAGGGGCGGTCAGATCGTTCATCGTTGACTCCGCACGGTTACCACCGTGAGGCGAAGGGTGAAACCCCTTGAATCACATGCGACCCGCATGCTCACTCGGTACTCACCGAGCTAGATCAAGGACAGGTGGCGCCTGCGCTTTTGGATTATCAATAAAATCCGCCCGCGTCAAGTGTTGTGTTATACTTCTTGCGATATATGAAAGGAACACTCGGGCTTGTAACGGTGATCATGATTTTTGCAGGAACGTTGTTTGTGATCGTCACAGAACATCCAGAAGGGCGTCGTGTGACGAGCGAAGACGGTCGCGTGACACTCGAAGGCGAACTTACTCCCGAGGCACAGATCTCGATCGAGAGCGCTCCGCACGGAGTCGGACCGTGGACCGCAGTGATTGCTGGGGAGTACCAAGCGTTCCCTTCGGATTTTGTTTTGACCACGCCTCTCACCGTCAGCTTCACCTATGCAACCGAAGATCTCGGCGGGGCAGATCCTCGTGCACTGCGTGTCGGTTTTTATGATGAGGAGTTTGGCATGTGGCGGACGGTGCCGACAGCGATTGCGGATAATGCTGCCTCTGCGCTGATCTACAATTTTGACGCGCTGTTCGCCCTTTTACTGATGGATGCTGTTGCTGTACCAAATTTTGAAGTCGAGATCGCCGAGCTTCTTTCCGCTGCTCCGGATGAAGCCGTAGGATATGAACTCGTTGTGGCGTACGCTCAAGTGCCGGGGGATTTTGTGATCCTTGAAGGTACGACCCAAAGTGGTGGATGCGGTGGGCGGTATCGTATCGGAGAATCAACGACGATGACGTCGATCGGGGACAAATTTGGTGACGGACTTGAGTATCAGATTATGGTGATTTGGCAGTTGGGCGAAGGGTGCGGAAGAGCGATGATTCAATAAATACGAAAATCGAAATTCGAAACAAATTCGAAATGAAAATAGGAAAACGTTAAACCTGTTTCAACATTTCCGATTTTCTATTCTGAGTTGTTTCGAATTTCGACTTTCGGATTTTGTATTTATAGAAACAACCGGCCTAGCGGGAGGCACGGTCGTTTTTGAGTTCGGCGTTGAGCCGAGCGTAGACGATGAGAGCGATGAGTCCACCGACGAGGGCCAGGCCCGAAGTGATCAGGAACGGTTGTGGCGCCGTGGCCACGAAGCTCGCACCAACGAATCGTCCGAGGGAAGCGGCGGTGAACCCCATGGCGAGCGCGGAGCCTTGCAGACCCGGCGTCAGCTTGCTTTGCAGAGCGCCGATGAAGGCGTCGCCAAGGAAGCCGAGGTAGGTCACGAGGACGAGGATGGCGAAGATCGCTCCGAGGCTGTGCGCGATGATCGGCAGGAGAAAGACGCCGGCCGAAGCGGCAAGCGCGAAGGTGGTCGCCAGCCCTTCGTTTTTCATCTCCATCCGCCGCGAACGGAAGATCACGCTGCCAAAGGTGGCGAGTAAGGTTGCCAGAGCGAGAAGCAATCCGCTCGTTTTGTCTGCGAGTGTGGCGAGTTGGAGGACCGCTTGCAGGTAGAACCCCAAGAACGAGGCGGCGGTGAAGAATGAGATCCCGAGCGAGAGGAGCAGGGTCGCGGTGATTCTGGGTCCAGACGGCGGGGCAAGTTCGTAGTGAGCGATCGGCATCCGTCGGATGATGACGATGAGCGCACCGATGATCACGGCAAGAAGGACGGTGAAGGTGTTGATGCCGAACTTCTCGACGATTGCGGTTGGCAGCACCAGCCCCATCACTGAACCGACCAGTCCGTAGCCGATCACCCCGGCGATCCCTTTGGCTCGCTCTTCGGATGTTGTGTGGTAAGCCATGCCGGCGAGGCAGACGACGACGCCCCCGCCGCCGATCCCGAGGAGGAAGCGGTGGATGATCCATCCGGCGAATCCGCCGAAGAAGAGTGGGGGGATCGCGAGCAGAAGGAAGATTCCGCCAACGGTCAGGAGTCGCCGTTCGTGAACGCGATCGGCGAGGTAACCGAAGATCGGTACGGACAGGAACTGAGCGAGGGCAAAGGCGCCGACGATCAGGCCGACCTCAGCTTCCGACAGTCCCTCGGTTCCGAGGAGGAACGGAGTCAATGCGAAGATCGCCTGGCTGAGCGCCGTGACGACAAAGGTGTAGTTGCGAACAGCAGCGAGGTATCGCTGACCTTCAGGGGTGTTTGTGTTGTCTTTGAAGAAGCGCATGTTTTCCACCTCAATAGCCTATTTGATCAGTAAGTTTGAGGCAGGTCAATCATAAGGGATGTCAGACGATTCTGACAGGGGAGCGGATTTTGGCGGGTTGGATTAGGGCGAACGCTGTCAGAACTCCCTGACTCTCCTGTGGACAACTCTTCTGTGTTATACTGTCAGCAGATTTAATTTTCTTTCGAGGAGGTATGGAACCTATCCAGAAAAAAACAAAGGCTAAGGCCAAAACGCGAACGAAGAAGATGACCCCGGTCGTCATTAAGAGTTCGGGGATCTGTAAAACGTGCTCGGCCCTCCCCGTCGGGAGTATGGAGTTGACCTCGCTCCTTCTCGTTCTTATCTTCTCGCTCGTTTCGGTCCTGTTCACATCGATCTTAGCGCTCGACGCCCAACAGGAAAAGATCGTCGCCCTCGAAGCGCAAGTTCAACAGTAATTCTTTCGTATGAAGCGGATGCTTATTGTCCCCATGTTCGCGTTGTTATTGATCGGTGCGGGATGTAAGGGGGATTCATTCATTGAACCGAGTGCTGAGCCGACCGAAATTCAACCGTCGGCAGAAGAATCTATGACAGAACCAAAACCAGGCGAGTTCCCGGGCGTGATCGCGGAAGCCGAACGTTTGAACAAGCAGGTCCGGATGATGACGGATAAAGGCGAGATCGTCTTTGAGTTGTACGGCGACACCGCGCCAAAAGCGGTCAGTAACTTTATTACCCTCACCAACAACGGGTACTTCAACGGCCTGACGTTCCACCGTCGCGTCGAAGGGTTTGTGATTCAGGGTGGGGATCCGGATGGTAATGGTACTGGCGGCCCGGGCTACACCTTTGAAGACGAATTAAGCGACAACTACACCTACGAACGTGGCGTGGTAGCGATGGCCAATCGGGGTCCAGACACCAACGGTTCGCAATTCTTCATCATGCTTGCGGATTACCCATTGCCAAAGTCCTACACGATTTTCGGTCGGGTGACGTCCGGGCTCGAAGCGGTTGATGCGATTCAGGTTGGTGATAAGATGACGACCGTAGCGATCGAAGCGAAACCGTAACGGGATTCACTGAAGAGATCGGAGCGGGGCCGTTGTGCTCCGCTCCTTGATTTTGTTGTTCGCAGAAGTGTTGGGTGTCTCAAAAATACAAGTTTCAAACTTTTTGAGCACTAAATGTAGTCAAAAAGTTGTTGAAGACACTTTTTTGACGCACCCCGAGAGAGTGACGACTTGGAGAAACGTCGACGCCGGCCTCGAGTAGGAGGCCGGCGGAGCGCGGTAGTTCACTTGAAGAGAAAGAACAGGCTGAGGACGATCACGATCGTTCCGATGGCGGCGAGGACCCACACCTCGGAAGACCAGGACCGGTAGTGGAGGATGTTGTCGCGAATCTTCTGCCAGTCGAAGGAGCCGCTGAGGAGCGCCGCGGCGCTCCAGGTCGGCTGGCGCGGCTCCTCCAGGCTTTCGCGATTGAGGACCTTGGTCGCCACCTCGACGGCGTTGAATCGCCTGTTGCAGTAGGCGATCATCTGCCCCCTCCCGTCGAAGTGGAAGTACTCGATGAGGCGGGGCGAGATGATGATGATCAGCTTCGCGCCGTTGATCTGCGGGACGTAGAACCCGCCGGTCGCGCGCGGGTCGGTCGTGTTGATGGGGGCTGGGGAGAGGATGAGGAACGTGCCCTCACCCTGGTCGGTGATGATCAATTCGATGTCAGCCATGGGGCCTTCCTGGGTGGTCGAGAAGAATAGCGACCTAAAGAAAATAAGTCAACCCTATGCTATAATTGACCGTATGCCGAAGGCTTTGACAGAGAAAACGTTTTATCGGTTTTTGAAATGCCCGACCTGGGTCTATTTTGATGCCCACCAAACACAAAAGTCCCATGATGCTTTGCTTTCGCGGTTGATGGACGATGGATTGTTACCCGAGGTGGAACGCGAGATGTTGCGCGATCGCGGGTTTGCCGAAGTGGATTCAGAAGAGCAAGACGATGCTTTTAGTCGCACCATGCAACTGATGAAAGCGGGGGAACAGACAATTTTGCACGGAGTCTTGATCCACGGCCACGCGGTTGGGCATCCTGATGTACTCGAACGCGTCGAAGGACGGTCAAAGTTTGGGAACTATTATTATATCGCCTGCGACATCAAACGGAATCGTCATCTGCAAGACGTCTATAAATTTCAAGGGGCGTTTTACGCAGAACTATTGGAACGCATCCAGGGGGTGAAACCAAACCAGGGCTATGTCATGACACCGGACGGCGATGTGCAAAGTTATGTTCTGGCGCCGTTCGAAGCGGAATATCACTTGACGCTGAACGCGATAGAACAGATTTTGGCTGGACAGAAGCCCCCGCACTTTGTCACAAGCGGGTGCAAGCAGTCTCCATGGTTTTCGGAATGTAAAAATACGTCGCTTATCTGTGATGATCTGTCGCTCATCAATCGTATTTGGCGCACAGAAGTCGAAGCGTTGCAGAATGCAGGTGTACAATCGGTTGGAGCGCTGGCTGCCAGCGATCCAGATATGCTTGCTGGTAAAACGGGTCTGACCCGTGATCGTCTGCATCATTTACGACTCCAAGCCACAGCGCTCGTAGAAAAGCGCACCATCGTTACAGAATCGATCCCGTTTCCATCATCAAACATCGAGTTATATTTTGACGTTGAAAGCGACCCGGTCCGCGACCTTGAATTTCTATTTGGCGTGTTGGTTGTTGATCATGGTAAGGAAACGTACCACTCGTTCGTCGCTGACACGCCAGACGAAGAAGGCAAAGCGTGGCTTGATTTCATCGCCTTTCTCGCGCAGTATCCGGACGCTCCGATCTACCATTTTGGCTGGTACGAAATCGAAGTGATGAAACGGATGGGAACGAAGTATGGAAATCTCGACGTCGCCGAACGAATAATCGAACGACAGATGAAAGATCTGCTCATCACGATTCGTGACGCGGTCATCTTTCCGTTGCACTTCTATTCGCTCAAAGACATCGCCAAGCTTCTAGGGTTCAACTGGCGCAATGCCGATGCATCAGGAATCAACGCCGTGATGTGGTACGAGGAATACTTGACCAATCGCCGCAAAAAATCAAAACTTCAAGATATTATCGATTATAATGAAGACGACTGCCGCGCCACCTACGTCGTAAAAAAATGGTGCGCGGAAAAATCTGGAGTATGAAAAAGTTCGTGATTATTCTCGCGTTTGTCCTTCTTGCGGGCGGTGTTTACGCCAATCGCGGGACGATCTCTGATTGGTTTACCGAAGCGCAAAAACCGAACGTGCCGGAAGTGGCGTTTGAAGATGTTGCTGAAACAGAAGAGGAAGGGGGCGTAGACGTTCCGGTGGTCGTGGAGACGGACGAAGAACCCCTTGTCGACGAGCCTGTGGTTGAACCAGTGCCGGAGGAAGAGCCAGAAGCAGAACCGGTTGCATCAGCGCTTCCGGCGGAATTTAATCTTGCCGTGCCCTTTACTTCGCAAGCGCCGCATAGCAACTGGGCAGAACCGTACAACGAAGCGTGCGAAGAGGCGTCGGCGTTGATGGCTGCCTACTACTTGATGGGCAAACCGTCCGGGAAGATCGATCCGAGTGTTGCTGACGCGGAACTGTTAAAGATCGTTGAGTTTGAAAATCAACTTTTTGGATTTTATAAAGATACGACCGCCGAAGAAACGGCGCTGCTGATTGAATCGTTCTATCATCTCTCTACGGAGCTCTTAGAAAATCCGACCATCGAACAGATCAAATCCGCGTTGAACGACGGCTATCCAGTGATCGTTCCGGCCGCGGGCCGCCAGCTTGGGAATCCAAACTTTACGGGTGCGGGGCCGCTCTACCATATGTTTGTACTCAAGGGGTATACTGAAAATGGCTTCATCACCAACGATCCGGGCACTCGCCTCGGAGCGGACTATTTTTACACCTACGAGACGGTGATGTCCGCGATGCATGATTGGAACGGGGGAGAAGTAGAGACCGGGGCCAAAGTCGTGATTATTGTGAAGCCGTAAGTATGATGGAAAATCTTTTGCTCGGTTCCGCGATCGGGGCGATCGCCGGCGTGGTGCTCGCTATTCCTGGAGTTATTTTGGAATCTGCACGCCGTACCAAGAATTTGCCGTTGATTATCGATGTGAAAGAAGTGTGGGGTAAAAAGCTAACGGACAACGAAGTTTTTCTCGTTTCGCTTTTGATTCATCTGATTTTTTCAACGCTCGCGGGGACGATCTACGTCCTGTTTGCAGAAAGTGGCTGGTTGTTTATCACCAATGCTCCTTACGCTCTGCACTCCATCGAGATTTTTGCCGTTTTTGCCTGGGCGGTAACGGGTGCCCTGCTGTATCCGCTCCTTGGCTTTGGTTTTTTTGGCCGCCGTGAAGGTCATCACATCTGGTTTGAAATGCTCGTCACTCAATTACTTCTCGGCCTTCTCTTCTGGCTCGCGATTCGTTATTATCAGCCGTTTTTCTTCTAGATATGGAAGAAGCGGCATTGTCGGTCGGACAATTTATTCAGATCATCAACGAAACGCTCCGCCAAACGTTTGCCGGGCCTTTTGTGATTGAGGGGGAGATTTCAGGCTACACGGTGAAGGACGGGAAGTGGATTATTTTTAGTTTGAAAGATGAGGCTGAAGCGAATACGAAGTTGAAATGTTTCGCCACGGTCTACAAAGTGAGTGGAAGTTTTGAAGATGGGATGCGGGTGCGGGTGTCGGGGATGCCAAGCGTAAAGCAGTGGAGTGATTTTCAGCTTGATGTGCAGCAGATGGAACCGGTGGGGGAGGGGGCGCTCAAACGGGCCTATGATCTGCTCAAGAAAAAACTTGAAGCAGAAGGATTGTTTTCAATCGCGCGCAAGAGAGAGATTCCAAAGTTTCCAGAACGCATCGGATTAATCACCTCGAGTGACGCCGCTGCGTACGGAGACTTTTTGCGTATCTTGAATAATCGTTGGGGCGGAGTAACCGTTTTGCACGCCAACGTGCGGGTGCAAGGGAAAGAAGCGGTCGGCGAAATTTTGCAGGCGTTTCAAGCCTTTGGGTCTTTGTCGAAGAACGAACGACCTGATGTGATCGTTTTGACGCGCGGTGGTGGATCGCTTGAGGACTTGCACTCCTTTAATGATGAGCAGGTCGCCCGGGCGGTGTACGGCTCCTCGATCCCGGTTGTCTGCGGCGTTGGTCATGAGCGCGATGAATCGCTCTGTGATTTTGTTGCTGATGTGCGCGCTTCAACGCCGAGTAATGCGGCGGAGCGTGTGGTACCGGATCGCCGCGATGTTTCGTACGCTCTGAACATGATGATCGAACGGATGGGGGACCGCCTGCACCGCACGATCGATGACCGCAAGAACGTGATCGATTCCGCCATGCGATCGATCACCCACGTGATGGAGCGACAGAAGGCGAGTGTGGATCATATCGTCCAGCGACTGCTCTTGCGCACCGGAGGATGGACAGCCCAGATTCGTCAGTCGGTTGAAGCATCGGAGCGCCTGCTCAAGAACGTGGATCCGACACGTGTCCTCTCTCGTGGCTATTCCATTGTGAAGATCGGCGAGAAAGTCATCAAAGATGCGAGCGAGCTTGAGGCTGGGGCTATGATTGAGGTAACATTGGGGCGCGGAGGATTTGAGGCGGAAATAGGGAAAATCCGAAATCCGAACTTCG
Source organism: uncultured Parcubacteria group bacterium (assembly GCA_947084965.1). Lineage (GTDB taxonomy): Bacteria > Patescibacteriota > Patescibacteriia > UBA9934 > CAMTUG01 > CAMTUG01. Next base: position 196,686 of record CAMTUG010000001.1, read on the forward strand.
AAACAAATTCGAATCGGAAATCGTAAGTTTGAAAATGCTTTCCCCCCTTTCCTATTTTCCGATTGTTTCGGATTTCGATATTCGAGTTTCGTATTTATAATCATCTATGCCAAAAAAGGAAATCAATTTTGCCAAAGCGTTCGAGGAGTTGGAGGCGATCACCGAATGGTTTGAGCAGGACGGCGCCGATCTTGATGAAGGTTTGAAAAAGTTCGAACGCGGTCTCGAGCTGGCCAAACTGTGCAAAGAAAAGTTAGCAGAAGTGGAGAATCAGGTCGAGATGATCAAAAAGAAATTTGTTGAATAGTATGGCGATCTTTGTTTTGTCTGTTGGGGGGTCGACGGTCGTTCCGGGCGGCGTGCCGAACGTGAAGTTTTTGCGCGAACTCCGTACGCTGCTGTTGCGCGGAGTGAAAGTCGGGCATCAGTTTGTGATTGTCACCGGCGGCGGAGGAACGTGTCGAACGTACCAAGATGCCCTAAAGCAGCTTGGTGGTTCGCGTGATGACCTTGATTGGATCGGGATTCACACGACGCGATTTAATGCTCAACTGTTACGATTGGCTTTGGGTAAAGCGGCAGCCAAAGAGATCACGATCGCGCCGACCGATCTGCCCCAAAAGCCCAAGGATAAAATCATGATCAGTGGTGGATGGAAGCCGGGGAACTCAACCGACACCAAGGCGGTTCAGCTCGCCAAGCGCGTTGGAGCCAAACTCGTCATCAATATCAGCAACGTCGACTATCTTTACACCAAAGATCCGCGTAAGTTCAAAGACGCAGAGGTGATCGAAGAGACGACCTGGAAAGCGTACCGCAAAATGATCGGTACCAAGTGGACGCCAGGGATGAATATTCCATTTGACCCGATCGCCTCCAAGCTCGCAGATCAATCCAAGATCGATGTCTTGCTTCTCGGCCCTGACACTAAAAATCTCGAACGCGCCTTAACCGGCAACGCATTCAAAGGCACTGTGATCCACAAATAAGATAGGCGAGGCCTAGTGGCCCCGCCTATCTCTATCTCCTCTTTTTTCCTCTCAACCTCTCTCCTCTAACCATCTTTTACTTCAACGTGACGGTGGCACCAGCGGCTTCGAGCTTGGCCTTCAATTCGTCGGCTTCGGCTTTCTTGGCACCTGGTTTGACGACTTTCGGTGCGCCATCGACGATGTCTTTGGCTTCCTTCAATCCGAGGCCGGTGACTTCGCGCACGACTTTGATCACATTGATCTTCTGTTCGCCAGCGGAGGTCAATTCGACATCAAACGAATCCTTCACTTCCGCTTCGGCGGCGCCACCAGCGGCTGGGGCGGCCATCATCATGGCAGGAGCGGCGGCGCTCACACCAAATTTGTCTTCGAGCACTTTGACCAATTCGGCGAGGTCAAGGACGCTCATCTTTTCGATTTCGGACACGAGTGCCTGGAACTTGGCTGGCACTTCAACCTTGTTTTCTTCTGACATAGTTTTAAGTTAAGCGGGTTTCTTATCTTTGACCGCGTTCAGGACGTTCACGAGGCCGCGCAAGTTACCAGCAAGTACGTTGACGAAGCCGGAGATCGGCGCATTGAGTGTTCCAACCAACTGACCAAGCAATTCCTGTTTGCCTGGGAGTTTGGAAAGGGACGTAACCATGGACGCTTCGATTCCCTTGTTCTCGAGGATACCGCCGACGAACGACATCGTCTCGCGGCCCTTTACGAACTTGGCCATCATTTTGGCTGGACCCACTTCGTCTTCGTAACCGACGACGGTGAGCACCGAACCTTCCATGTGGCGGAGATCGATCCCTTCGAGGCCAGCCGATTTGGCGGCCAAGTCGAGAAGCGTCTTTTTGGCGATGAACACTTCCATACCGCCTTTCTTGGCTTCGGCACGGAGGGCGTTGGCATCATCCATGGTGTACCCGCTGATCTTGGTAAAGACCGCGGACTTCATGCGCCCAAACTTGTCGGCGATCTCTTGAACGATCGCTTCCTTTTGATCCCTTGATTTGGGCATAGGTTTGTTGTGGTTTCTTGGCGTTAGAGCCGAGAAACAAAAATACGACCTTTATTAAAGCCGTAGGGCCGAGATTTAGAAAACCTCGAACGATACGCCTCGGCAGGACTTACCTGGGCTTTTGGCCCAAAACCTGCTGTCTACAGCTTCTGACCGGAGTATACGGGGGTTTCTTTAAAAGGTCAATATATAAACCCAAACCCCGCCCTTGCGGACGGGGCTAGATGGTCCCGGAAGCGAGTTTTGACTCGTGGTGGACCGGACGGGAATCGAACCCGTAATTCCAGGTGTCAAGCCAGGCGGAGTTACCCTTACTCCCACCGGCCCACGGCTTCCGGGACGAAAACAGAAAGGCCCCCGAGATCATCGTGTGATGATTCTCGAGGGCCACTTCCGTGACACCTAGAGCTAAGGTTCATCGATAAACCCCCGCCTGGTTAGGATTATTTCATCACATTTCGACGATTTTGTCAACCGTGCTTTTGTGGATATTACCCTAGAATCCGAAGCGCGAAATCGTGTTGTTGGAGAGAACGGTGATCGTTTTGCCGATCTCATCGACGATCATACTCTTTGCCCCCTTGAACGCATCGTTTTGATATTGAGCGATGAGTGTTCCTTTGTCTTTGTTCAACAAAACCACGCGTCCCTCAACAGGATCAAGAATGTAGAGCGTCGTTGATGTTTCGTTCGTCCATAGTTCTGTTGCTCGCAAGAGCGGCGGATCGACCTGTGTTGCTTTCCAATCTGTTTCTTTGCCTGAGAGGAATCGCACGATCGTGCCGTCCGCTTTCAACACCCAGATGTAGCCGTCGATGGCGATTGCTGTGCCATCCGTCAGAGTCGAGACGCCGCTCACGACCCATGCTGAACCGCCGTCGAATCCGCTGGCGGTTGACTGGTGTCTGTAAATCTGGCCTGTGGCAGGAGAGAGGATGTACATCTTGCCGGCGTAGTAGGCGAGATCAAGCCCTTCGCGGCTGACCGAGAGCGGGGTGACCTGACCACTTTCCGGGATGTAGCGTGAGAGTCCGTCGTCGAGCCAGTAGACCGCATTGTCGCTTGTGGTCGTTGCCTTTGGTGCACCGACTTCGCCTTTGGTCACCGAAACTTCCGCGATGGATTTGTCTGTCGTATTTACAGCGAAGATGCTGCCGGTGTCGCTCACGGCGTACGTCGTACCATTAAAGTTCACCAGAGCGTTGAGCGCTGTTTCACTCGTGACGATCGTTTCGGGCGAGACGACGGTCAGGTGGCGAAGCTCGTTGCGAGACGCTGCGATCTTTTCTTTGAGTGCGATTGTGGTTGAGGCTCGATCTTCATCATCACCTGTAGGTAGTCCCTCGACCAATCCCATCGCCTCTGCGAGCAGTGATGCGGCCTGTTCTTCGTTGCCGTAAATCAAACTGGCCTCAGCGTTTTCAATCTTTTTTTCAATCGCTTCCACAGATTGATTGAACGCTTCGCGTTCGGCCGCGTGCGTTTGCTGTTTGTTCATGAGGACAAGTCCACTGACGAGCACAAAGGCCACTCCGACAATACCGAGGAGGATATACTTACTCGTTTTTGGCAGGGAATTGAATTTGCTGATCACGGCCCGGGCCGCAAGATCAAATCGTTTGCCCAAACGGCTGACGGTAGAGAAGGATTTTCTTGGCTCGGTGACAATCCGTTTCGTAATCAAGAAGAGAGCGACGGCCAGGCCGACGACAATCTTTCCCGCGATCGTAATGACGACAACGATCATCCGCCAGAGGAATCGCACCAGCCGCCTGAGCATCTTGCGTCGCATCTCTGCTCCGCGAGAAGGGAAGAGAAATCGCCAGACTTTCATCAGAATGCCGCGCACTTCTGGCTTTTGTTCAGAAAGAAATTTGTCTGTCTTTGAAGTGGTTCTGTCTAACTGTTCGAGTGATGCTTCCGCCGTCGCACTGCTGACTTGGAGCGGTTCATCAATACGTTCGGCTTTGAGGACGACGGTGGCGAAGGTGGTACTTTGTGGGAGGTATTGGCGAATTTTTGAAACGGCGCTGTTCGGAGGCAAGGTTGTGAGCACGTCGTTTAACGTTCCTGGCGCAATGTCATGTCGTGAAAGGCGGGCTCCTAAATACAAAACATCACCAGAGCGTAATTCGCCATCGAGGACGGTCAAGAACGGCTTTTTCCAACTTGGCATCTCCTCTTCAACGCGCATTCCGCGGCCTAAGTCATACACCTCGTAGCGTTCCTTTTCACTTTTGTGCAAAAACTGAGCGGCGAGCGAACCGAACCCACTGACGATGACTAGCTGTTCGTCCGCAATACCGATGACTGACGAGGTGTCGTTGATGGAAAGAGAGAACGTTCCTTCTTCAAAGGCCCGTCCAATATCTTCATTGAGCGCTTGCAGAAGCTGTTCAAAGCGGTGGGTCAAATTCGTCGTTGCTTCGACCGTATCAGCCAGACGCTCCAGGTGGGTGTGGATGATCGACTCGACCGCCTCGAATGATTCTTTGCTCCCATGGGCCGAAAGGACGCCGAATACAAACCCATGGATAGGCTCGACCGTCATCAGGAACGACTGCGCATGGAGGCTCGCTTCGCCCGATTCTTCCGCATATTGGGCCGCTTTCAGGATGTGGATGGATTTTTCGTCTTTCATACAACAAGTCTAGCATTGACCCCCTGATTCCTATTCCTGTACATTATACGGCATGGGGGAGTAAGGGCAATACCTGATTGAATACTATATGGCGTCAGACCCCACAAAAAAAGCAAAAGGCGGGTTCCGGGTTGAACACCTCTTTGGTTCGCAGACGCGCGCACGTTTGCTTGCGATCTTTGTTCAATCTCCGGACCAGCCATTTTTTGTTCGCGAGTTGACTCGTCGTATCGATGCTCAGCTCAATTCCGTGCGTCGCGAGCTGATAAACTTGGTTGCATTAGGAATTATCCGTGAAGTCGTTGAGGAAGCGGAGAATAAAAAAGACAAGAAAAAGTTTTACGTTGCGGACCAAGATTTTCTGCTGTTTGGAGATTTACGTTCGCTGATGAAGAAGATTCAGCTGTTGATGAAGAAAAATCTTGTTCAAGAGATCGACACCAAGGCCAAAGTCGATCTGCTCATCCTCACCGGTCGTTTTGTCGATAACAACGAAGCGCCGGTCGATCTCCTGGTCGTAGGCGACATGAAGGAAGAAGAGATGCAAAAGATGTTGCAAACATTTGAAAAGGAATTCGGATTAGAGGTAAACTTTACCATCATGACCCGCGAAGAGTACGGATACCGTAAGCAGGTGTCCGATCGGTTCCTCTACGGAATCTTAAATGCGGAGCACATGACGATGATCGACCGTATCTCGGTCAAAGCCAAATAACTATGCGCCTGCTGATCCGTGCTCAAGATATTGCCTGGACCACGATCGGCCTCTCGGAACATGGGCGCGTCAAGGTGTCGGGACGTGTGGATTCAAGGCCGGAGACGATCTTAAACGCCGTACTCGACTTTCTCCGCCGAGAAAAAACAGATCTGCAAGCGATCGATTCGATCGGGATCGTGCGTGGGGTCGGGTCGTTCACGTCGCTCCGAAATTCGCTCACCTTCGTAAATACGGTACAATACGTTCGTGACCTGCCGATCGCTGGTGTTGTCGCCGGTTTGACCGAAGCGGATCGAACGGTCCTCGGCCGTCTCGCTCGCGCTCGCGCGACAAAGAAAACGCTCCAGCCATCGTATGGGCGGAAAGCGATGATCACTAAATCTAAGAGAAAGTAGTAAGCGGTAAGTAGTAAGCAGAGAAACAAGTGTCTCCACTTACCACGTACCAATTACTCATAACCAAAAAGACCTATGCCCGACGCCCTCTTTATCGTCCAGTCCGCGTTCGCCGATATGTGGAGTTCCCTCATTACGTTCCTGCCGCGCTTCGTCGGAGCGCTCGTCGTCTTCCTGATCGGCGTGATTATCGCCGGGCTTTTGAAGCGCCTGGTGATGCGCCTGTCGGACATGTTGAAGCTCGACATGATCGCCGAAAAGCTCGAGGTCAAGCAGTCGTTCCAGAAAGCGGGGATGAAGTTGCATGTCGCCGCCCTTCTCGGGTGGATCGTCAAATGGTTCTTCGTCATCGTCTTCTTGATCGCCGCCACCGACATCCTCGGTTGGGGAGAAGTCACCAGCTTCTTGAAGGACGTGGTGATGTACTTGCCAAACGTGATCATCGCCGTGATCATCCTGTTGGTCGGGGTGCTCGTTGCCAATTTTACCCGCAACGTGGTCAAGTCTGCGGTTGAAGCGGCCCACCTCACGAGCGGTGATTTCCTGTCTGGACTCAGCCGCTGGTCGATCCTTGTCTTCTCCTTCATGGCCGCCTTGGTCCAGTTGGGAATCGCCGAAGGATTAATCCAAACGCTGTTCACAGGGTTCATCGCCATGCTGGCGATCGCTGGTGGATTAGCCTTCGGTTTGGGGGGCAAGGAACAGGCCGCGAAGTTCCTCGGTAAATTGAAGCGCGATATCTCGTCTGAAGAATAATTGATGTGCGGACACAGTACGGAGAACACCGATTTCTCGAGGTGGTCCCAGGCGCTCTCGTCTGGGCCACCTTTGTGTTAGCGATCGTTCTTTCCTTTGTAGCCCCGATCCCGGTGATCATTTTTATTATCGTCTTTGATCTGTACTGGCTTTTTCGAGTGATCTATTTCGTGACCTACCTGATCGCTTCGTACCGTCGATATAAAAAGGAGATTCTGGTCGATTGGTTTGCGGAGCTTCAGAAAATCCCTAACTGGCAGAGGATTCATCATGTCGTGTTTTTGCCAACGTACAAAGAAGGATATGAGATTTTAAAGGCGGCCGTTGTATCTCTGGTGAAATCGACGTATCCGAGCGATCGGATGATCGTCGTTTTGGCCGGGGAAGAACGCGATCGCGACGCGTTTGAAAAGATGGCTAAACGTTTGGGGGAGGAATACGGTAAAGCCTTCGCCAAGTTTTTGATCACGGTACACCCAAAAAATTTGCCAGACGAAATTCCTGGGAAAGGATCGAACTTGGCGTATGCGGCCTCTCAGGTGAAGCCATTGATTGAAGAGATGCAGATCCCTGTGGAGGATGTGGTCGTAAGCGCTTTTGATGTCGATACGATCGCTCATCCACACTATTTCGCGCGGCTGACCCAAATCTATCTGACCACGCCAGATCCGACCCGATCGTCGTATCAACCACTGACCACGTTCAGCAACAATATTTGGAATGCGACCGCTCCGGTGCGTGTCGCTTCGTTTGGAACGACCTTTTGGCTCTTAACCGAACTGGCGCGTCCGGAACGGAGCTGGACCTTTTCTTCACACAGCATGTCTTGGAAGATGCTGCTCGACGTTGGATTTTGGGAGAAGAATATGGTGAGTGAAGATTCTCGTATCTTCTTGCAAGGATTGCTGCATTATCACGGCGATTATCGGGTTACCCCGATCTATCTTCCTGTGTCCATGGACGCGGTCACCGGGTCGACCTACGTCGAGTCGCTCAAGGCGTTGTACAAACAACAGCGTCGCTGGGCTTGGGGGGTTGAACACTTTCCGTACATGGTGCCGCGATTGTTGGCGGACAGATTGATGCCGATGCGTACAAAAATAAAGTACATCTGGAATCACATGGAAGGGATGTATACCTGGGGCACAGCGCCAATTCTGATCTTCATTCTCGGCTATCTACCGTTGTGGGTTTCGCGCGAAGCATCTTCTGTGCTTGTCGCTTCCACGCCGTTCACCCTTGAGTGGATCATGCGTTTGGCGATGGTCGGTGTGTTTGTTTCCGGGATCCTCGGCATGCTGATGCTCCCTGATCGCCCGAAGCACGTCAAACCCTACACCTGGGTGGTGATGCTTCTCCAGTGGGCATTGATGCCGTTTACCTTTATTTTATTCGGTGCTTTTCCTGCGATCGACGCGCAGACGCGTTTGATGCTCGGTCGCTATCTTGGGTTCAACGTGACCAAGAAGAACGCGCGCAAGTAAACTTGACCTCCTCACCGCTACGCAGAATCCCGTCACGACATAGATTCTTGGTCATTAATGTCGTGACGGGATTCCGCTCCGCGGTTCGGAGGGCACAAGTTAGCCCCAACGCGGAGCAGACTTCGACCAGCGACATTAAATGACTAAAAAGATGTCGCGGGTCGATGTCTGCGGAGCGACGGGGCCCTCTAGTGAACAAAGGGAATTTCAGCTATAATTCGGGCATGTCTCACACTGCTGATTTTTTGCACCAGCACTCGGATCCTGTCCATAAACCCACTGGACGGCCGGTTTGGCCGTTTGTCTTGATGGGGGTACTCGGCCTCGTCGTTCTGTACCTGATCGTTGCCGCCCTCGGAGCGGGACGGGTGCTTGCTGCCTCGCTTGATGCCAAGGACGAAATTCGTTCTGCTCAAGAATCAGCCGCTGCGCTCGAATTTGAGGCGTCGCGTACGGCACTTGATCGAGCCAGGGATGATATTGATCGCGCTCAAGGTGGACTCATCTGGTTGCAGCCGTTGACGCTCCTTCCGTTTCTCGGCGATCAAGTTTCTGCGGTTGAACAAGTTTTGTCTGCAAGTGAGGAATTGATCCCCGCACTCACTGATGCGATTGCTATTGCCGAAGAGGTGGTGAGCGTTGTTGATCGTGCTCGCGAAATCGGAACGATCGACGTGGACGCAGAGGTGAGTTATCTAACGATGCCGGCTGATCTGCGCCGTGACCTGCTCAAAAAATTGCATCAATCCCTTCCCGAGTTTGAACGCATTCGCGCCCGGATCGCCATTGCCGAACAAGACGTCCTCGCTCTGAACGAATTGCATCTCGTCGGGCCGATCGCTGAAGCGATTGAGCCGTTTCGGATTCTCCTTCCTGAACTTGCCCAGACGATGGATCTACTGATCCCCGTTTCAGCCTTGCTTCCGGAGTTAGCTGGCACAGAAGATCCGTCGCGCTTCCTGCTCCTCTTTCAAAACAACGCTGAGTTGCGCCCGGGGGGTGGGTTTATTGGGACGATCGGTGAGTTGACGATGAACAATGGATTGATTCAAACACTCACTTCGGAAGACGTTTATAATATTGATGGATTGGTCGAGGGGCGGGTCACGACCGCTGCACCTCCGCCATTCCCAAAATATCTCGGCGTGAATAATTGGTATTTGCGGGATGCCAACTGGTCGCCGGATTTTGCTGTTTCAGCAAGAAAGACGATCGAGTTGTACGACGCAGAGCGTGCCCTCATTGATCAGCCCGCTACGACGTATGACGGTGTGATCGGTTTTACTCCGACGTATGCTTCCGCGCTCCTTAAAATCGTCGGGCCGATTACGATTGAAGATCAGACGTTCACCGCCGAAAACATCATCGACACCCTTGAGTATCAGGTCGAGCTCGGATTTTTAGAGTCCGGGTTGCCCCGTTCGCAACGCAAAGATGTTGTTGGTCATCTCATGGCCGAAGTCGTGGCACGTCTTCTGTCGATGCCGCTCTCAAATTGGCCGACGCTGATCGAAGCGACGCTCACGGCGCAGAGCGAAAAACAGCTCCTTGTGATGATGATCGATTCCGAATCCCAAGCGATTGTCGAAAAGGCGGGATGGGGTGGAACGCTGCATCCGAACGAGCTCGATACGCTGTTGGTCGTCGATGCCAACCTGGCGAGTTTGAAAACGGATCCGGTCGTGGATCGTCAGATCAGCTACCGTGTTCGTCAGAACGACGAAGGTCGTCTGGTGGCGAATGTGGAGATCACCTACACCCACACCGGCAATTTTGATTGGAAGACGACCCGTTACCGAACGTACACGCGTGTTTACGTTCCGCTTGGGAGTGAATTGATTCGCACCCAAGGATTGCTCGCTAATGACAAACTAAAGAATCCGTCACTGGCCGCTGGTACCCCGGACGTCTTTACTGATCTTGGCTACACGGTTTTTGCCGGGTTTACTTCGATCGAACCGGGGGAAATTGGGACGATCTCTTTCAGCTACTATCTGCCGGATAAGATCGCTGAGATGGTCACTTCGGGTCGATATGGATTGGACATTATTAAACAGCCAGGAGCGGCCAATCATGATTTGACGGTCGATGTTGATTTTGGTACACCGATTGTCTTCGCCTCGCCCGCAGAAGATGTTTCGCAATACGGCGACACACGGTATCTCTTGAACACTATTTTAGATCACAATAAGGGGGTTGTGGTAAGATTCTGACCCTTATGTTCTCCAAAAAAATCGCCATCGACCTCGGAACCACGACCGTGCTGGTGTACATGCCCAAGCGCGGTATTATTATCCATGAACCGTCGGTCGTGGCTATTTCAACGATCGATAAAAAAGTGTTGGCCGTAGGGAAAGAAGCCAAAGACATGCTCGGTCGCACTCCAGACACGATCGTGGCCAAGCGGCCGCTCAAAGACGGGGTGATTGCTGACTACAAAACAACCGAAGCGATGCTCCGTTATTTTATTAACAAAGCGCTCGGGGGGATCCGCTTGTTCCGTCCAGAAGTGATGGTCGCTGTTCCTGGCGGGATCACCTCGACCGAGCGCCGTGCAGTGATCGATGCTGCAGTTTCGGCTGGAGCCAAAGCGGCCTACATCATCAAAGAACCGATCGTCGCCGCGATCGGCGCTAACATTCCGATCGGCTCACCGAGCGGACATATGGTGATCGACATTGGTGGTGGGACGGCCGAGATGGCGGTGCTTTCGCTCGGGGGGATCGTCTCTTCTGCTTCCGTGCGCATCGGCGGGGTCAAAATTGACGCCGCGATTCAGGAATTCATTCGCCGCAAGTATGGGTTGGCGATTGGCGAGCGCACTAGCGAAGAGATTAAGATCAAAATTGGTTCAGCGATGTACCTGCCCGAAAAGATGACGCTTGAAATCAAAGGCCGCGACATGATTAGCGGTTTGCCAAAGTTTTTAGAAGTCACAAGTGACGATGTGACCGAAGCGATTCAAAACGAACTTGAGGGGATTATTGCGACGGTGAAAGAAGTGTTGCACAAAACGCCGCCGGAACTGTCTGCGGACGTGATGGACAAGGGGATCGTGCTGACCGGGGGATCATCACAGCTGCGTAATTTGGATCAGCTGATCGCCGAAGCGACCGGCGTGCCGACCTACGTCGCGGATGAACCGCAGATGTGCGTGGCTAAGGGAACGGGGATCGCGCTCGAAAATTTGGAAGCGTACAAGCGAAGTGTATTTAGCTCTTAAATTCGAAATACGAAATTCGAAATTCGAAATAAACTCGAATCGAAAATGGGAAGTTTGAAAATTTTCACTCCTTCCTCTTTTCCGATTGTTTCGGATCTCGGATTTCGAATTTCGTATTTATGACCACCTTTGGTATAGAAGTCAATCCTGCATCCCGCGAGCAGAAGACGGGGACCGAGTGGTACACCGTTAAGCTGGTCGAAGCGATGCAAAAGCAGGTGCGTCCTGGCGACGAGGTACGGTTGTATTCGCGTGAGAATTTGAAATGGCCGTTCAAGCGATTATGGACTCAGCTTCGGTTGAGTTGGGAAATGCTCCGTCGTCCACCGGATGTGTTGTTCGTGCCGGCCCACGCCGTGCCGCGTGTGCATCCGAAAAAAACGGTGACGACCGTTCATGACCTAGGGTTTAAACGGTTTCCTCATTTGTATGAATCAAAGGCGCGTCGCTATTTAGAAGCGACGACCAAGTTTGCGGTAAAGAAGTGTGCAAGAATTATCACACCGTCGGAGTTTACAAAGCACGAGTTGGTCGAGTTGTATCACGCCGATCCGGACAAGATTGTCGTCACTCCGCTCGCCCCGATCATGTCTCCGCTTACCACTAACCAATTACCACTTTCCCATACCTTTCTGACAATGTCGCGCATCGAGTCAAAAAAGAATATCGCCGCACTTATCCGCGCCTTTGAGATTTTTAAGGAGCGCCGTGGGGTAGGGGATCCGTTCGAGTTGTATCTTGCCGGCAAACCAGGATTTGGCTACGGCGCGATCAAACAGTTGATCGATCGTTCACCAGCACGGGCGTCGATTAAGGAACTCGGTTTTGTGACCGATGAACAGGCCCGCAATCTTTTTGCGAGTGCCTATGCCTATGTCTATCCTTCTTGGTACGAGGGATTTGGAATCAGCGCCGTCGACGCCATGCAATTTGGGACGCCGATCATCGCCAGCAACATTCCAGCGCTGCACGAAGCCGCGGGCGAAGCAGCGGTGTATTTTGATCCCAACTCACCGCAAGAACTCGCTCGGCACATGTCCGAGCTGGCAGATAATCCAACGCTGCGCAATGAACTTGCACAAAAGTCTCTTGTCCAAGTCGCCCAGTTTTCTTGGGAAAAAACAGCAGAGCAGACGTGGGGAGTTTTACGTTCGTTGACTTAAATTCGAAATACGAAATCCGAAATACGAAACAAATTCGAACTGGAAAAGGGAAGTTTGCAAACGTTCTCCCGTTTCCTTTTTCCGATTGTTTCGTATTTCGATATTCGGATTTCGTATTTTCCTGCTATACTAAACCTATATGGATCAACTGACACGCGAACTGACGCATCTCGGTCTCAGTGAAAAAGAGGCGGCGGTGTATGTGGCGGCATTGCAACTCGGGCCGTCGCCGGTGCAAGAGATTTCTAAGCACGCCAAAGTCAATCGGGCGACGACCTATGTGATGATCGAAACGTTGATTCTGCGTGGACTGATTTCGAGCACGCAAAAAGACAAGAAGCGCATCTTCATCGCCGAAGCGCCAGACCGTTTGCTCGCCATCATGCGTCTGCAAAAAAAGGAGCTGGAGGAAAAAGAATCCGAGTTGGCAAAAGTCCTTCCGAAGCTCAACGCCCTGTTTAATCGATCAGGAGAAAAGCCGGAGGTGCGCTATTTGGAAGGCCGCGAAGGGCTAGAGATGTTGCGTCGTCATTTTGAGGAATTGCAGGGCGAAACGGTGCAGATCATCGGGTATGACGCGTTTACAAAAGTGATGGAGCACGAAACGACGCATAAGCATCGTCAAGTGTTAAAAAAGAAACGTGCCCCGATTCGAGCGATTTTGGTCAGTACTCGGAGCCGTGCGGATTTGGATCCGCAGTTTCAAGAAACGCTCGGTGAGGTCTTTGAGTACCGCGTCGTTCATCCAAAAGATTTTCCGTTCAAAGTTGAAGGGGAGGTGACGATTCGCGCGGACAAAATTCATATGTTCACCTACGCGGTTACGCCGCTGGCGGTAGAAATTCGCTCATCGGTGTTGGCAGATGCTTTGCGCGGAATGTTCGAACTTGCTTGGAAGGCCGCTAAATAACTTCGAAGGCCCCACCGAGTGAGGTGAGGCCTGTGGTCGCGGACGCGGTCGTGCGTCGTCAGTGCTCGAGGACCCCCTCGCCCGTTTCTGGTCCTTGCCAGATCTGCCACCCTGGCATCCGTTTGCGCACGATCGGCCGTGCGACGTCCTTTTTCCCGTAGCCGGGAAAGGATTGTGGAGACGAATCGGGAGCGGCGGCTCCGTTGTCTCCGAAGCGGATGCGCGGGGTGGGGATTCGGGGCGGACTGGCGGCGAGCATGACGACCTCTTAATGGCCACTTCAGACAGGAACTGTGGCCTCACCATGGGTCGAGATGACCCAATGGGACCTGACAAGGTAGCAAGGAATTTCGGCCGTGTCAAGCTTTCGTGACAGGAAAAGTGAAAAATTAAAGGATATAAAGGAGAAAAAATGCAATCGTGTTTGGAGATATTGACAATCTCCCTTTAATCGTGATAGCTTCATCGGTCCCGCAAGGGGCACCGCGTTTGGCCTTAAATCCAAACGTTGGGGAGCTCAAGGCCCGCCGCAAGGCGGGTTTTGTGTTGAAAAGCAAAAGCCTCTGCTGGGGAGAACAGAGGTTTTTGCATTCTCAGAGACAACGAAGTGGTCTTCGTTCTCTCATTCGAGCCGCCGTTTGAAGTGATCAGTGGTACCGGCTTCTGAAGCCGGTACCAGGACTGGATGTTTATGATTTTTCCTCCACACAACGCGCGAGTACTTGTTACCGGCTCCGGGAGCCGGTAACGGGTGATTCGTGCATTCTGTGGAGGAGGGGACGAGCCGTAGTGCCCGTCCCGCTCCAACGTGGGTGTGGTCTTGTTCAGTTCACGAGGGCCTCCTCGACTTTCGACGCCGAGATGGACACCTTGGTCATCCACTCGGCACCGAGCTTCGCCTTCAGCACCGCCTTGAGGTCCGCCACCGTCGTCGGCTTGATGAGGCCGAAGTTGACGATGCCGAGCTCCTCGAGGAGGGTCACGACCTTGCGGACCTTGCGGCCGGAGTCGAGCTTGCTCCAGGGGAACATGATCGTCTGCGCCTTGGGGGCCTCGACGACCACTTCGGGGGTCGGGGGTTCGACGATCGGCTCCGGCGCGATCTCCTCGGCCTCGGTCTGCACCTCCTCGGTGATGGCCTCGACCTCGTCGGTCGGGGCCGGGTTGGGGTTGATCTCCGGCTCGGGCGCCGGCGCCTGCTCCGCGGCCGGCGGGGCGTCGGTGGCCTCGTTCGCCGCGGCCGGGGCGTTGTTCTCGACGGTCGGGGCCGCGACCTTCTGGTCGTAGTACCCGGCAGCCTTGCGGATGCCGTGGCACTCCTGGCAGAAGATCGGCTTGCTCTTGTCGAGCTTGTTTTTCGACGCCGCCAGCCCCCCGCAGTCGCTGCAGTGGTAGTGGAAGTGCTGCTTGCGATCGTAGGTGCAGCACTTGCGGTAGTCCTGCGTCGGCGGGATCATCTGCTCGAACGACCACGGGACCGGCGCGGGGATCTTCTTCACCGTGCGCACGTACTCGCACTTCGCCCACTCCGCCTCGAGCTCGGCCATTCGCTCCTGCCGGGCCTCCTCGTAGTCGTCCTCGTAGTCCTCCAGCTCCTCCACGGTGTACTGGTGGACCTCACCGCCGTCGAACCCCTGCCACGGGTCCTCGTCCGCCTCGAGCACGATCGTGATCGTCGTGCGGTCGAAGTCCTCGCTGTCGTCGTCCCACTTCGACTGCACGTAGGTGATGGACTCGATCTCGTCCACCTCGTCCTCCGTGCTCGGCTCGCGGTTCACGGCGTCGCGGATCCGCAGGCCGCCGAGGGTGTTGTCCATGTCCGCCGGGTCGAGGTTGTGGGCCTCGAGGTAGGCGATCATGGCCTGGGACAGCTTGGGGCGGCGGGCCACGCCCTTCCAGTAGTGGGCGCGGTTGCCGCCCGGGGTCTTCTCGGCGCGGCGGGCGGCGGCCACCTTGCGCTTCTCGGCGGCGTTGGCGCGGCGGGCGGCGTAGCGGGCGGCGCGCTCCTCGCGGGCCTTCTTGTTCGCCGCGGTCTTGGCCTCGCGCTCGGCCTTCGCCGTCGCCTTCGCCTCGGCCCGCATCTGCCGGACCACGGCTTCCTTCTCGGCCTCCGTGGTGTCGGGGTTGAGGTTCTGGATGGCGGCCTTCTCGGCCGAGGTCAGGTTGCGGAAACGCATGGCAGACTCCTGTGGTTGGACGTGAATTGGGATTGTGAGACGTTCTCTGGGGAGAGAATTCGCGGGGGAGACTTTTTAAATCTCATTCCCGCAACAGATGCCACGAGTTATCTCGCGATCTCTGTTGCGGAGGGGACAAGCCGTAGTGCCTGTCCCACTCCATCGATCACTCGACACCGCTGTCGGTGTCGGCTGGTTGGCCGGTATCGACCTCGACATCGACCTCGTCGCTGTCGATCGAGAGTTCCTCGACCAGGACGACGTATCCGGTGTCCTGCTTTCTGCAGCCGACGTCGCTGGTTCTGCTGAGGACCCCGTCGACGACGATCAGGGCGCAGACGATTCCGATGAGGACGACGACGAGCGCCCCGATCGTGGCGCAGACGTCGTATGCCACTTCCCAGACCATATCGATGATTTTCATGGTGTCTCCATGTCGGCGTTGCCGACGCGTGTGAACGGACAGTGTGTGTCCGCGAAAGAGGTGGCGAGCGATGCTCGTAAGCTCTTTTGCGGAGAGGATCGACCGTAGTGTCGATCCTCTCTCACGCTGCAGACAGTGCCGGGTCTGCGAGCCGGGGCTGGTCAGTCCGCCACGACCTGCCAGGCGTCCCAGTAGGCCACGACCTCGACGGCCCGGGCCCGGATCTCGTCGCCGGTGAGCGCCAGCGCCTCGTTGTTGCCGCCGGCGAGGTTCTTCACGAACCGCTCGTACCCGACCGGCGCCTTCGGACCGGCGAAGGCGAGGACCGCCACAAGGACGTGGGTGCAGTCCCTCTCCGAGATGTGGTGGAACTTCTCGGGCGTGCGCATCACGTCGGGGTCGGCGAGGTAGGCCTCGCGGGTGTACACGATCGCGGCGCAGGACTCGGCCGGGGCGGCGCAGGTGCGCTTGAGGAACAGGGAGGCCTGGCCGCGGTGCATCCGCACCACGTAGTCCTCGGGGTTCTTCGTGGTGCGCCCGACGCCCGCGCTGACCGTCTCGAGCACCTCGCTCGGCAGCATGATGAAGTGCTGGCCGGTCTGGCGGTCGGTCGACGGGTCGTGGGCGGCGACGGCGGCCTTGAGGACCTCCATGAAACGGGTGGGGTTGGTGACCTTCGTGCCGATCGTCTCGGTGGCGAAGGCGGTGAGGATGGACGAGTGGGCGATACGCATCTGTTGTTCTCCGTTCGTGTTGACTGATGCCGGACCTTTGGCCACCGGCTTCCCCTAGGGAGCGTTGCGGAAGTTTTTCCGCAACAGATGCCACGAGCTTAGCTCATGAATTCTGTTGCGGCGGGGAACGATGTGTTGCTCCCCGTCCACGTGAGTTCTCCAGGGTGAAGGTGCGTTGCTCAGTTGAAGGTGATGGCCACCTCCAGCTCGTTCGCCTGCGCCTCGAGGCTGCGGGCGACGGCCTCCGGGCTGAAGGCCTCCGGGTTGGTCGCGAGAAGCTCCGTGAGTTCCTCGATGAAGATCGCACTCACGCGGTTGAGTGCTTCAGGCCTCTTCCCTCCGAGGAGGAGGATGAACCAGTCCGGGCGCTTGCGCAGCAGCTCGGCCTGCGCGCGCAGGACGCCGATCTGCTTCTTCACGAACGCGACTTGCGCGTCCAGTTCTTCTTCCTTCATGGGGGACTCCTGGTGGTTGTTGGGGGAGAGTTGCGGTTGCCGTGAAGGGCGTCCGCGAAAGAGACAGCGAGCGATGCTCGTAAGCTCTTTTGCGGAGGGAAGTGAGTGCACTTCCCGCCTAGCGTCGTTAGCGCGAATGAACGATTCAGTCCTCCTAGTTGGTTTGTTGTTGGTTGTCATCTAGGCCGCCGCCTGCTTCTTGTTCGCCGCGTAGCACGTCTCGCAGAGGATCCCGCGGGCGGGGTCGAGCAGCTTGCTCTCCTTGCCCATGACCTTGGCGGTGACGAACCCGCCGCAGGTGGTGCAGGAGTAGTGGGCGTGCTTCTTCCCTTCCAGCTTGCAGTGGCAGGTCTTGTCCTCCGGCAAGATCACGGCGTTGAAGACGATCTTCGCCGGGGCCGCGGCGAGCTTGTGGGCACGGGCGGCGTCGCGGCGCTTCTTCTCGTCCCGCACGTAGCGCCACCAGGCGATCTCGTGCTGGTCCTGCACGTGCGGCGGCTCCTCGTCCTCGTCGACCATCTCCTCGTCCTCGTCGGCCTCGCTCTCGCTGCCGCCGATGAGGTCGACCCAGGACTCGACCCCCGGGCTGCGGTAGACGAGGTCGGCCGGGCCCCAGGCGCTGAAGCCCTCGAGGTCCGAGTCGTCCAGCCCCTGCTCCTGGGCCAGCGCGAGGATCTCGTCGAGCTGGTCCTGGTTGAAGGTGCGGGACTTGTTCCCGATCTCGTACATGTCGCGCTCGGTGGCGCGGTCGTTCATCTCGCCGGCGTAGCGGGCGGCGGCGAGGGCGACGACGTTCTGGGGCTTGGTCATGGGATGCTCCTTCGGCTCAGTACGAGCAGATGGTTGTCGGTGGTGTCAAAGAGACCGTTTGGTAGTGGTCAGCTATCCGCAGCAGGGGTTGCTTGCCGGAACTCAGGAGCGAATCAAGGATTCGCTTCTAGGTTCCGGGTAGGGTGCGAGTGCACACCCTCCCGAGAGATCACTTGGCCGCGATCGAGTCGCGGACGTTGGTCATCGGGACGCCGCCGTGGCGCCAGACGATGACCTTGGCCGCCAGCTGGGGGTTGCCGCCGTAGCTGACGCGGCTGGTCGTGGCCCAGCTCATGGCGATCATGGCGATGGCGAAGCCGATGGTGATGAGGGTGGCGATCTGGATGTTGTTGGGGTTCGAGGCGTACTCGATGATCTGGGTGATGTCCATGTGGGCTCCGTGGAAGAGGCATGGTCGTGTGACCGCGCCGGGGTGGGTGTTCTGGGCGGTCGGTGCCCAGACCGGAGAGGAGAAGAGATTCTCCGCTTTGGTCTGGGCCGGGCGCGCGTAGTTCGCACCCGGTCCGGAGAAGTGCGGCCTAGGCGGCCGCGGTGGTGTAGATCTCGATGATGCAGGCGGCGGCGGCCTGCTCGTGGGTGTCGGCGTCGATCTCGCCGATCACATGGCGGAGCTCGAGCTCCTCGGCCGCCATCCACCCGGAGGTCTCGCCGTCGGTCGCCTCGTCGCAGGCCACGAGGTCGAGGTCGATCGCGGGGGTGGCGTGGCAAGTGCACTTGGCGGGGAAACAGGGGATACAGAGATACATGGGGGCTTCCTTGGGTGAGGGACACTGACTGGCCGTGTGGCCGACGATCTACTGAGCGACGTTTCGCCCATGAATCTGGAGGGTAGGGACGCAGTGACCTGCCAAAGGCTGGTGTGCGTCATGACCGTCGAGTCCGTAGCAAGTGAGCTTGCGCCCAGTCGCTACGTTCGCCGGTCGACCGACTCGGTTTCCCGAGGTACGGCTACTCTCTCCTCCAGGTTCATGAACAAAAACCGCTTGTCTGTCTTGATCCTTTGGAGATCAAGTCAAACAAGCGGTAACGAACCCACCTATTCCTGCGCCCTCGTAAGGCGCCCAAATAGGTAGTTCGCGTTGACTCTCTCCCCAGAGAATATATGAGTTGTGAATCCTGGGCGGTGAGCTCGTGACTCATCGTTCCAGGAGACTATTTATATCACATTTTGACCCTTCTGTCAAGGGAGTCAGGTGGTATTTGGGCCTAAGTTAGCCAAAATATTATCGGTAAATTCGAAGCACGAAATCCGAAATTCAAAACAAATTCGAATCGGAAAGGAGGAAGTTTTTAAAACTTCACTTTTTCCGAATTTCCCGATTGTTTCGTATTTCGATATTCGAATTCCGCATTTCACGTTATAATGTCTCCACTATGGATCAGTTGATCGGACACAGCGTGGCAAAAGAACTCCTTTTGCGGATGGTCAAAAGCGGTCGTTTGGGATCGGGGCTGATTTTGGTCGGGGCAGAAGGGGTTGGGAAAAGGAAAATGGCTGATTGGTTGGTGGAGGGTGGTTGGAAAGAGGAAAGAGGTGAGAGCAAAGAAGAGATGCGAGCGGATCTGATGGTTATTGAACGTCAACGTAATGACAAGGGCGATCTCAAAAAGAACATCAGCATTGAACAGATCCGAGATCTGATTCAACGCCTTTCCATGAGTTCGTTTTCTGGGGGCGCGAAGATCGGTTTGATTGATGGGGCGGAAACGCTTTCTCTTGATGCGGCCAATGCGCTCCTCAAAACGCTCGAAGACCCTTCGGGAAAAACACACGTGATATTACTTGCGACTTCGGTTGCAAATCTCCCAGCCACGATCCTTTCGCGCTGCCAAGTGATTCATCTCGGTCTCGTGCCGCGATCAGAGATCACCACAGCACTTGTCGACCGCGGCGCACCTCGATCGCTGGCAGAAGAGATCGCCGGATTCGCCGCCGGTCGTCCCGGCATCGCTCTCACGCTTTTGAAGGATGCCGAAGCGCTGGAGTCCGCGGTCGCGAGCAAAGATCGTCTCCGCGAACTCCTCGCCGCTTCACTCAGTCGGCGATTCGGGATCATTCAGGAATCGGTCAAAGGTGAAGACAAACGCAAAGAGGAGATTTCGCAGATGCTGAACGTCTGGGAAACGACGCTCCACGACCTTGGCGAAATCACTCTGCTCGCTCGATTGACCGAAGCCCGCCGCGCCATCGCCCAAAATGTCAGTCCGCAATTAGCCCTTGAACACGCGTTTCTTTAAAACTCCAAATCTCAAATTCCAAGTAACAAATAATTTTCAAAAGATCAATATTCCAATATGAAAACGCGACTACCATTTTTCCTTATCCTTACCGTGTTGCTTACCACTGGCGCGGGGTGTATTTCATTCAAAAGTTCGGAGGTTTCGGGTAACGGCGGTGTGTGGACAACGGCCGACGCCGGGGCGACCTGGGTCGCGAGCAGTACCGTTCCGACGCCAGAAGGGACCTCGACGATCAGCGGCGGTAACGTCACTGCGCTCCACTTCGATCCTTCGGATCCAGATGCTGTTTACCTTGGCACACGCGAGAACGGACTTTTTTATTCCTACGACAACGGTGCAGGTTGGATGCGGGTAAAAGAAGAGGCGTTGCGTACAGGGTGGATTCGGGCGGTGGCCGTTGATCCTTCAGACAAGTGTACGGTGTACGTAGCCAAAGGAAATAACGTCATGAAGTCCACGGACTGTGCTCGCACCTGGGATCTGGAAACGTTTGTAGAAACGAACGGAAAGATTATTTTGTCCCTCAGTGTGGATTGGTTCAATCCTCAGATCGTCTGGATCGGTACCGAAGCGGGGGATGTGGTGAAATCCACGGACGGAGGAGCTACCTGGTCGACCCTTGCGCGGGTGAAAGATGAAGTCGTGCACCTGATGGTGAGTAATGCCGATTCGCGCATCGTGCTTGCCGCGACCGAAGGCAAGGGCCTTTGGCGGACAACGGACGGCGGAGCGACCTGGACGCGCCTGGAAGACGAGTTGAAGAGTTTCCAAGACAGCGAAGATGGATACCTTTTGGCACAAGACAAGGCAGGAACGGTGATGTACTTCGCCAACAAGTATGGGTTGTTGAAGTCGGTCGATAGTGGCGCGACCTGGGAAGGATTGACGCTCGTGACCAAGCCGCGCAGCGTGCATATTTACTCGTTGGCGGTGAATCCTGATGACGGCAACAATGTTTTTTACGGAACAGCGACGACGTTCTACGCCTCGACCGACGGCGGCGCGAGTTGGTCCACCCGCGAATTGCCTTCGACCCGCTATGCAACGGCACTTGCGGTTGACCCGAATGCCGTTGGTACGGTGTTCCTGGGGTCCTCGACGATTGAGGAATAACTGAGATTAAATTCGAAATACGAAAAACGAAATTCGAAACAATCGGAAATCGAAAAGGGAAAGGTTTAAAACTGTCTATTCGAATTTCGTATTTCGAATTTTTTAAGATATGCCTCAGTATGATCTTGAGGGGCGGACCCTACAGTTTGCGATGGATGTCCGTAAGTTTGTGAAGTGTCTTCATCGATCTGTGGCAAATACAGAGGATACCAAACAGGTTATCAGATCATCTGGATCGATCGGAGCAAATTATATCGAAGCCAATGAATCTCTTGGAAAGAAAGATTTTTCCATGAGGATTCGGATCTCAAGGAAGGAATCGAAGGAGACGAGATTTTGGTTATTCCTGATTGACACAGGCGACAACCAGGAGCTGGAAGTCGAGCGCCATCGGCTCATTAAGGAATCGACAGAGCTTATGTTGATTTTCGGTTCAATTCTTCAGAAGAGTTTGCGCATTTCCTGATTTTTCTATTCGAATTTGTTTCGTATTTCGATTTTCGTATTTCGGATTTCATGAATTGCCAAAACCGATCAATTCAGCTAAGCTTCAGAAACTATGGCATCAACATTTATTGCGAAACATAAACCGGATTTTGACAAAGTCATCGATCATTTGCAGGCCGAACTCAATGCGATTCGTACCGGACGCGCCAATTCGGCGATCTTGGATTCCGTTCAGGTGGAAGCCTACGGATCGATGATGGAATTAAAAGGGGTGGCGTCGATCAGTGTGCCGGACGCCAAGACGATCACCATTGAGCCGTGGGACAAATCCGTTCTGCACGCGATTGAAACCGCCATTCAAAAGTCCGACATCGGGATCAATCCGGTCAACGATGGCAAACTGATCCGGTTGACGATGCCGCAAATGACCGAGGAATCGCGTTTGCGTTTGGTGAAGGTGGTGAAAGAAAAGATCGAAGAAGGTCGCGTGGCCATGCGCCAAGTGCGCGAAAAGGTACGCGACGAAGTGATCGCCAAAGAAAAGGCGAAAGAGATCCCTGAAGATGAGCGCTTTAAGGTCCTCGAGGAATTGGACAAGTACGTCAAAGAATTGGGGGGCGAGATCGACGCGATCGGAGAGAAGAAGGAGGAAGAAATCATGACGGTGTAGGACGAAAGAGGTTAGAGGTTAGAAGAAAAAAGAATGACTATGGCAGACGTAACGATGGAGAAATTGGTGAATTTGTGTAAGGCTCGGGGGTTCGTGTACCCGGGCTCTGACATTTATGGTGGGCTGGCCAACTCCTGGGACTACGGTCCGCTGGGGGTGGAGTTGAAAAAGAATATTGTGGACGCCTGGTGGAAGCGCTTTGTGACGTCACGTCGCGATATGGTTGGGATCGATGCCGCCGTGATCATGAATCCGAAAGTGTGGGAGGCGTCGGGACACTTGGCCGAATTCACGGACCCGCTCGTTGAATGTAAAAAATGTCACACCCGTTATCGTGCTGATCAGATCGATGTCTCTGCTGCTTGCACGCATTGCGGCACCAAAGGGGAATTCACCGACGCCAAGAATTTCAACTTGATGTTTAAGACGTTCCTCGGTTCAACCGAAGACGCCGCTGGTGTTGCCTACTTGCGCGGGGAGTTGGCGCAGGGGATGTTCGTGGATTTTCCGATGGTTCAGCAATCATCGCGCAAGCGCGTGCCGTTCGGGATCGCCCAGGTCGGAAAGTGTTTCCGTAATGAAATCACTCCAGGCAATTTCATCTTCCGTACCCGCGAATTCAACTTGATGGAGTTTGAGTACTTCATCCATCCGTCAGAATGGGAAAAGCATTTTGAGTATTGGCTTGGAGAAATGAAAGCCTGGCTGAAGTTTTTGGGTGTTGCGGACGATAAGCTCGTCTATCACGACATCGAAGATGGAGAACGTGCCCACTATTCCAAGCGCACCGTTGATATTGAGTATCACTATCCGTTCGGCCAGAAGGAATTGTATGGTCTCGCGTATCGTACGGATTTTGACTTGAAGAATCACATGGAAAAGTCTGGCAAGGATCTGCGCTACACCGATCCGATGACCAATGAAAAGTATTTGCCGCACGTCATCGAACCGACGTTTGGTATTGATCGTTCGCTTCTTGTAACCCTCCTCGAAGCGTACCGCGAAGAAGAAGCGCCAACGAGCGAAGAGGGGGAATCGGCGACGCGTGTTGTCCTGAGGCTTCCAAAGTCACTCGCCCCGTACAAAGTGGCTGTGCTTCCATTATCCAAAAAAGACGAACTTTCGAGTGTCGCGTTGAAACTCGCCGATGATCTGCGCACCCAATTCGCCTGCGACTACGATGAAACGCAATCGATCGGCAAACGCTATCGCCGCCAAGACGAAATCGGCACGCCGTTCTGTGTGACCGTGGACTTTGACTCGCTCACCGATCAATCGGTCACGGTGCGGGATCGCGACACGATGGCCCAAGAACGGGTGAAGATCGCCGAACTCGCGGACTATTTGAAAAACAAATTGGCATAGGCGATATGTTGAAAGGGAAAACGCTGAAGAACGGAACGCGCGTCCATCTAGTGCCAACAGAAGGAACAGAAGCGACAACCTTACTTGTTCTTTTTAAAGTCGGTTCGCGCAACGAATCGCTGCCGGTGTGGGGCGGATCACACTTTGTCGAACACTTGATGTTTAAGGGAACAAAGAAGCGGGGGACCACGCTCGATATTTCACGCGAACTCGATCGCTACGGCGCTGAATACAACGCCTATACCGGAAAGGACTTAACCGGCTATTGGGTCAAAATCGAAAGTGGCAAAATTGGTGTCGCGGTCGACTTGTTGCACGACATGCTGTTTCACTCGAAGTTCGATGCGACCGAAATGACGCGCGAGAAAAAGGTGATCATTGAAGAGATCAAGATGTACGAAGAGAATCCGATCATGCACATCGAAGACTTGCTCGAAGAGGCGATGTTCGATGGTCACGTGCTCGGACGCAACATCGCTGGCACGGCCAAATCGATGATCGCCATGAAACGCAACGACGTCGTTACTTATCACAAAAATTACTACGTCCCGGAAAACATGGTAGTCGTGATGGCCGGAAGCGTGCCAAAGAATGCCTTGGCCATGATTCAAAAAACGTTCGGCGGTGTTTCGTCCAAAAAGATGAAACGGCTCGACGAGCCGTTTGCTGGAGTGCTGGCAGCCAAATCGATTCGTGCTCGCATTCAGACGAAGCCGGTTGAGCAGATTCAGTTGGCACTCGGATTTCCAACGGGCGGCCGGGCGCATAAAGATATGGACGCGCTGAAACTCTTGGCTTCGATTTTAGGTGGAACGATGTCTTCGCGGTTATTTGTCGAAGTGCGCGAGAAACGCGGGTTGTGCTATACCGTGCGTGCTGGACTTGATGCTTATGATGACGTCGGTGTTTTCCAGATTCGCGCCGGGCTCGACGCCAAGCGATTGAAGGAGGCGATGAAGGTGATTATCGATGAAGTGAAGAAGGTGGTCAAAGATGGCGTCTCTGCGAAAGAATTACAGATGGCCAAGGATAATGTCCGCGGCGGTATGCTCCTCCAGCTCGAGGACTCATCCGCTAGCGCAGAATTTGTCGCCCGCCAAGAATTATTTTTGCGTGAAGTGCTGACGCCAGAAGAACGGATGAAGCGCTTCGATGCGGTGACGCGTGAAGACGTCCTTCGTGCCGCGCGAGAAGTTCTGGATTTTCGTCTGATGTCCGCGGCAGGGATCGGTCCATACAAAACGACAACGGAGTTTTTGAAACACTTTCCTAAACTATGAAGACGCTCGTCGCCAACTGGAAGATGCACTTGACGGTGCGCCAGTCGGTCGCCTTGGCGAAGGTGTCCGTTGCTGCGTTGCGTGGTAAAACGGCGCTGCCTGAGGTTATTCTCGCTCCAAGTTTTCCAGCGCTCGAAGCGGTGCACCGGGTGATAGCGAAAAGTCGCCTTGGCCTCTGCGCTCAGGATGTTTCCTTTGAAGACGCCGGCGCCTTTACCGGCGAAGTTTCTCCGCGACAACTCAAAGATCTCGGAGTCACCCATGTGATCATCGGTCACAGTGAACGCCGAGCGATGGGGGAAACGGATGCGACGATTAACAAGAAGGTGATCGCTGTGCTGGCTGCCGGAATGACGCCGATTATCTGCGTTGGGGAAAGGAAAGAGGAAAGAGGAAAGAGGAAAGAGATCGTCACCCGTCAAGTTAAAGCCGCGCTGGCGACACTGAAGACCCGGGCCAAGGAACACCTTGTTTTCGCTTATGAACCGATTTGGGCGATCGGCACGGGTGATGCGGCGACTCCAGAAGATGCGGTTGCCATGCATGCCTGCATCCGGGAAACGGCGCTTGGGGCCATTGACGGACTAAAAGAAAAACAACTGCGTGTGCTGTATGGTGGAAGCGTCAACGGAAAAAATGCGCAGAGTTTCTTGTGTGAAGATCAGATTGACGGATTGCTCGTCGGCGGGGCCAGTTTGAAACCTGTCGAATGGAAGGCGATTATCACCGCTGCGATCAAGATTCAAAATGGGAAACGTTAATATGCTCTCCCTCTGGATTCCGCTCGGTATCATCATCCTGTCGGTCATCCTTCTGCTCGTCTTGGCGATCAGAAAGATTCCGTATTTGCGCGCGCTTGATGTCCTTTCTGCACCGGAGCAAAAGGCTAAAGAGTTGAAACGTGCGCTGATCGCCTCGCGCCTTTCGCGTGCTGGGGCAAAATACGGAGGACAGATGAAGAAGATTTTTTCGCCGATCGTTGGAGCCGCCAAGTCGAGCGGAAGAAAGGCGGCAGAAAAAGTTTCTGCCCTTGAAGAACGCTATCAAAAGCTTCGGCGGGAAGCGATGGGACCGCACGCTCTGACTCCAGCGATGATTAAAGAGATGATCAGTAAAGCCGAAGCGTTCATTAAGGATGAGCGATACGGCGAAGCGGAAAAAGCGTTAATCGAAGTTCTCTCCCACGATGCCAAGAACGCTGAGGCGTACGAAACGCTCGGTTATCTATTCATGCTTCAGAAGAATTACGATCAGGCAGAAGAGACGTATAACTTTATCTTGAAAATTCAGCCAGGAGACGCCTCGGTCCTAACGTCATTAGGGGAAATTGAATTGGCTCGAAATAATCCGGAGAAGGCGAAACAGTACTTCGATAAGGCGGTGAAGAAGCGTCCGCATAATCCGAAGTATCTCGATTTTCTGCTGGAAGCATCGATCCAGGCTAAGGATGCTTCCGCAGCTCGCTGGGCGCTCGAGCAACTTCGCGGGGCGAATCCAGAAAATAAGAAACTCGGCGAATTTGAAGAGCGCATTCAATCGATTTCATAGCTCGCGCACGAGCGACCCTTTACAAAAGGGTCGTTTGTGTATAAGCTTGGACATCCTGTCTACCCAAATCAGGATGCCCCTGAACCTTCCCGAGGTGCCCCATGTTCATCGCGCCGTTCATCCTTTCGCTCTTCGCTCCGGCCTTCGCCGAGGAGCCCGTCCCCGTCGTCTCGCCGGTCGCCGCGCCCAAGACCTACATCCTCGTCGCCGGGACGAGCGAGTACCAGAACGCGCCGGACCTGCCGGGCGTCGAGGGGGCGACCAAGGACTGCCAGACGATCGGTGCTCGGCTGATCGAGGTCGGGTTCACCACCGAGCAGGTCACCGCGCTCTGCGGCGACAAGCTCACCAAGCCGGCGGTCGTCGAGGCGGTCAACACCCTGGCGCCCCGACTTGTTGCCGGGGACACCTTCGTCGTCGTCTGGATCGGCCACGGCGGCCAGGACCCGAAGGACGAGACCAAGAAGTACTGGCAGGGCTACGACGGCAGCTTCGTCGTCGATCCGGCCGCCCCGACCAACTACTTCACGACCGGGATCACCCCGACGATGCTCACGAAGGCGATCAAGAGCAAGACGCCGGCCGGGACCCCGATCGTCCTCATGACCGACACGTCGGACAGTGGGTCCTACAACGGGATCCCGCTCAGCGGGCCGGTCGCCGACACCTTCGAGAAGGAGGTCTACATGATCTCCCCGGGGATGGCGCTTGGCAAGTCCGGGGCGCTCACGAAGTCGTTCATCGGCTGTCTCGAGCCCCGCATGCGCTACGGCGTCGCCGAGGAGCACACCGCGATCGAGGTCCAGGCCTGCATGTCGAACGGTCTCAGGGCCAGCAACATCGAGTCGTGGCTTTCCAGCGCGGACTGGGATACGATCACCACGCTCATCTGGTTCCCGCCGCTTCCGCCCGCGCTTCCCAGGCCACTCCCTGAGCAGACGGCCAGGAAGCCGTCGACGGTGAAGCCGGCGATGCGCTGGGGCGGTGTCGCCCTCGCCGTCATCGGTGGCGGTGGAGCAGCCGCGTCGTACCTCCACGCGGACGGCATCGCGGGACAGATCGCTGACGAGAACGGCGTCGTCGATCCCCGGGACGCGGCCGCGCTCGAGGAGTACAACCTGTTCAAGACCCTGACCTACGTCGGCTACGGTGTCGTCGGCCTCGGTGCGATCAGCTTCGGCGGTTCGCTCGTCGTCGCTCCCGCCCCGACCGGTGTCACGGTCAGCGGAACGTTCTAACCGTTCCGACCTCTCTAACGTGAAGCCCCCGACTGCAGACGGCAGTCGGGGGTTCGCATTTTGTCCGAGGTCCGGAGAGCGAGTGGCGCGCTCCGGACCGTCTGACTAGCGGAAGTAGAGGGTGTGGTTGGACGCCTTGGGGCGTTGGCCGGCCAGTCGGTCGAACTGGGTGGGGACGAATCCCCCCAGGTTGACCCCCTGGAGACGCAGGGCCGAGGTTGCGTCGACGTCGCCGACCAGCCAGGCGTTCCACAGCGACTCGGCGAAGTCGCCGCCGCGGGTGCGCAGGGCACTCTCGATCACGGGCCAGGCTTCGTCCGAGTGCCAGTGATCGAACGGCGTGTACTCCGGCGGGAAGGTTGCCGGGAACCCGAACAGGGCGCGGAACCAGTTGGGGATCGCGCGGCGGGTTGCGATCTCCTGGTTGCGGAGATCGACCTTGGTGCGGTTCTCGCTCCAGAAGTCGATCTCGATGAAGGGCGTGTCCGTATCGCCCCCCTTGCGAACCGGGCAGAAGAAGATGGAGAACCCCGCGCTCACCTTGGCGCCGCGAAGGATCAGGAGGTTGAGCAAGGGTTCGAGCCGGGCCTTCATGCCCTTCTCGTCTCGCATCTTGTCCAGGATCTTCGGGTGCTTCGGTCCGGCGCTGATCACCCAGCTCCCGAGCGGCACGGGGCCGGTCGTCTTGAGATCTTCGAGCACCGCCCGGACCTCGACGAGTGCCGGGACGGACACGGGCTTCTGCCGTTCGCGGAACGGGGTGAGGGTCACCCAGGGCAGGCTCGGGTCGACCTCGTCCTTGTCGATCACGCGGTCGGTGGGGAGACGCAGGACCCGGCTCTTGTTGTCCGGTCGGTCGATGTCCGGCGTCCGGATGAACGAACGCACTTCGGGTGCGCCCTTCTTGGGAACGGCGAAGGGGAGAGATCTCTGGGCCACGGCTACCTCGGGGTTAAGGGTTTGCACATGAAAGCATTTTTTCAAATGAACGTCAATGATTATTGACAATTCGCTTATTTTCGTGTTAAAGAACCGTTGGCACATTCACGGAGGTCTAGATGCAAGAACACCCAACGTCGTTTGGCGAAGGACGCTACCGCGTCGAGCGGCTGATCGGCCAAGGAGGGATGGCCAGGGTGTACCTGGCCTACGACACCCGGAACCACCGACCGGTCGCGATCAAGGTTCCGAACCCCAACCTGCTCACCCCGGACAAGGTGGTGCACGTGCGGGCGCGGCACGACAACGAACGTGCGGTCCTCGGAATTCTGGTCCACCCGTTCGTTCCGGCGCTCTACGATCACGGTGAGGAGCCGTCGGGGAAGGAGAACAACCCGACCACCACGCCCTACATCGTCATGGAGTACGTGCCGGGACGCGACCTCGAAGAGTGTCGGACCGAGTTCGGCGCACTGCCGCCTCGGGTCGTCTGTCACGCCATGCTCCAGGTCCTCTCGGTTCTGGCTCAGCTCCACGCCGACGTTCGCGGGATCGTCCACCGTGACGTCAAGCCGGCGAACATCCGTCTGCGTGCGGACAAGCTCGTCAAGCTGATGGACTACGGGATCGCCAAGGTGCATCGCACCAGGGGCTCTGCCGGCAAGACGATGTTCCAGCCCAACATGACCCGGAGCGATTCACCGATCGGCACCCGCGGGTTCATGGGGATCGCCCAGATCTCGATGGATGCGGACCTCGGACCGCGGGCGGATCTCTACGGCGTCGTGGCCACGATGGTCGCGCTCCTCACCGGCAAGGACCGCGCACCTGATCTGTGGAACGTGAAGGGCGAAGTGCACACTGCGCTCACCGGTGTGCCGCGGATCCTGCGGCCGATCATCATCCGCTGTGCGAGCGAGGTGATCCCAGACAACCAGAAGGTCACCTCGGCCGAAGAGTGCGCGCGCCTGCTCGAGGCCCTGATCGCCAAGCTTCCGGAAGATGACAGCGATCGCTTCTGGAAGTGGTTCCGGAAAGAGGGGATGACGATCGTTCCAGACGTCCTCGTGCCGAGCTCCTGGCCCGGTGGCGACATCGATGAGCACCTGCGTGAACTCCCGTCGGTCGATCGCTTCGTCCCCGAACCCGCGGAAGCGGAAGGGGAACCGGCGGAGTTCGATGACGAGGGATCGGCCCCGGACGATGAGGAGTTCGTCCCGGCTCGTCGATCGCGAGTCCTGCCCTTCTTCGGAGGGGCGGCTCTGCTCGCGGCTCTCTTCGGACTCGGCGTCGTGTTCTGGGGTGACGAACCGAGCGTGGTGCAGGAAAGTCTCATGCCGGCTGTCGCGGCCCCATCGAGCGCGGCCGTCATCGAGATCGATCGAAGGGATACCCAACCGTCCCTCACCAGGATCGCCACATCGGATCCTGCGCCTTCACCCCCGCCTGAATCGGTCGGCGGTGTCCCAGCGATCAACACGCCGCCCACACCAGCCGAACAGACCGATCGTCCGAAGATCGATCGGCCGGTCCGCGATCGTGTCCCGGCAACCGTCACCCCTGCGCCGGTCGTCACCCCACCCCCTCCGATCCCGGCCCAGGCCCCTCCGGCTCCGGTCGAGGAAGAAGAGAAGGGCACGGTGCGTGTCACGGGCGGAGTTCCGGTGCGGCTCAAGAAGGGGGGAGCGATCTTCTCCGCCCCGGGCTCGGTCAAGCCGGGCACCTACACGGTCGAGGCACAGTTCGCCGACACCTACACCCCGCAGATGGAGATCACCGTGAAGCCCGGGGAGACACGGACCGTCTCCTGCGACCGCGACTTCACGTCCTGCGAATAGCTCAACGCCCTCCTCGGTACTCGAGGGGGGCGCTGCATTTATACGCTTGTCATTCCAGGACCGTTCGGGTATATTGACGCGGCAATATTAGCCGCAGTAGCTCAGTGGTAGAGCACCTCCATGGTAAGGAGGGGGTCTCGGGTTCAAATCCCGACTGTGGCTCCATGAAAATAGATCAGAAGTTTCTGATCTATTTTCATTTAAGGGTGGGGATTTGAACCGTGGGAAAGGGGTACGGGGAAAACGAACACGAGGGAGACCTGTTTGTGTTACAATTAAACAAAGGATGCATGAATATTTATGAAAAAATCGACGCTTACGTATCTTAGTTTGTTGATCGTTCTTGGCCTGGCGATGGTTACAGGATTTTCTGTGATCAAGGATCGTTTTTTCACATCAGACAATTTGATCGCGGATAACACGAATGAGAGGGTGTTGAATGCCTTTAGTTGTAATAGCAGTCAAATGTTCATACCCCCGACAAGCGGAGAAGACTTAACGGAGATTCAATTGTATACCGCGCGAAGTGATGATGGTGTTACTTTTGCAGATGAACGGGAGTTTATAAAAGGTGCGGGCGTACCAAGTGTGACGCAAGGTGAGGACGGAACGCTCTTTGCTGTTTTCAATTGGTTCCCATCCTATGCAGAAAATCCAGATTGCTATAACAAAATCGCCATGATGACTTCGAACGACGCTGGTGTTACATGGGACGGTCCGTTCGGTTTATTTATCGAAGAGTTCCCGGACGATTATCAACTGCCTTATGATCCTACGATTGCACGAGACGCTGAGGGGAAATTTAGGATGTTTTTCACGACACATAAATTAGGTATGGACGAGCCGTTTATTTACGGGAGTGCAGTATCTGAAGACGGTCTTCACTTTACTTATGACGGTATCGTATTTGAAAGTAAAGGTAATCATGTTGTGGATGGCTCAGAAATATATTTCAACGGCAAGTGGATTATGATTGCCCCGCTCGCTAAGCAAAACGGCGAGGCCCTTCAGGCGACTTCCATTGATGGACGTTTGTTTGAGGTGGTGAATAGTAATCGGCCAAAACGCAGTATGTATTGGGTAGGAAATATGGTCGCACTTGCTGACGAAGTCCGTTTTTATGGTTCGTGCGGTGAAGAAACGGATCTTCGTGGACTTTGTTATAGTGCGACAACGGATGGGAATGTTTGGGATGATCCGGTCCTTACAAACGGTTACGCCGGTGATCCGGGGGTTGTATATCTGGATGATGGACAGTTCGTCATTATTTATGCAGAGCCTCGTGCGCCTGTCGTACCAATAGAACGATAAAAGTGAGCGTCCGACGATCAACTTTTTAAAACACTGTTGTTGAAGCTCTTTTAGCTTGCCTAGAATAGTCCCTCACCAGGCCTTGCTTTTTAGCTTCCGTTTGTATATCATGCTCACGCAAAACATGGGCAGGTACCGAAGTGGTCAAACGGGGGAGACTGTAAATCTCCTGGCTTTACGCCTTCGATGGTTCGAACCCATCCCTGCCCACCAGACCGGTCCGCAGATTTTGGTCCAGGACTGTGTTGCGGGGCCCTGTCGTCTTGTCGCCGTACGTTTCAGTACGGCTCCTGCGCCGACGTCCCGCGCCTTGTCCTGAACACAAAATCTGCAGACCGGCGCTAAAACAGGCCGGCGTAGCTCAGTGGTAGAGCAACACTTTTGTAAAGTGAAGGTCGTCGGTTCAAATCCGACCGTCGGCTCCAGAGTATTGACGAAATCAGCCCGTTTTGTTACTATCCCAGCACATAAATTTGCCATATGCCACAGGATCAACGCGCCAAAATGGAATGCACCGACTGCAAACACGTTGGCTATAACACCACTCGCAACAAAAAGACGCTTAAGGAACGCCTTCAGCTCTCCAAGTTCTGCAAGTGGTGCCGTCACCACACGACGCACAAAGAAACGAAATAATCAAAAGCCGCCTCCGGGCGGTTCTTGATTTTCCCCCAAGGAGTCGGTATAGTTCCGCCGCATAGGGGTGTAGTGAAATGGTTATCACTAGGGTCTCCAAAACCCTCATTCAGAGTTCGAATCTCTGCGCCCCTGCCAAAAATTCCGACGGCTTTTGCCGGCGGGATTTTTGATAAGGCAGAGATTCGAACGGAGGGATGGTAAGGGAGGATACTCCCTTACATGTCGGGGGTGACAGGAGCGAAGCGACGACCAGAGGGGCGGAAGCCCCTCTGGGTTCGGTGAGATTCTCTGCGCCCCTGCCACGTCGGTCGCGACCGACGTGGCCTGCCACTTGCGTTGGGTGGCAGGCCTCCGGGGTCGTGCCAACATGATTCAAAAGAACGCCGAAAGGCGTTCTTTTGTTATGGTAGAATAATGTTGGTATATGGTACTTCTACATCCTACAAAGCCAGAAGGATACGAACTACGATAGCCTGGCACCATAATTTGAAATCCATTAGAAGACTCTGCGATACTATTTTCCTACCTGTATGCCAAGACTTCTCGTTAGCGAACCGATGCCGTGGGCGATCATGGTCTTTGGATTCCTGAGCATCATTCCGTTGTTGACTACAGCACTGTTCGGTTGGCGCACGTTCGATGCAGCATCAGCGATGCTCCGCGGAGAGGAGCGCTTGCAGACGATCTGTCTCGACGTTGCCCCTCCGCCGATCTGTATGACCACTGAGGCCTATCCGGCATTCCTGCCAAGTGCGGTGGGGCTTGTGATAAGCATTCTCGGCCTCGTTGCTTGTTGGGTGTTGGCGGCTAGAAAGCGGGCTGTGTGGATGGATGGAGACGGAACGATGCGCGTGACGTGGGGCGACGGTCGTGGCCCTGTGGTGTTGCGTCGGTTTTTGCTTGAAGCGCTGAGTGACTTTTCTGTCACGCGCGAGCGGCGCGTAACCCTTTCACCTATTGTTGGCACGAGCGTCACGCGCGTGGGACGAGCACCAGATCGTTGGCGACTGCGTGCGACGTTCAAAGGCGGAACGGCAGACTTGGGGAGCTACCCGAGTGAGGAAGCGGCGAAGAAGATCGTCCGTCTGGTCACATCAGTGCGGAACAATGAGCAGGACGATGAAAGCGGCATCTGGTATTATGGTCGTTCAAATTGAAACGATGTATGGAAACAGATCAACCAGCACAAACGATCGATGACCTGATGGACGCAGGGACGGGTTTGGTCATCGAGGTTAGTCGACTGGATGCGGCGCTCGCCAAGCGACTTGGGGAGCATCTGTTTGCCTGGCGCTCACTTGCTTGCCGCGGGTTCGGTGTTTCCGAAGATGGTTTAGATGTGTTACGTAGGCATTTCGATCGTAGGGGTGAATAAAATAATTGTACATCGAAACGTATGCGCACGTTTACGCGTAAACCGTGGCTTGTGAAAACGGATCGACTGTTCTATGGACTTTTTCCTGCGTTCATCGGGATCGGGCTTATCGCAGCTGCATGGGGGTTGCAGGGCACGGCCGGGGTGCCGGCGGTGGCCATTTGGCTCTGGGGTACGATGGGGATCTTATTGATCGGATTTGGAGGTTGGCTGTATAAGCGCGCTCCTGTCCCGACGCGGATCAGTATTGATGAAACTTCCGTACGCATTGAGTATGATCGTATGACACCTGTCATCATTCCGCGGAGCGCCGTGACCAATGTGAATATAGGAATGGTGCGCACCCAGTCTAGCAACAACCATATAACGTATCGTGAAAACGGGATCGTAAAGCACGCGATTCTCCTTAGTGGGTATCGTGACGACGAAGGGAAAAGATACAGTGGGCGGGCTCTTGTCAAAGAATTGCGCTCAATCCTCCTTTCATAAAAAAGATCTCTCGGGTGAGAGATCTTTTTTATGATGGATGTTTGTTAGTCGATCTTGAGGGTGGGTGCCACGGCCGTGCGGATGACGTCGCAACCGTTTTCTTTGCCCGCTGAGTAACCGCTTCCACAGCTGCCGGCGAACAGGAGTGTTGATGCACTGACGGCGGTCGGATAGAGCGTCCCACCCGCGGCACAGATATCAAAGTCTTGTTTAAAACTCTCAAGGGTTCCGTAAGCCGGAACGTTCGGTGCGAGAGTGACGGTCCAGGTCGGCATTTCATAGTCGCCGGCGATCGTAAACGTGTATCGTTGTTGAGCTGTTCCAGCGAAGAGGCGTTCGAGGTCTAGATAATACGAAGCATCGCGGGCATAGCCACATTCTTCGGCTTGGGTATAGAGCGTTTCTGCATCGATCAATGATGCATCGGTTCCATCTGGCAGGATCGTCTCTGTGGTCACGGAGATCTTCCCATCCGCCGGGAGAGTGTATTGGAGCGGAGAAAGACTCCAAGGCTCTGATGTTGGCGCCGACGATCCGGCACACCCCCCGCCGACCAAAAGGAGGGCGATGCTTAGGATAAGAAGATTGCGCATAGCAGACAGAATTTACATGACAATACCTTTAGGATACCCCAAAACGTGATGGGGGCAAAAGGTCCTTTTTCTAATGACAGGATAACGCGTTCCTAGTATACTTACGCTATTCTTTCTTTTGCCTTTATGTTTAAGCGGTTCGTCTGTCTGCTCGGGGTCCTTTCAGCAGTTTTTATTTTTGCCGGGGCAGAACCGGTGCACGCCGCGGCCTACACCTGGGATGGCGGGGGATCGACGAATAATTGGAGCGATTGTTTGAACTGGTCGACTAATGTCTGTCCGGTCGGAGCTGATACCGTAACCTTTGATGCCACCAGCACCAAAAACGCTTCGATCGATGCCTCATGGGGTGGTTCAATTACGGGAATCACGATCGCCTCGGGTTATTCAGGAACGGTCTCTGTTGATCGTTCATTGGCGGTTAGTGGCGCATTTAGCATTGCCGCTGGCGCCTTTAACGGCACATCACAAAGCATAGACTTCAACGGGTCAGTGACCATTTCCGGAGGAACATTCACGGCTTCTTCTGGCTCGATGACTATGGCCGGCGGGTTTACCCATACAGCCGGGGGAACGTTTGCTCACAATAACGGTTCCATCACCATGGACGGCAGTACAGCGTTCACATGGAATGTCGCTGTCACCGAGGAACTCTATAATCTCACCATCAACAACACCAGTACATCGGCGATCACTGTTGCGAGCGGCGACACATTGAATGTTAATAACACCTTGACCTTCACTGACGGCTCGATCGCGACGGGTACGATCGCCGGTAAAGGGGCGACGATCGTCGTCGACGCTGGATGGGGAACGGGTTCAAACTCGAGCGGGACGTTGCTTGTGAACGGTGGCGGTGCGCAAACAGTCACCATCGCCCCACAGTCGAACGCCTCATTTGAAGCCTTTGATCAGCTCACCTTGAACAACGCCTTAGCATCGATCACAGGGACAGGCGGCGCGGGTGCCATCGGTCTGGATAAGATTACCCTGACCGCTGGAACATTGAACG
The DNA here is from genome assembly GCA_947084965.1 of uncultured Parcubacteria group bacterium. GTDB lineage: Bacteria > Patescibacteriota > Patescibacteriia > UBA9934 > CAMTUG01 > CAMTUG01. The sequence continues at coordinate 232,699 of CAMTUG010000001.1, forward strand.
TTACTGGGTACACCTTGATCGCCAACGAAACGATGACGATTAACGGCGGTACCTTGACGCTCGGCACGACGGGGACATCGACGATCGGTTCAACCTTCAATCTTTCTGCTGGCATCTTCAACGGCGGTTCTGCGACCGTTGATTTTAATGGCACTGTGACGATCTCTGGCGGGACGTTCAACGCATCTTCCGGTTTGCAGACGATGGACAGTAATTTCACCCATACTGCGGGCGGGACGTTCAATCATGGCAACGGCTCGATCACGATCGATGGGAGCACGGCCGTGACCTGGGACGTGTCGACCACGGAAAATCTGTATAATCTCACGATCAACAATACGAGTACGTCAGCGATGACGGTGGCAAGCGGGGATACTCTGAACGTCAACAATAACGCAACATTTACCGATGGTGGGATTATCACCGGAACGATCGCGGTCAAAGGGCCTGCCGTCTCGATCGGGACAAACTTCGGTTTTTCTGCTTTCTCCAACGGTACTTTGACGATCAACGGTTCCGGAGCGCAGACGGTGACGATGGCGGTGCTGGCGGGTGCGGGTTTTGAGCCGTTTGATCAGATTATCTTGAATAACGCTGCGGCCACCTTTGGCGGAACAGGCGCGGCTGGCACATTAGCTTTCGATAAAGTGACGGTTACTGCCGGTGTCTTTGACATGACTGGCTACACATTTTCGGCCAACGAAGCGGTCGTGGTCAATGGGGGGACGATGACCATGGGAACGTCTGGAACAAACACGTTTAGCGGCACATTCAGTCTTTCTTCGGGGACGTTCAACGGTGGGTCCGGGAATGTGAATGACTTTAACAGCACCATCACGATTTCCGGTGGAACGTTCAACGCTTCATCGGCCACAACGACTGCGGCTGGTGACTACACTCACTCGGCAGGCGGAGTGTTCAATCACAACAATGGGTTGTTTACCATCGACGGATCCTCTGGCTCGACGATTGATATTGGTACCACCGAGACGTTTTACGACTTGACGATAAATAACAGCGCCACGACGGCGTTAACGCTCACGAGCGGAACGACACTGAATGTCAATAATGCATTGACGCTGACGGATGGAGGTTGGCTCTCGGGTACGATCGCGGCTAAAGGGCCAACGACGACGATCGGGGCCGGCTTTGGTTTCGCGACGATCGCCGCTGGTACGCTGACCATTAATGGCGTCGGTGTCCAATCGGTGACGATGGCCGCTCTTGCCGCCGGGTTTGAACCCGTTGATCAGCTGACGATCAACAACGCCTCAGCAACCTTGACGGGCACTGGGGCGTCCGGGGTGTTGGCTTTTGATAAGGTGACGGTCACAGCGGGTTTGTTTGACGCCACGGGATATACGGTTTCCATCAATGAACCGGTTATCATCAACGGCGGTACCATGACCATGGGTAACTCCGGCACGAATACGTTCAACGGTACCTTCGCTATTTCTTCCGGAACGTTCAACGGCTCTGCTGCGACTCTGGATTTCAACAGTACCGTTACTGTGTCTGGGGGTATCATGAATTTCTCCTCAACCGTGACGTCGCTGGCCGGGACGTACACCCACACTGCCGGCGGCACGGTCAACTATAACGGCACGACCTTGACCATCGATGGGGGCAGCGGCTCAACGTGGGACGTCTCGACCAACGAGACGGTACCGGCTTTGACCGTGGCTAAAACAGGAAGCGCGACATGGACGATCGCGACGGGTGACACGATGATCGTTACGGGCACAACGCTTCTTACGGACGGCGAACTTTCTACGGGTGCGATTTCCGCCCGTGGCGACGTAACCGTTTCTTCCACCTGGGACGGTGGGGCGGGGACATCCGTTCTCAGCTTGGATGGCTCGGGCGTTGTTGTGATGACCCACACCAACGGCGGCAACAACACGGAGCCAGCAAATACCTTGATCGTGAATAATGCCAACGCGACGGTCAACATGCCGGCGACAGGCGCTTCATTTGTCTGGGGGTTGGATATTCGTGCTGGTGTGGTCAATGTCAATGGTGGTGATCTGACTGTGGGGAGTACCTATACACAGTCCGGCGGGACATTCAACGGCGGAGCGGGGAGTGTGACTACTTCCACCACGTACACCCTTTCCGGCGGGACGTTCAATGCGCCAAGCGGCACCTTGAATCTTGTTGATGACTTCACCCATACCGCTGGTGGAACGTTCAATCATAACAACGGCTTGGTGAAGACGATCAATGCCGTGGATCTTACCTTTGACTTCAACGTCTCTGAGACGTTCTATAATTTTGAATCTTCAAAAACAACGAACTGGCAGACGATCATCACTTCTGGGGATTCGTTGATCGTCCTGAATACAGCGACCTTGACTGACGGTCGAATCATGACCGGAACACTTGAAATCAAAAATACGTTATCGATCGCATCGACGTACGATTACGGCAATGCGAGCCTAACGTTTTCGGGAACGGTCGACCAAACATTCACACTTCCTTCAGGGCAATCTGCTTCCTGGGACATGCCGGCGCTTACGGTTAACAAGGCTTCAGGTACGCTGACGTTCGGTTCGGATGTGACGTTGGATTGCGGGGGCACGAGTTGCAACCTCGTTTTGCAACAAGGGGTGCTTTCTCTTAACGGGTTTGGCCTGCGAGTTAATGATTTCTCGATCAGTAATGGAACGTTTATTTCCGGAGCGAGCACGGTTGATATCGATGACGACTTGACGATTACTGGCGGAACGTTTAACGCCACGACAGGGACGACCATCATCGGCGGGGATTTTACCCATACCGCCGGTGGGGTGTTCAATCATAATAACGGGACGGTGGAGTTCGATACGTCAAATGATCAGACCATTAACGTCAATGTTAACGAAACGTTTTATACGGTTCGCATCAGTAAAAACGGTTTTCAACAGACGATTACTGCGGGGGACACGATTACGGTTCTCGGCAACCTATTGTTGACGGACGGTCGTTTTGGAACAGGAACGATTGATATGCAAGGCGCGGCGACGACCATCGCTTCAACTTATGACCCCAGTGATGTCACATTGAAGTTCACCGGTACGGCAGCACAGACGCTTGACTTGACCGGAGCGGCCGCCGTATTTGATGGGCCAGTAACGATCGATAAGCCTTCTGGCGAAGTTGCTTTGCTCTCTGCTCTGACGATGGACACAAGCAGTCGCACCTTGACGTTGCAATCCGGAACGCTGAATCGGAACGGGTTCGCTTTGACTGTCCACCACTACACCCAGACAGGCGGGACGTTCTCAAGTAGTGCGGGCAACGTTGACGTGAACGGTACGTTTACGCTTTCTGGGGGTACGTTCTCTGCCTCATCTGGAACGACGTTTTTTGGCGGTGCTTATACCCATACCGCCGGTGGAACGTTCGATCACAATAACGGTCGGGTGGAATTTGACACCGCGGTGGACATTACTGCAGACGTTATCGGATCGGAGACGTTTTATGATCTGGCCATTACCAAAGCTGGGAATCTGGTCACGTTGGGGGCGGGCGACACGTTGATCGCCACCGGCGATCTGTATCTCACAGATGGTCGTTTTGGTGGCGGCACGATCGAAGCACGCGGCAACGTGACCGTGGCCTCGACGTTTGATATTGGTAATGCTGCCTACACGTTTACCGGGAGCGCTGTTCAGACCTTTACTCTCGGAGTTGCTGCCAACATCGACGGCGACGTCACTGTGAACAAGAGCGGCGGATCGGTGGTACAGGTCGGAACGCTTACCCTGAACGCCGCATCACAAGATCTGACGATCGTTTCCGGAACGTATGATTTGAACGGCTCCAATCTCACTGTGAACGGCAGTAGCGGTACGTTAGTTGTACAGAATGGGGGTGTGCTTCAGCTTCAAGGTGGAGAAGTGGTCACTCTGAATGTCAGTAACCCGACGTTCCAGGCCGGAAGTTTGGCTCGCTACACCGGAACGGTCGGCCCGTATACCCTCAAGAACTGGACGTACAGATCGATCACGGTCGACGGAGGGGCAGCATCTGTTTTTGCTCTGCCAGGGGCGCTTTCTCTCCCTGCAGATCTGACGATCACTTCTGGAATCGTAAGTTTGGGGGGCAATGCGTTGACCGTTTCAGGAACGTTCTCAAATGACGGCACATTACGATTACGCGGGAACGAAACGGTGACGCTCACCAACGATGCTGATTCTGGAACGGTGGAATATGTCGGCGACGGCGATGCTGCGGCCGATGCCTATGTTCTTCAGAACTGGCCGTACTACCATCTCACCTTGGCCTTTGTGGACGCCCTTGATTCCGCGTCAGCCGGTGGAACACCGCTCGACATCAATGGATCGTTTACGCTCAGCGCGGGGACGTTTACCGCTCCAGCGACGATGACCGTAGCTGGAAATTTTGCCCATAGTGGTGGGGTGTTCACGCATAACAACGGTACGGTGGTTCTTGATGGGTTGAATCAGACCGTCTCAGGGACAACGACCTTTAATCACTTCACAAAATCTGTTAGTTCAGCAGCGACCCTGACTCTTCCGGCAACAGCGACCCAGACGTTTGTCGGGACGATGACGCTGACGGGTGCGAGCGGGCAGCGTCTTTCCTTGCGCAGTTCTACGCCGGGGGTGCAGGCGCTGATCGATCCACAAGGGACTCGGACCGTTTCCTATCTCGACGTCCAAGACAACAATAACGCCAATGCAACGATGATCGTCTGCTCGACGGGGTGTGTTGAAGGCACCAACGTGACAAATTGGTCGTTCACCACGCCAGGGATCACAGTCGGAGCCATCTCCGGTGACACCACTGAAGCGGGGGGTACCGCCACCTTCACCGTCGTTCTCGAATCTGAACCAACCGCAGACGTGACGATCGGCGTGAGTTCTTCGGACGTAACCGAAGGGACGGTTGATCCGGCCTCCCTCACCTTTACTTCGCTCAACTGGGATACTCCACAAACGGTCACGGTTACTGGCACCGATGACTTCGTGATTGATGGCAGTGTTGTCTTCTCGATCGTTCTTGAGCCAGCCGTCTCAGCCGATCTTGGTTACAACGGCCTTGATGCAGCAGACGTAAGTGTTACGAATGGAGACAATGATGTCGCTGGTGTGGTCGTGACCGAGTCTGCAGCGTCAACAGATGTGACCGAAGGCGGAGCGACAGATACGTACACCCTCGTCTTGACCGCAGAACCGACTGAGGATGTCACCATCACGATAACTGCAGACGCCTTGATCACTACAGACCTGTCTGAGGTCGTGTTTACCGCGCTGAACTGGAGCACCCCACAGACAGTTACGGTAAGTGCGGTTGATGATGACATCGCGTCTGGGGCTCTGACGCCTTCGATCAGTCACACAACGGACAGCTTGGACGGAGATTTCTCCGGACTGGTTGTGGCGGATGTCGTTGTCAATCGAGCGGATGACGACTCTGCTGGTATTACGGTCGGAGCCATCTCTGGCGACACCACTGAAGCGGGCGGTACCGCCACCTTCACCGTTGTTCTTACTTCTGAACCGACCGCAAACGTGACGATCGATGTGAGTTCATCAGATACAACAGAAGGAACGGTTCTTCCAGCAACGTTGACCTTCACAGCGCTTGACTGGGACACTCCGCAAACGGTGACCGCGACCGGCGTGGACGATGATCTCGTCGATGGTTCCGTTCCTTATACGATTCTCCTTGATGCCTCTGTTTCGGTCGATCCAAATTATTCCGGGATCAATCCAACCGACGTCGATGTAAACAACACCGATGACGATTCCGCCGGTGTTCTTGTAACCTCTTCGGGCGGATTGACCGAGGTCAGTGAAGCGGGTGCAACGGATACCTACACGATCGTTTTGACGGCTGAACCAACGGCGGACGTTGTAGTCTCGGTCAGCCCGGAGAGTCCGGTCGAAACGGATCTAAGCGAAATTACCTTTACGTCTGGGAACTGGAGCGTTGCACAGACGATCACCGTTTCTGCCGAGGATGATTTCATCGCTCAAGGAACGCACGTCCATCCTATCGTTCACGGAACGTCTTCTCTCGACCTGGTGTTTGATGGTCTCGTCGTTTCTGATGTCAACGTCAGTGTCCTGGATAATGATACGGCCGCGATTACGGTCGGCGCGATTTCTGGCGACACCACTGAAGTCGGCGGTACCGCCACCTTCACCGTTGTTCTTACTTCTGAACCGACCGCCGACGTGACGATCGATGTGAGTTCATCAGATACAACAGAAGGAACGGTTCTTCCAGCAACGCTGACCTTCACAGCGCTCAACTGGAGCACCCCACAAACGGTGACCGCGACCGGCGTGAATGACGCCGTTGACGATGGTGATGTTGCCTACACCCTTGTCCTTGCTCCATCTGTATCAGACGACACGTCGTATGACGCGATCAATCCAGCTGATGTTGCTGCGGTCAACGACGATGATGATACGGTCGGTATCACCCTGGTCGAAAGTGATGGCGAGACGATCGTAACGGAAGGGGGAGCAAGTGATGCCTACACCGTTGTGTTGAACAGCGAGCCGACCGCGAACGTCAACGTCTTTTTCATCGGGGATGGAGACGTGACCACATCGACCGCACAGATGATTTTTACTTCCCTGAATTGGAGCACCCCGCAGGCCTTGGTCGTTTCGGCCGTAGACGATTCGGCTGTGGAAGATACGGAGATGCACTCGATCTTGCACGTCGTTACTTCAGCAGACCCACTTTATGGCGACGTTGATCTTGATGGTGTTCCGGTAACGGTTATCGATGATGATGAGGAAGAGGCCGAAGAGGAAGAGAGTGGTGGAAGCAGTGGCCGTGGGGGATCTCCCGTGGGATCAAACAGACCGACCATCGATATTCGTCGTCCTGCGGACGGGACCACCTACGCTCTCGGTTCATTGGGTGTGTCATGGACGTGGACCGGGACGATTCCGTCGGTGAACGTGTACCTTTCCTGGGATAGCGGAACGACTTGGGCGCTCCAGCGCTACTTCATCACCAACACAGGACAAACGACGATTGTCCTCGATCGGGAATCAACGACGGCTCGTGTGCGTGTGGAGGGAACGGATTTTATCCGATCGCTCACGAACGACCAGACCGGAACCTTCTCCGTTTCTGCAGACGCATCTCCGATCGTCAACGAGGCGGATAGCGTCAATCAGGGCGGACTGACAGAAGAAGAGCAGATCGCCGCCATTGCTGCTCGTGTCGCCGCTCTGCCTTCAGTGATGACACTGCACGGACTCGTTAAGCTCGCTGATGACGGCAATCCTGAAACGCATAACGATACGACGGTGTATTACGTCGGTGCTGACGGGTATCGCCACCCATTCCCGAATAGCCACGTCTTTGGAAGTTGGTTCTGCGTCGCCCCTGAGCTGGTTTCCAGTCTTGGGACGGTCCTGGCCGATCAGGTGACAGAAGTGACACCTTCGCAGCTGGCGTCCGTGCCCCTTGGGCCGAACGTCACGTATCGCCCGGGGTACAAGATGGTGAAGTTCATCACCGATCCGCGCGTCTACGCGGTCGATGCGGACGGAAGTTTGCGATGGGTGCTCTCAGAGACCGATGCCCAGACGATTTACGGCGAGGAATGGCGATTCGAGATTTACGATATCGCCGACGTGTTCTATCGCAACTATCGGTTCGGTGTGCCGCTGACCGACCTTACCTGGGATCCAGAAGTTGTCCGACGTCAGGTGCGTTATCCGAGTGATGTCATGAAAATCCCCGGATACCTTGTTGAACTTGCCGCTGAAACAGACCTTTGCCCGACGATGTAGTTATGGGCATTGCTCTGAAGATCGATACTCTCCAGAAAACGTACAAAACCGGGACGCAGGCGCTCAAAGGTGTGTCCTTTACAGTGCAAGCCGGGGAGATGTTCGCCCTGCTTGGGGCGAACGGGGCAGGGAAGACGACCTTGATCGGCGTGCTGTGCGGGCTGGTTGCCAAAACAGGCGGCAAGGCCGAGGTATTCGGGATCGATATCGATGCGGAGCCGGAAGAGGCCCGCCGCCTGATCGGCGTTGTGCCGCAAGAATTCAACTTCAATATTTTTGAGCGGGTCATTGATATCGTTGTCGATGCTGCCGGGTATTACGGCGTGCCGCGTTCGGTCGCCACTCCGCGAGCAGAGAAACTACTGAAAGATCTCGGGCTCTGGGAAAAGCGTCACGTTGCTTCGCGTACGCTCTCGGGGGGAATGAAGCGTCGATTGCTGATTGCACGTGCCTTGGTGCATCAACCGAAGTTGTTATTGCTCGACGAACCTTCCGCGGGTGTGGACGTGGAGTTGCGTCGTGGGATGTGGGAGTTCATCAGCAGCTTGAATGCGCAGGGGACGACGGTGATCCTTACGACGCATTATTTGGAAGAAGCAGAAAAGCTGTGCAAGCGCGTGGTGATTTTGAAGCAGGGTGTCGTTGCCAAGGAAGGGGAGATCGCTGCGCTTGTTGCCGCGTCCGGAGAAAAGAATCTTGAAGATTTCTATTTAAGCGTATGATCCGTCCTTCCTTGGTGGGTGCGGCGACGATCTTCCGCAAAGAAACGGTACGCGTGTTTCGTATTTGGACGCAGACGATTCTACCATCCGTTGTTTCTCAGACGCTCTACTTTGCGATCTTCGGCGGGATCATTGGTTCAAAGATCGGGGAAGTCGGCGGAGCAAGTTATGCCGCTTTTCTCGTTCCTGGTCTGATCATGATGTCATCGATCACCAACGCTTTTAGTAACGTCGCGAGTTCGTTTTTCGGTGCTAAGTTTCAACGCTCGATCGAGGAAATTCTCGTTTCGCCGATGAAGCCGTGGGCCGTGCTGGCAGGATACATCTCCGGTGGGGTCATGCGCGGCATGGTCGTCGCCTTGGCGGTTTTTCTCGTCTCGATCGCCTTTGTTCACCCTACAGTTGCTCACGCAGTTCCACTGATCTTCTTTATCTTCATTACCTGTCTCATCTTCTCTCTTCTCGGGTTTTTGAACGGGATGTTCGCGCGCAAGTTTGATGACGTGGGAATCGTCCCGGTTTTCGTGCTCACGCCGCTCACATATCTCGGCGGGGTATTTTACAGCTTGGATTCACTGCCGTCGTTCTGGCGCTCCCTGTCCTACGTCAATCCGATCGTCTATATGATTGATGGGTTTCGTTACGGGTTCGGTGGTGTTGCCGCAACGTCGGTGCTTGCAAGCGCCGTTGTGCTGACTCTTGTCGCTGTCATTCTTGTCGTGATCAACCTTACATTGCTACGTCGCGGAATCGGCCTCAAATCATAAATGTCTATTTTTGTGCTACACTGAGAGGAGTTTATTAACTAACTTCTTTTTATGGGGATCATCCTTTGGATCATCTTCGGCGGGATCGTGGGCTGGATCGCTTCGATGCTCATGGGTACCAACGCGCAGATGGGACTGCTCATGAACGTGATCGTCGGTGTGATCGGGGCGATGCTCGGGGGCTGGATCTTTTCCATGCTCGGTGAAACGGGGGTCACAGGCTTCAACATTTGGAGTTTGATGGTCGCGGTGATCGGTGCGGTCGTTTTGCTCGGGATCGTACGTTTGGTCCGAGGCAAATAAGGGACTTGCCCGTTTCTACAAAACCTCCATTATTTTGGAGGTTTTGTGATAAGATGAGGGAATTCAATTATGGCCAAAAAGTCTAGTACCAGTGCATTAACGGCGGAACAGCACGCGGCCCAGGACAAGCGCTATGCCGAAGGGCACGAGTATGATTATGTGATTATCGGGACGGGAAGTGCGGCGTTAACGGTCGGATCCTTGCTTGCCCATGCCGGACACAAAGTCTGTCTGCTCGAAGCACATGATATTCCGGGCGGGTACTGCCAAACGTTCCGCACCGGAGATTTTCACTTCTGTGCCCAGGTTCATTACATCTGGGGTTGTGCCCCGGGCGGCCGTATCTACGAGTTTTTGAAACACATCGGGTTAGAGAAGGAGATCACCTTCTCGCTCTTCGACAAAGAAGGATACGATCACATGGTCATGCCTGATGGCACCCGAGTGAAAATTCCGTACGGATGGGACAAGCTCGTGGAAAGCATCTGTTCGCACTATCCGGATCAGCGTGCCCCCATGAAAAAGTTTGTGAACGTGATGAAAACGTTGCGCGCCGAGTTTCATCATCTGCCAGAAGGGGAACCAAAGTGGTGGCAGTACTTGCAGGCCTACAAAGTGCCGACGATTCTAAAGTACAAAATGTCGACCCTGCAGGATCTGTTTGATGAGTGCCGATTGAGCAAAGAGGCTCAAGCGGTTTTGTGCGCCCAGGCCGGGGACTTCATGGAACCGCCAGAGCGGTTGTCGCTTCTCATGTACGTGGCGCTCTTTGGTGGTTACAACACCGGTGCCTACGCTCCAACCAAACATTTCAAGTATTATGTCGACCGATTAGCACAATCGATTACAGACCAGGCAGGCTGTCACATCTATTACGAAACAGAGGTGACCAAGGTGAACGTCGAAGGCGATCGGGTGGTCAGTGTCGGTACGGCCAACGGAAAGACGTTCACGGCCAAGAATTTTATTTGTAACGCGGATCCGAAAAAGATGTCCGAGATTATCGGTCGGGAAAAGTTCCCGGCGGGCGAGCAGAAGAAACTCGATTACACCTATTCTCCAGCCGGGGTGATGATCTACCTTGGGCTCAAAGATATCGACCTGCGCAAGTACGGATTCGGTTCGTTCAACATCTGGCATTTGGAGGACTGGGACATGAACAAGATGTGGAAAGAGATGGGGAAGGTCAATTTTGAAAAGCCGTGGATCTTTATGTCCACGCCAACGCTTCACTCAGAGGAAGGTGGGACAACGCCCGGCCCGGATCATCAGATTTTGGAGATCGCCGCTTATACCGAATACAAACCGTTCAAAGATGCCCAGAATCGCAGTTACGCAGAGTACGCCAAGCTGAAGCAGAAGATCGCGGAGCGGATGATCGATATCGTCGAAGAAAAATATATCCCTGAGCTGCGCAAACACATCGTGGTCAAAACGGTTGGTACCTCCACGACCAACGAGGATTTTATCTTGGCGCCGACAGGGAATGCGTATGGGGCGACGATGACCCCAGAGCAGGTGACCAAGGTGCGCTTAAAAGCAAAAACGCCGTTTGAAAATTTCTGGTGGTGTAATGCTTCGAGCGGCTGGGCCGGGATGTATGGCACGGTCACGACGGGGGTGCAGTTGTACGAAGATTTAACGGGAGACCGATTTTACGTTCACAAAAAGGCGAAGTCAGACGACGACATGATCGCCGCGCTTTAAGATCTCTCGATACTCAAGCAAACTTGCTTGGCGACGCGCTGACCGCAACGGAGCGCTCCTTCGGTCCATGGGCTGTTCAAGTAATCGCCGCAGAGGAAGACGTGATTGGCGCCTTGGCCCGTGCTATCCATAAATGTTTTGACCCGAGTTAAATGACCGTGCGAGAACTTCGGCATCGCTTCCGGCCAGCGCTGGAGGTCAAATGACTCGAGATCTTGCGTTCCATCGAACCACGGGCAAACCCGGGTGAGTTCTTGTTTCACGGCGGCGAAAATCTCTTCGTCTGTTTTTTCCATCAGCGTCTTGGCAAATGCTTCGTGGAGCCAGGTGGAGATGAGTGACTTTCCGTCGTGTACCAACTCGTCGCCTTTCATCGCTTCGTTAACGTAGCCCGAGATTTGATTGCTCTCGACAAACGGCACCCAAACGATCGCCGTGTCTGGGAGCTTTTTGCGGTCAACGCGGAAGGCGACGCTGATCGTTGCGGCGTAGTGCGATTGATCGAGGAGGTCGCGTTGATGTTCGGTTGGATTTTTATAAAACGTTTTTGTTTGTGTGGCCTGGCTGGCGATGACTACCGCATCAAACGTTTCGCCATCAACGACAACCTGATTGCCTCCGATGACTTCTGCTACCGGATGATTCAATCGCACGTCGAGGTGTGAAGCAAAGGCATCAGGGAGTGCTTGCATGCCGCCCACGGTGCGATGTAAGTCCCATCGCGCCTGGTCTTGCCTGATCGAGCGCATAATGCCGAAGAGCGCCCCAACGGAAATCTCTTCCGCTCGGTGAAATTGATACGTTGAGGTAAAGGCATCAACAAAATAATCACTGACCTCTTTTCCTGCGCGTCGTTTCATGAACGCATAGGCGTTGTCTTTGTCATGATCAACAAAGTTATTGAGATCAAAAAAGTCATGCACATCCGGCGTCAGGAGATACTGCATCGCCATGCGCATCTTTGAAAACGTGCTGATCGCATCTTTCATCGCCAACACCTTGCCGCTGCGAAAAATACCGTACTTTAAAAAGCGCATCTTTTCCCAGGGGATGCCAAACTCTGTACAGTACGCTTTGATCGCGTCATAGAGGTCACACAGATGATCGGCGCCGATGTCAAAGATGAATCCGTCTTTAATCCGCGACGCCATCCGTCCGCCGACATGGTCGTTCTTTTCAAAGACAACGACGGTATTCCCAGCGCGTTGAAGTTCGTAGGCACAGACGAGGCCACTGATTCCAGCTCCAATAACCGCGATCTTCTTGTTCATACCCGTACATCCTACAACTCTGACGGGTTTTCTGCTATAACACCTTCATTATGCATGCGCTTTTACCCACACTCATCAAAAACCTTAAGGATACGCTTGATTTAGCGATCTGCCACACACCTGACCACCGAGCGCTGGTCGTCTACGACCGTCAGTCGCCACTGGCGGCATTGATTACGGAAGGCTACAAAGCCGTACTCCCGAAGGCGACCTTTCTTGATTTTGAAGAAGCTGGGGCCGATGAAATCCGTGCTCTGATGAACACACTTGCTCCACGTGATCTGGTCGTTCTGATCCAATCGACTTCGTTTCGTCTGAATGACTTTCGTTTTCGTCTTGAACTGTTCAATCGCTCGCTCGCCGTGATCGAACACCCACACCTCGGCCGCATGCCGGAAGGGGAGCATCAAACGTACGTTGACTCGCTAGCCTACGATATCAACTATTACCGCACCGTCGGCCCGAAGCTGAAGGCGATGATCGACATCGCCAAGCGCGTTGTTGTTTCTTGCGAAGGAACAGAGCTTGTCTATGACGGCCCGTTGGAGTCCGGCAAACTGAACACTGGCGACTACACCGGGATGAAAAATATCGGTGGACAGTTTCCGATCGGGGAAGTCTTCACAGAATTGGTCGACCTGTCGCAGGTCAACGGGCAGGTGAAGATCTTTGCGTTCGCCAATCGCGAGTTCCGTGTGATCGTTCCGGAGATTCCGGTGCTGGCCACGATTGAAAAGGGGATCATCACCAAAACAGAAAACGCCACAGAGGAGTTTATCTCCATCCTCGATCAAATCCGCACCGATGAATTACTCACCATTCGCGAACTCGGCTTTGGGATGAATCGGGCGATGACCCGCAGGCGAACGCTGGCCGACATCGGGAGTTATGAACGGATGTGCGGCATTCATCTTTCGCTCGGAGCCAAGCATACGATTTACGCCAAACCAGGATTTTCCAAACGCCAAAGCCGTTACCATGTCGACGTCTTTGTGGACGTTACAACAGTCACGATCGACGGGATAACGGTCTTTAAAGACGGGGCGTACACGGTGTGATATTATAAATCATATGGCAGAACAAACGTTCGACCAGGAACGGGCAACTCGGACCAACCGCGAACTGATCGCCGAAGCGCAGCGTATCCGCGACCTTTTGAGTAAGGAAGTGATCGATTATTATTGGGAGGCACCAACATCCGAAGCAGAGGAGCGCGAATACCATGACGGTATGCGTAAGTTTTTGCGCCAGGCCGTTGAACGGATCGACGATCTTTTGCGCAGGCTTGCTTAACCCTTTTTATGAAACATCATTGGCGCCTTCTGCTTCTCGTCGTCATCGTCGTCATTGCCGCGTCGCTGTATCGACAATCATCCGAACTAGTAGATGTGTATGCTCCAACAATCAACCCAACGGAGTTTACCAAGGTGATTGATAATCCTTATTTAACGTTGATTCCCGGCTGGACCCGTGTGTTCGAAGCAGAAACGGAAGAAGGGAAAGAGCGGATTGAAGTGACAGTTACGTCTGATACAAAAGTCGTCATGGGGATCGAGGCGGTTGTGGTTCATGATCGCGTTTGGTTGAACGACGTGTTGATTGAAGATACCTTTGATTGGTACGCACAAGATGCGGCGGGGAACGTTTGGTATTTGGGCGAGGCGACGATCGCTTATGCCGAGGACGGCACTACAAGCACCAAGGGATCCTGGGAGGCTGGGGTGAACGGCGCACAGCCGGGGGTGGTGATGTGGGCCGATCCGCAGGTCGGGCAGGTCTATCGCCAGGAGTACTTCGCCGGAGAGGCTGAGGATATGGGTGAGGTGATCGCTCTGGGGGAATCTGTGACTACCGCCCTAGGATCATACGAAGGATGCGTCAAAACGCGTGACTACACGCCGCTCGAAGCGCAGGTTGATGAGTATAAGTGGTACTGTCCAGCAACGGGCGGGCTGACGCTTGAAGAAGGGATCTCCTCCGGGGAACGTGTGGAGTTAGTCCGTATTTATAAAGAGTAATACTATGATACAGAAATCAACGCTCGGATTGTTTGCGGTCGCTGGACTTGTTGTCATCGGATTAGTCGGTCTTGCGGTGTATAAAAACGTCGCTCCGTCACCCTATGACGCATTTGCCCAATGCTTGTCCGATGAAGGCGTGACGATGTATGGAGCCTGGTGGTGCCCGCACTGTCAGAACCAGAAGGAACTTTTCGGCAATGCCTTCCGTAACATTAACTACGTGGAATGCTCTGCTCCGGGATCTCGTTCCATGCTCCCGATCTGTAGCTCTGCGGGGATCACCGGTTATCCAACCTGGCGGTTTGCTGACGGGTCAGAACTGAACGGCGAAGCGCCGCTCGCGTCATTAGCAGAAAAAACGACCTGCCAGCTTCCAACGATTGAGTAAGTATGAAAAGGCGTTTGTTGATGGCGATGGTCGTCCTCTCTGCTTTTGGTGTGATTATTTCAGGGTATTCTTTGCTCCAAAAGCAAGGACTCGCCAGCGGATCGTTCTGTACGATTAACGCCACGTTTGATTGTGATGTCGTTAATAAGGGGCCGTATGGAAGTTTGTTCGGCGTTCCGGTGTCGCTGATCGGCGTCGTTGGTTATGGGTTGCTGCTCATCGGATCGGTGATGCACCTTCGTTCGTTGTCTGATCGTTTGCTCTCCGGTTTTCTTCTCGTAAGTTCTACGGGCGGCCTCGGGTTTGCGCTTTACCTTACCGGGATCGAAGCATTTGTGCTCGATACGTATTGTCTGCTCTGTCTAACCTCGCAGGCGTTGATCCTCGGACTTTTCACCCTTAGTGTTGCCGTTTTTAAACAAAAAGAGTCCGGCCCCGCGTAAGTCCAACGCGAGGCCGTCAGCCGGTGTGAGATGATCCTTCCTGCCGCAGATCGTGCAGGAAGTGATTTTTTGCGAGGAAGCTGTCGGCCAGGTACTGGCGACGGCCGATGAGGTCGAGGGGGATGAGCCCGGTTGCTTCCTGTCCGCGCAGGTGGAAGGTGCGGCCCACGATCCGGAACCGATCTGCGAACCAGCCGCTCGTGGTCACGTCGAACCCGCAGGTCAGGTCGAGGATCCGGTAGGGGAGATCGAGGTCCTGCATCGTCTCCATGATCTCGCCGACGCCACCGGCCCGCGGGGCGAGCGTCGTCCCGGGCCAATCCGTGAATCCAGGGATCTTTGTCCCGAAGTTTTCGCGGTCTCGCGCGAGTTTCTGTTCTGACCAGCGGCTCTGATCGACGAAGATCACGAGCGTTGTCCCTGGGAGGAAGACGCGCGGGACTTCGGTCCGCAACGTACGCTTGGCGGACGCGGTGCTCGCACGGTTGATGAACATCCCCATCTTCGCCGCGGCGATCGCTGTGCCGAAGAACGGGATGAACTGGTAGAGCTTGCGGGCCACGAAGGCGAGGTGCGGCCGGGCGGCCCGCCGGGTCAGGGCGTGGATGAACGGAACGGTCTCGAGCGTTGCGGGGTGGTTGGCGATCGCCAGCACCCGGTCGTTCGGGGCGAACGTCGGCCAGGGGCCTGGGTCATCGATCGTGACTCCCATCGGGACGTACAGCTCGTTCCACACCGCTCGCGCCCAGATTGCAGGCATCCGGCTTGCCTGCACCTTGCCCGTCGCTCCGTACCAGCCGAGCGCGTTCTGGTGGGTGCGCCAGCCGGCCGCCAGCGTCATCGAAATCCCCGGCCACAGTGGGTCGGGGACTGGCCGTTGCAGTGCGTTCACTGAACCTCCTCCGGCCTTAGCCGTTGTTGGATTTTTTGCGTTGCGTGGCGTCCAAAATTGCTTTACGAATGCGCAAAGATTTTGGTGTTACTTCAAGGAGCTCGTCTTCGCCCAAGTATTCGAGCGACGTTTCGAGCGTCATCTGGCGCGGGACATCAAGCCCGGCGGACGGGCCGTCACCCTTGGAGCGCATGTTGGAGAGTTTCTTTTCTTTGCACGGGTTGACTTCCAGGTCCTCGCCCTTGTTGTTTTCACCGATGACCATCCCAGCGTAGACCTCGGTACCAGGTCCGACGAACATCACCCCGCGTTCCTGCAGGTTGGCGAGGGAATAGCCCATCGTTTCTCCGTTTTCCATCGAAATCAAGGAACCGTGCGGGTTAGTGGCGATCTCCCCGATCTCTGGGCGGTAGCCCAACAGAAGGGTGTTCAAAATCCCTTGGCCTTTGGTGTCGGTCATAAACTCTGTGCGGTAGCCGATCAACCCACGGGTTGGAATGTCGAATTCCATGAAGGTCGTGCCGTTCTCAACTTTCATATCCTTCATTTCGCCTTTGCGGCGACCCATCTTTTCAATCACCACCCCACCGAATCCTTCTGGGCATTCAATCGAAACAGCTTCGAACGGTTCGTTTTCGACTCCGTCGATCGTGCGGTAGATGACTTTCGGACGCGAGACTTGGAATTCGTATCCTTCGCGGCGCATCTTTTCAATCAAAATGGCGAGGTGTAATTCACCGCGGCCGCTGACATGGAACGTCCCTTCGCCTTCGCCAGCGAGAATTTTCAAAGCGACGTCATTTTGGAGTTCACGTTCCAGACGTTCTTTGATGTTGCGGGCAGTAGAAAACTCACCTTCACGCCCAGCGAACGGGGAGGTGTTGACCGAGAAAGTCATTTTGACCGTCGGTTCTTCAATATGCATGACCGGAAGGGCGACGGGGTTGGCAGCATCCGCAATCGTTTCACCGATCGTCACATCTTCAATACCAGAAAGCAAAACAACTTCGCCCGCTTCGGCCGATGCGACCTCCTTTTTATTCAATCCTTCAAAGACCTGAAGGGCGGTGATGCGGGCAGATTTCATCTTTCCGTCGCGGTCGATGTGCATCACGTTCATCCCGACTTTGGCCACGCCGTTGACCACGCGACCGATCGCCGAGCGGCCCTTGTAGTTATCATACAAGACGTTGATGACCGAAAACTGGAACGGCTTTGCGGCGTCGCCGGTCGGGAGCGGAATGTGTTCTACAACCGCGTCCAAGAGCGGGGCGATATCTTTCATTGATTCCATTTTCGGTTCTGGACCGGCCACACCGTTGATCGCCGAAGCGTAAACAACGGGGAAGTTCGCCTGCTCTTCGGACGCCCCGAGGTCAATAAAGAGATCGAATGTCTTGTTTAAAACCCAGTCCGGTCGAGCTGCCGGCTTGTCGATCTTGTTGATCACCAAAATGATTTTGTGTCCGGCTTCGATCGCCTTTTTGAGTACAAACTTGGTTTGCGGCATCGGCCCTTCCTTGGCGTCAACCAACAGGAGACAGCCGTCAACCAAATTCATGATGCGTTCAACTTCGCCGCCGAAGTCGGCGTGGCCAGGGGTGTCGACGATGTTGATTTTGACGTTGTTCCAATTGATCGAACAGTTCTTGGCCAAAATGGTAATCCCGCGTTCGCGTTCCAGCTCGTTGCTGTCCATGATGGTGGTACCCATCGCGTCGGCGTTGCGGAAGGTGTTCGATTGTTTAAGCAAAGCATCCACGAGCGTCGTTTTGCCGTGGTCAACGTGAGCGATAATAGCGATATTGCGGATGTCTTGCATAAATCTGGGTAAACCTATTAACGGGCGGATTATGCCCCGAAAGTGGCGTCTTGTCAACGATTGGCCTAGAATAAAATGATTATGGCTGATCTCTTGTCCCTCTTTCTGATCGTTTTGTTGGTTTCCCTAGCCGTTGCTGCTCTTTCTTTTGCGCCGTGGGTGCCGGTGCCGAAAAAGGAATTGCGGCGCATTCTCGGGCTTGCTGAGCTCAAGACAGGAGAGGTCTTTTATGATTTGGGATGCGGTGATGGGCGAGTCGTTTTTGCGGCGGCCGAGATCCCGGGAGTACAGGCGGTTGGTATTGAACTCGCATTACCGATGTATCTTGTCTGTCGGATTAAACAGGTCGTTTGGCCTGAGGCACGACGGGCGAAGATCCGGTTAGCGAACTTTTTTCGTGTCGATCTTCAGCATGCGGACGTCATCTATCTGTTCGGTGTGCCGCGGACTTTGCGTACACGATTGACGAACAAGCTCAAAGCCGAGTGCAAGCCAGGGACCCGCGTCCTGTCTTATGCGTTTCCTGTTGACGGGTGGTCATCGATGGCTGAAGACGTTCATCCACAGAGCGGTGTAACGATTTATCGCTACGTGTTATGATGAAACTATTAACCCTTAATGTTCCTTCGTTATGATGCATGAGAAGATGTGCGGCGTGCACAAGATCGGTGCCGCCCTTGTGGTTGTCGGTGCGATTAACTGGGGCCTGATCGGACTCCTTCAGTGGAATCTGGTCGAGGCAGTGCTCGGAACGGGGACCGTGACCCGCGTCGTGTACATCCTTGTCGGTTTGGCGGGCATCGCCATGCTCGGGATGTGTAAGTGTTCGGGATGTAAAAAGTAAGGAAACGATCTTCGGATCGTTTTTTGATAAAGGCGGGCTTTCGGGCTCGCTTTTGGTTTAACGGCAGCGCCCCCAGGGAGTGTCCCTGAGGGCGTGGCGTTAGCCGAGAGCGGAGAGGATGATCCAGCGGATGTCGTCCGCGGATTCGATCTCTCGTTCGGGAGGGCAGCGGAGTGTCAGAACGCGATCGTCGGGCGTGAAGAGTCGTCGGATCCCGCAGAGCTCGCGGCGGTCGAGCATCTCAGAGACGGGGTCTTCGACGACCCCGCGCGTCTTGTTGCTGGCGTGGATCACCGTTCCTTCGCCGGTTGCGAAGACGACATGTCCGATCCCTTGGTTTGGGTCGGACTCGTAGCGGTTGATCCATCCTTTGGTGAACAGAAGGTCGCCCATGATCGGCGGTTGATCTGGCTCGATCCCTTGGCCGAAGCGGAACTGCTGGATCGCTCGGCGCGGCAGATCGATTCCGCGGTGACGGTAGAGCCACTTCATCAGGCTCGAGCAGTCGAAGACGCTCGGGGCCTCGCGAAGACGCGCGCCGCGGCGGTAGGTCGAGCCGATGGCGCTCCGTGCAGTGGCGAGGAGGTCGACGTCGATGACCTCGAAGCCACGTTCCGCGAGGATGTTGATCGCTTCGTCATCTGTCATCGGCAAGTGCATCTGTCGAACGCTCACCGCCTGGCGGTTGCCGTGTCCTCGAAAGTCCATGTCATACCTCGGTGGGCGCATTCAAACATAGATGAACAGATAAATCCATGTGCAGGTTCAGGTCCCAAACCGTGTCTGCGGGACTACTCAAAAAATAATTTCCGCAAAGTGGAAGTACACAGGGTTTATTTTATACTAAGCTTAGTAAAAATTGAGGTCTATGTACTTCCACTTTGCGGAAATCTATTTTTGAGTACCTGTCAACCTGACGAGCTTACCTTAAAGAAGACGCGAATCATCGACTCGCATGGTGAAGCATTCGGCTTCGATCAGGTCATTTACAGGACCTGATTACCGGATAAACGTAAACACGGTTGTGGCGCCGTTTGAAAGAGAGATCCAGTGGTCGGCTTCGCGTTTAGCGTTTTCGATGACTTTGTCAGACATCCACCAATAGTCGTTGACGACGAAGTAGGCGGTGTCGACGTCGGCCAGATTCATCGCTGCTTCAGCGCGTTCTCGGGTCGGGCCAATGTTGACCATTTCGAGATACAGTTGATAGAGCGGTCCACCGGTCGGGATCGGGTAGTAAAAGATATCGCCCTCGGAATATTTTAAAAATCCATATTCTTGCACGGCCGCGGCACTCACGGCCTGGTTGGCAAGAACAACGTAGTCGATGGTACTCGTATCAGAGAGCCCATGAATGTAGCGCACCGTTTCGAAATCAGATTGCCCGACGTTAAATCCACGGCTGATCTCGTAATTATCATGACGCGGGTAGGTCATGTACACACTAGCGGTCAGGATCATGGCGGTGAGAAGAGTGAAACCGAAGCGGAGCGGAGCTGGTTTTTCTTTCAGAACTTCGAAGATGCGTCCGACCACGATTCCCAGAATTGGCAAGAGCATGAACTGCATCATCTCGAAGATGCGCGCGCTGTAATTGCTCCGTTCATAGTCGATCAAAAAGTCAAAACCGATCAGGGTGGAGAGAAGCAGATAGTTGATCAGCATGATCGCTGGAGGAAAGAGGAAAGAGGAAAGAGGAAAGGCGGGGCCGCTGCGTCCCGCAATACGGCGAAGGATGATAATCCCAGCGATCGTGAGGGTGAGAAGAATCAAGATGCGATTCCATCCGAAGAGATATGCGGCATCAAGAAAGGGATGGAAGCGATTTTCGACAAAAAGGTGCAAGCCGAGGAGCTCCGTCCATGGCGTGGTGAAGATATTTTTGAAAGAAAGGGTGACGTTGAGACCAGAGATCTTGGCGTTCAATAAAAAGATCGCAGGGAGTGAAATCGATCCGAGGCCAGCGGTCAGATAGCCCAGGCGTTTGTAATCGCGGGTGAACAGTTCAAGCAAAACGGCGTAGATGATGATTGGGATGCCAGCGAGTGGATGAGTAAAAACAGCGGCGACGGCGAAGATCCACAATGCGAGATGATCCTGGTTGGTGCGTTTTTCTTTTTTAAGCAGGGGGATCGAAACGAGAATGGCGGCGAGCGACCAGGTGTTGGCGAGAGCTTGCGGGGTGGTGGCGATGAACGACGAAAGGGGGAGGAGGAAGAGGACAAGAGCGCCGGATTTTAATGAGCGCCAAGCGAGGAGCGGAAGCAATAGCCCGGCGAGGAGGGGAACAAGGTAGCTGTCCGCCAGCGCCACCGGAATTGAAAATCCATGCGCGGCGATCAGGACAAGGGCGTATTGTCCGGCGTAGTAGAGCGGCTTGGGGGTAATGGTGCCGTGTTCGAGGATGTGTGATTCCGTCGCTTTATGGATGAAGGAATCAAATCCGTAGCCGAGCGGGTAGGAGAGAAGGGCGACCGAGATCGTAAGTAAGAAAAAGATGGTCAGGGTTAGGCGGGACGGTTTGCTTGCGAGCAAGAGGGCGAGGAAAAAGATTCCGATAAAAAAAGCTGTCGGAATGACGAGCCAGGGGGAGCGGACCGGTTCGATGATCTCCGTTCGTGTGAGGATGGAGGTGGTGGCAAGAATGATAAATAGGAAGAAAGTGGTAAGTGGTAAGTGGTAAGTGGAGGGGCGGGAGAGGAAAGAGGAAAGGCGGGGCCACCGTGTCCCGCCACTGGTCTGCATCGGTCGCCAGAAACAGATGAGGGGGACAGCGATCACCACACCCGTTGCGAAGGGGAGAGTGAGCAGGTCGAGATAGTAAGCGATCCCTCCGAGAATGGAGAGGAGGGCGATCAGCTGTGCCGCACCGATAGGACTTCGGCCGTAAAACAGTAGCATCCCAGCAAGGAGCACGAGCCCCAACCACGTCGCCTGAAGAAAAAAGGCGTTGGCAACAAACAGGACTAGAAAAACAAGGGAAACGGTGATATATTTAAGAAGTGATCCTACCGATTGCATACCGCCGTATTCTATCATGTTATGGCTCGCGATCCATCGCTTCTCTACCCGCATGACCGTATTTTAGCGAAAACGGTTTTGCCACTCATCCCTCGCGTCGTGACACCGAATCATGTCACGATCTTTCGCTACGGCACGATCCCCTTCATCATCTATTTTTTGTTCAACGAGAATTATCTGATCGGATTGCCGCTCTTTGTTTTTTCTGCCTGCACGGACGCGATCGACGGCTCACTTGCACGTACGCGTAAAATGATCACTCGCTGGGGGACGTTTTATGACCCGGTCGCTGATAAACTGCT
Organism: uncultured Parcubacteria group bacterium; assembly: GCA_947084965.1. GTDB lineage: Bacteria > Patescibacteriota > Patescibacteriia > UBA9934 > CAMTUG01 > CAMTUG01. The sequence goes on from CAMTUG010000001.1 coordinate 254,974, forward strand.
GATCATGAGCACGATCCTCCTCCTTGTGTTTCGTTTTCTCCCACCGTGGTTTGCGGCGGTGATCGTCCTGCTTGAATTGCTGATCGGCATTGGCGGTTATGTCTATCGTAAGGAAGGCAAGATGCAGAGCGCTAACGTCTTCGGGAAGTGGAAGATGTTCGCTCAGAGTACTGGCGTGACCCTTATTTTGGCGGCGGCGGCGTTTGGGGCGCCATGGCTCATTCCGTACGCCATGGTTACCCTTTCCGTGGCTATCGTGCTCGCGGTTATCTCGCTCTATACCTACGGCTTGTGATCAAACCTCGTGCAGACTTTTTGATCCTCACGTTCGCCGCGCTCTTCTTTTTTGTGTCGAGTGGTATTTTGGCGTTCAACATGCCGGCCGTCTATAACTCGCCGGATGAAAATGCCAACGCCGTTTTTACAGAGCAGGTACGCCTGACCGGCACGCCGGACATCTTCGATCCGTTTCTCGCGCTGAGCCCGCTTTTGCATCCCCGTAGTGTGATTAACACCGGGCTGCATGTACTCCCAGGGAGTTTTCTCGGTCTGCCGTTTTATTACGGCTATCTCGCGCGTGCTACCGATGTTGAACTTTTGCGTTATTTCACCCCCTTGCTCGCCGTACTGGCGATTTTTTGCTGGCGTCGCATTGTTGAAGAGGTTTTTCGTTCCCGTACGGTGGCATTGGTCGCCGCTCTCGGGCTGATGTTTCACCCGGCGTTTTGGTATTGGAGCGCCAGGTCGATGATGCATAACGTTCCGTTCATCGCGCTCATGATCATCGCCCTGTATGTCGCCGTGGTTCGGCCGCGTTTCCTCTGGCTTTCAGGTCTTCTCTTCGGCACTGCGATCATGTTCCGCTCGGTAGAACTTTTTTGGATCATCCCGATCGTGTTTCTCCTCCTCGTTCGTTTTCAGCGTGAGCTTGGACTCGGACGGATTATCGGATTTATGATCGGGGTGGCGATCGCTATCGCCCCGATGCTGGTGTTGAATCAACAGCTCTACGGCAACATGTTTGAAACGGGGTATACCTATCATCAAACTTCTGATGCAGCGATCACGGCGAGTACACTGCCTGTCCCGAATGCGTCCTTTTTGGAATTGGGAAAATCTATCTTGCGAAACAGTTGGCACTATTCCGTCACATTGTTTCCGTGGCTTTCCTTTGCCGCTGCTCTCGGATTTCTGACGCGCATACAGGAACGCCGTGAACGTCTTTTCGCCGTCGTGGCGGTACTGACCACCGCATTATTGTGGATCTTTTATGGGTCCTACACCTTCCGTGATAACCCTGATACCGATCTCATCACCATCGGCACGTCCTACACGCGCTACTGGTTGCCGATCTTCGCTTTGGCCAGTCCGTACGTCGCCTGGCTGATCGTTTGGTTGAGTGATCGGGTACGGGTGGTCACAGCCAGGAAGATCGTCCTGGTGGGATTAACCGTTTTGATGATCACCCTTTCCATCCGCCCGGTGTTTCTGGCTGAAGACGGGTTGATCGGCGTTCGCGCGGCGCTCTTGGGATCGTACGAAAAGCAACAGCGCGTGCTGGCGGTCACTGAAGAAGAAGCGGTCATTATCGTCGATCGTGCGGATAAGTTCCTCTGGCCCGATCGTCACGTCGTCTATCCGCTTCGTTCTGAAGAAACGTATGCGGCCATGCCCAAGCTCGCCGCCGGCGCTCCGCTTTATTATTTCGGCATCACTTTGCCAGAAGGGGACCTCGTCTATTTGAATACGGAAAAGCTCCCGCCGCTCGGCCTGCAGATTGAACACGTCGTGACGGTTGAGGATGAATCGCTCTACCACATCTATGAAGCGCTTCGTTAAGCTATTGGCCGCTGCCCTTATCATCACCGCACCGATCGCTCTTTTCGTTTGGCTCTTTTTGAAAGATCTCACTCCGAGCGGCGTCTTAACGATCAACCACTCCGTGACCGATGCATCGCCGTTCATCGATCGGTTTTTGCCGGACACGCGGGCGATCAACGGGGAGGTGATCGTCGACGAACCGGTGTACGCGGCGGTGCATCTGCCCGGAGACTTTGAAACGGTGACGGTTGATCTGTTTTACGAAAACGCCTATCAGCCGATCGTTCAAGTCGGATTTTTAGCGAGCGAGGATCCGCTGCAATATGTGTTGGAGCCGTTACAAAACTTGTTGATCGACCGTTCAGAATGGGATCGAATCGACGCAGGGGGTCTCGTCCTTCTCCAGCGCTACAAAGTGTTCGAATCGATCGATACCTTTCTGGCCGACCCACCGTTGCGTGGCACGATCGCTACCTTTAACACCTCGCTTACGACCCCGTACCGTATCCCTGATTACTACCCAACGAATACCTTGCAGACGATCGATACTTCACTGCGCGGGTATCATGAATTTTTGACCTACGTCAAAAACGAACCGCTTCTCGTTCAGGCCGAGTTCCAGGATATGAATCGCGATTTTGGCGAAGATCCAGTTGAACTTCTGGTCTTTAACGAGGAGAACGATCTCGTCGGGTCTCAGTCAACGTTGGATGATGGGGTCATCGAGGCAACCGCTAAGGGCAGCACATTACGCTCAACGACGGTCGTCTTGAATGATCTTCCGGAAGGGGTTTATAAAGTGATTCTCAAAGCTCCGCGAGATATTTTTTTTCGTAAGATCATGAGCCGTCAGCGTTACCTGACATTCGTCGGCCCGATCTTTTTCGGTGACGATGTCGGCTATCGCGATGATATTCGCCCGGTTGATTACTTCACCGATGCCAAGCACGTCAGTTTTTTCACCTATCATGCCGATGCTGCACAAAAGGTAACGATAGGTGCGTCTGAAGTGCGATTGCCGGAAGCGCAGGTACGGTATGATCACGACGTGACCGAGGCGGGGCTCGTTGCGGTGCACGCTCCGGCCTCTGACTTCACTTTTACCCATGACGGCAAGGTTGCCTTTCGGGCCGATCAGTTTTTCAACCCCGATCCGGTCAACCTGAGCTGGAACACTGATCTCGACGCGCTTGGTGTGAATTTTGTTCTGGCGGATTACACCTCGCCGCCCACCGAAGAGGGAATTGTTCATGCCCAGGCGACCTTTGATCTGCAGGAGGTGATGACCAAGGATGGGGAGGTAAAGCTCGTTCTTTCGGCGCCAGGGATCAGGTCCCTGCAGCAACAGCTGACCTTGCGTGATCTGCAATTAACGTTTGAACGACCTCAGATGTCTGGAGCTGACATCTGGAACAAGCTCAGAGAATTTCTCACCTTCTTATGAATCTCGCGCGTCTCGGCTATTGCGTCTCGTTTTTCTCCTACCTGTTTTTTCTGATGCTTGAATATCTGCGTCCGGGTTTTGTTTCCAATTATCTTTCCGTGCACCTCTTTCTGATCCCCGCAATCATCTTCGGGATCCTTTGGGCGCGCAAAAGCCCATCCTATCCTTTTTCCTCTTTCCTTTTTCCTCTTTCCATTTCCATCCTCTTCTCCGTATTTACTTGGCGTGAAGGACGGGCTTTTGAGGATTATCGGGTGCTGATGACCTTGGTCGCCTTTTTCCTCCCGATGCTCGTCTGGAGACAAGTCCAGAAATGATTTGACAGGTCCTCAAGGACTGGTATCCTTAATGCGTTATGATGATGCATCGCACAACAACGTCGACGACCACGACCCCTTAGCGCGAGGGCCATCTTGTTGTGTGGCGGCCCTCGGGGCCGTTTTTGTTTATCAAGCCTATGACCAATTACAAACAGATTTTCTTTGACTTTGACAGTACCCTCGTCCGTGTCGAGACTCTGGATCAACTCGCTTCTGATCCCGTGAAGCGAGCAGAGGTTGAAGCTCTGACCAACGCGAGCATGAACGGGGATCTCTCCTTTGCCGAGGTGTTTCCGAAGAAGATGGCGATTCTTGCTCCGTCGATCGGTGACTTAGAAGCGCTTGCTCAGCGTTGTATGGATGAGTGGCTTGTCGCTGGGGTACGCGAAGCGATTGAGCGCATTCAGGCGAACGGAGGGGAGGTCTGGATGATCACCGCCAATTTTCATCCGCTCGTTGATCCCGTTGCTGAGCATCTCGGCATCCCATCTGAACGCGTGCTGGCCAACACGATCTGCTTTGATGAAGAGGGGAACTATCTTCGTTGCGAAGCGTCGGTATTGATGGGCGATGGCGGAAAGGCGGTGGCGATGCGGCCGTGGGTTCGTAACCGTGAGGAGGCGGTGATGATCGGGGACAGTGTCAGTGATCTGGCGTGCGCAAGTGAGGTCGGACTTTTTGTCGGGTTCGGAGGCGTGGTTGTCCGGCCTGCGGTCCAACATGCGGCATCGGTTTTTGTTGAAGAACCCAACATGCTGGCCGTCCTTCGTCATCTTTATCCTTAAGGGTTTTCCTCTGCCGTTGTCGTCCTGATGACGGTAGTCTGAACTCTTGAGGAGGAATGACCGATGTCCGAAGCCATCGACTTTCACAGCCCGCTCCCGTACCGTCGCGCTGACATGAGCGCCTACTGCCGCCAGAAGGGGGTCACGCTCATCGAGCATCCGTCGGTCGATTGTTCGGCTCTCGGTTCGAGCGATTCCGCTGTGCCGCGGGGGATCGATCCGTTCGCCTGGGCGCACTTCTGGTGGCCGCGGCTGCACGCCGCCGCTCTCGGGGATCTCGGAGCGCTCTGTGCCACGCGCTTCCCGGGGGAGATCCTTCCCGGACCGGGCGGCCACGGGGCGACCTGTGTCACGGAGCGCCTGGCCTACGGGCGGTACCAGAGCTTCCGGAGCGACCAGCGCCTGCTGCCATCCGTGCCGGCGTTCGCGCGCCGCAAGGTCGGCGCGATCGCCGACTGGCCCTGGGGAGAAATTCGGGAACCCCAGCTCGAAGAGGTCGTCTTCAATCTCGATCCATCGAACGCGACCGACAAGCCGTTCGACGTCGACGGGATCACCTGCGATCCCGAGGGGATCCGCGTGATCAGCCGTCTGTGGTGCCCGGGGAAGGAACATCTGTGGAGCCGGCAGGAAGAGACGATCGAGCGTTTCCTGAGCTTGCTTCCTGAGCCCGTCCGTCCGGCGGTCCTCGCCTTCGAAGTCGAAGAGTGCCTGGCGCACGCTTACGAAGCACGTGAGTGGAACGGCCACGGGCACGGGATGTGCAACGGGGTCTGGCTCGAAGTCGGCCTGGCAGCGATCGAGAAGATCCGCCCGACCGAGCTCGCCGTCACCGCGCGCATCGCGGCTGAACTCATCACCCTGACGGAGTCCGGGTTCGCCCCGATCGTGGTCAACGAGTGGGGGTGTGACACCGACGGCACCCACCGCCTGATGGCCGCCTGGATCTTCAACCTCTGCCGCGACCTCGATCCGTCCGTTCTCGCGAACCTGGACGTCGGTTGTCGCTTGGTTCACGTGAAGGAGCGGCTTCGTCTCTGGCTCGACGCGCGGATCGCTCCGTTCGTCCGCCCGCGGCCGCTGATCGTCCGTGAAGCTCTGCGCTTCCTTGCCGAAGCGATCCGTGATCCCGACCTCCTCGCCACGCTGATCGAGGTCGTCCGTCGCGCCAAGCACGCTCCGCCCGTGGCTCGACTGCCTGTGACCTTCCTGCGTGAAGCAAGTTGGGGAACGGTGGTCAAAGGACCGTACGACAGCGGGGAAGCGATCATCCGGGTCGATCCGCGGATCTACGCCGAACTGGCGGATCACCCGCATCTGGTCCTGCCGCCGCGCGGGCCTTACCACATGACCGACGAGCTCGAGATGCTCTGGTTCGACGTCTTGCGCATCAACGCGACCTAGCCGCTCGTTCGCGTGACTTCTTGTCCGGCCCGCCAGTACGTGGCGGGCCGCTGACATTTTTTTAAGGGATTGTTGTATACTAGTCGTGAGCATCATTGATTCATTACAGGAGATTCTATGCCCGTCGATTGTCTGTTTTGTAAAATTATCGCCGGCGAGATCCCGTCGCACACGATTTACGAGGACGAAAAGACCGTGGCTTTTTTGGATATTCTCCCGGTAAGCGTCGGGCATACGCTCGTCGTTCCCAAAGCGCATAGCGAGAATTTACTCGAAGCCGATCCAGAGGATGCTAACGCTGTCCTTGCCACTATGCAAAAAATTGCGCCCGTTCTTCGTGTGGCGCTTGAAGCAGATGGAATGAACGTGGGGATCAATTGCGGCGAAGCGGCCGGACAGGTCGTCTTTCACACCCATGTCCACATGATGCCGCGTGTTGCTGGAACCCCGCGATCGTTTGAGCACAAGAGTGTCTCGCAGGAAGAATTAGCCGCGACTGCCGAAAAGATCCGCGCCAAGATGTAATATGGCACTCAAAGTAAAACGTTGGAAACAAGTTGCGGTCAAAACGCTCGGGAAGAACGCCTACTTTGATTATGTGTTGGAAACGTATCTGCTGCCGAATGGCAAGCTAGTGGAGTATTACGCCGTTCGCAAATCACATGCGGCTACCATGGTCGGGGTGCTTGATGACGGCCGGGTGATCCTCGTCAAACAGTATCGTGCCCTGTTCGATAAGGTCAGTTTAGAAATTCCGGGCGGTGGGGGCGGAAAACGCGAACGACCAAAGACGATCGCTCGCCGCGAATTTGAAGAAGAGACCGGATATTATGCCGGCTCGGTCCAAGAGATCGGCACCTGGGCCACGGACAACAGTTTAATGGACGAGGTGATTCACACTTTTTTGCTGACCAATTTGAAAAAGGGGAAGAAGATGTACGATGGGGTAGAAGAGACCGATCTTGTCCTCATGACTCCCAAGGAGATCGACCGGGCTATCGCCAACGGTACCATCTGGCACGGCCAATCGATCGCGTCCTGGCACCTGGCCAAGCCGCATTTGTCTTAAACAATCAGAAGGTCAGCCGATTGACAGGTCGGTTGATTTTTTGTATTGTCTTTTCTTCTTCGGCAGGAGCCGGAGGAGATTCAGGCACCGTACTTGGTGCATCACCACCCCGCAGGAGCGGGAACGGAGCAGAGATGAACGGCAATCTGATGGTCGACAAAGGTCGTGAACGTGAAGACGGCATCCAGGACCGCGAAGAGCGGCTGGTCGCGGTCAACGCCCTGCTCGCAGAGCGGCACCTGAAGCCGCGCGGCAAGCTCGGGCTCGCCAGCGAGAACGAGCAGGAGATCCTCGGGATCTACCACATCGACGACCGCACGCCGCAGTTCCACACCACCATCTACTACGCCGTCCTTCTGAAGGACGGCCGGGTGATCGAGCTCCCGGTGCGCTACAACGCCAACGGGGACAAGTGCGACGGGGTCGTCTTCGTCATCCTCCTGAACGGCACGCACCTGGTGCTCGTCAAGGAGTGGCGTCACAGCCTCGCCGAGTGGGTGACTGGCATCCCGCGCGGCTTCACCGAGCTCGAGGACGTGATGCAGATGCCCCAGGGCGGCCCGATCGGCAACCCGGCCGACCTCAAGATCCCGGCGCTGCGCGTCCTCTTCCGTGAGCTCGGCGAGGAGGTCGGCGATCCCTCGACGCTCGCCCTGACGCAGATCGCCTTCCTCGGCAAGGTCTACCAGAACACCGGGACCGACTCGGCCGCCCCGGACTACGTCCTCCTCTCCCTCCGCGGCCCGACGAACTTCAAGTCGACGCCCAAGGACCCGGACCACAAGGTCCGCGTCTGGAGCGTGGAGCAGGTCCGCGAGGCGATCGGCGGGGAGCTGAACGACAGCCATACGCTCACCGCGCTGGTCCTCCTCGAGCGGTTCGCTCGTTCGCTCTCCGGAGCGCCTGCGGGCCGCTTCCTGTAGGGTCCCCGACCCTGTCGCTTCCGCCGGTCCAGTACGTGGGCCGGCGTTGCGTTTTCTGCACTGATAAACAAGGCGATTGACGGGGCAAAAGCTCCATACTAAGATGCCACTGCTATGAAATTGCTGGTCACAGGTGGTTGCGGGTTTATTGGGTCGCATTTTATCCGGGTCGTTCTCACCGAACGCCCAGATTGGGATGTGATCAATTTGGATGCGTTGACCTACGCCGGCAATCTCACCACGACGATGGATATCCAAACCCATCCGCGGTATCGATTTGTTTACGGTTCGGTCACTAATCGTGAGTTAGTCGAAAAGTTAGTGGCTGAAGTTGATGCGGTTGTGCACATCGCTGCCGAAACACACGTTGATCGGTCGATCGTCGACGTGGAGCCGTTCATCATGACCAACATTTTAGGGACCCAGCGTTTGATCGATGCCTGCAGAAAACATGGCAAGCGCTTGCATCATGTTTCTACCGATGAAGTGTTTGGTTCGCTCGGTCCAAACGATCCAAAGTTTACCGAATCCACACCATACGATCCGCGCAATCCTTATTCCGCCACCAAGGCGGCGGCTGATCACTTGGTGCGTGCCGCGGTGCATACGCACGCCTGCAAAGCGACGATCAGTAACTGCACCAACAACTACGGACCGTTTTTGTATCCAGAAAAGTTTTTGTCTATTGCGATTACTAATATTCTCGAAGGCAAGCCGGTGGTGATTCACGGCGATGGCGCGCAGAAGCGCGACTGGATCCACGTGCAAGATCATGCTCGTGGTATTTTGGCGATTCTCGAGCGCGGACGGATCGGCGAGACGTACATGATGGGCGGCGGAACAGATGTTTCTGTTGCGGAAACGGCGCGGCTTCTTTTGCTCGTGATGGGTCATCATGAAAACATGCTGGTCTATCTGCATGATCGTCAAGGACAAGATCGTCGCTATGCGATCGATCACAGCAAGATTGAGCGCGAGCTTGGTTGGCGTCCGAGCGTTACCTTAGAGCAAGGATTGAATGAGATGGTTGAGTGGTATCGCAAGAATCATGATTGGTGGAAGCCGATCAAGGAAAGCGCCGGGTATCGACAGTGGTACCAGCATCAGGTCGAGGGGGCGAAAAATCAACTCTAGTGCGCGTATGAAAATTTTGATCATCGGTCGCGGATACATGGGAGAGAGGATTCATGCCGCTTGGCCAGATTCGATTTTGTCAGATGCCATGATTGCGGATAAAGCATCGATGCTGGCGGAACTTCGTAAGCACGAGCCGGATGTAGTCTTGAACGCCGCGGGGGTGCGCGGCCGCCCCAACGTGGATTGGTGCGATGACAATCAACTGGAGACGATTCGGGGAAACACCTTGCTCCCCATCATCATGGCCGATGCTTGTGCGGAAGCCGGTGTCTATCTGCTGCACATGGGTTCAGGGTGCATTTTTTACGGTCCGTCTCAGCACCCAGATCACGCCTGGCGCGAAGAGGATTTTGGGAATCCCAAGCCGACCTATTCGCGTTCCAAGTACGCCGCTGACCTTGTCCTTTCAACCTTGCCTAACGTGGGGATCGCCCGCATCCGTATGCCTATCGACCACATTCCTTCACCAGGGAATCTGATCGACAAGCTTTCTTCTTTTGCCAAAGTGGCCGATGTGGAAAACAGTGTGACGATCGTCGATGATATGATCGATGTTTTTCATCAACTGTTGGAAAAGCGTGCTCAAGGGATTTTTCATGTGGTCAATCCTGGGACGCTCAAGTTTCGTGATCTGATCGCGTTGTACGAAGAGTTGGTCGACCCAACACACACCTGCGAGTGGGTCAGTGACGACGCCTTAAACGCCGCAGGGATCAACAAAAAACCGCGCTCCAATAATTTCCTTTCCTCGGAACGATTGAAAGAAGCGGGGATCACCGTTCGTCCGGTTGCTGTGGCTTTGCGCGACACGATGCAAAAGTACGCAGAAGCAAAAAAAAAGATGTGAACGGACAAGCAAAGCCACAGATCAGCCTGATCATCGTGAGCTTGAACGTGCGTGATTTGCTCCGCAAGAATTTGGATTCTATTTTTTCTACCGACTCCGCCTGCACGTTCGAAGTGATCGTGATCGATAATGGATCGGAAGACAAAACAGCCAGAATGGTCCGCGAGGATTTTCCTCAGGTACATCTGATTCAGAACGACTACAATTCGGGGTTTGCCCACGCCTGTAACCAGGGTCTTGCCGTAGCCCAGGGCGATGTTCTTGTCTTGTATAATCCAGATATGCTTATGGGCGATGGGGTCCTTGATCACACCTGGAACACGCTTACGTCCCGATCAGAGATTGGTGTCCTCGGGGTGCAGTTGCGCAAAGAAGACGGATCGTTGGTGCGTTCCGTCCGGCGTGATCCGGGGCTTCAAGACCAGTTGGCGGTTTTGCTCAAGCTCCCGCATCTTTTTCCAAACGTCGTGAAGCAGTACCTGGCCGAAGATATAGACCAGCGGGTGAGTCAAGAAGTCGAGCAGCTGCGTGGTTCGTATTTCGCTTTCCGTCGTGATGTCATGGAGAAGATCGGCGTGCTGGACGAAAAGAACTTTTTTGTCTGGTTTGAAGAAGTCGATTTTTGCAAACGTGTCCGTGCGGCTGGGTTGAAGGTTTGGTTTAGCGCCGAAGTTTTCTGCACCGACCTTGTTGGCCAGACGTTTAAAACGCAGCCCACGGCGTTAAAGCAAGCACGATTCTCAAAAAGTTTGGCCAATTATTTTAAAAAGTGGCATCCGCGCTGGCAGTCCGTCGTCATCACGATCCTTCGTCCGTTGGCGATTGCTGCTGGATACGCCCACGATCTATGGCGACGTTAGTCCTTCAACTCGGGACCCATCATCGCACGGAAACGCTTCCGGCGTTATTCGCGTCGCTTTCATCGCAGACAGACAAAGATTGGACTCTGTACTGGTGTGATGACGCTTCGACGCCAGAAGAACGGGCGATGATGCGTCAGATTCTCGAGGAATCACATCCCAGTTACACCGTCGTGACAGCGGACAGCGATCTGAACATCGGTTTTTCTGGCGTGCACGAGCGATTATACGAAATGCACGATGCGGATTACGTGATGCTCGTCAATGACGACGCGATTCTCGAGCCTGGTTATGTTGCCGGGCTTCGGGCCCATCTCGATACGCACCCGGATGTTGCTTCTGTCAGCGGAAAGATTCTTCGTTATAACACGGATGCATCTGGCGCTATTGTGAAGACGGAGGTGATTGATTCGCTCGGCTTAGCACGAACGCGCTATCACAAAGTGTATGATATCGGAGCGGGGGAGCGAGCGCCGGAGATGATAGGGCCGGTACAGGTTTTTGGTGTCTCTGGCTGTCTGCCGATGTATCGTCGAAGCGCAATCGGCGATCAACTGTTTGATCCTTCATACTTCATGTATAAAGAAGATGTTGATGTCGCCTATCGTCTACAGGCCGCGGGGTTTGAGGCGGCGATCGTGCCGGAGGCCGTTGCGTATCACAAGCGTAGTTTTCGCAAGTCCGTATTGCACCTGGGCGTTTCTCGTAAATCACAATGGCTGTCGTATCGCAATCATTGGCGCAACTTGCGCAAGCATCTCACCTTGAAAGATTGGCTCTTAGATGGTTGGGCCATCCTTCCGTTTGAAGCGGCGAAGGCGATCTTTATGCTCGTTCGATCTGTTGTATGAAATACGATATCGCTATTGTCACCGTTTCTACCAACATGCTCCATGAAGCCTGTCTGACTTCGGTTCGGCAGTTGATGGATGCCACCCCGCTCAAGATCGCGTTTGTCCTCGTTGATAACGGTTCCACGAAATTTAATGCCCATGCGCTCGCCAAATCACACCTCAAAGAGGCACACGTTATTTTGCGCAACGGCAATCATGGGTTTGGGCGCTCTAGCAATCGTGGCGCACGAGAGGTTGAAGCGGACTACTATTTCTTTTTAAATCCCGACACCTGCATTAAAGATCTCACCCTGCTTTCACGACTGCATGACTTCATGAAGCAACATCCGAAGGTGGGGATCGCTGCGCCAAAGATTTTGTACATGGACGGCCGGGTGCAAGAAACGTGTCGTCGTTTTCCAAGCTGGTTTGCTCCGATCGCCCAGCGCACCAAGCTGTTACCGAAGAAATTAACCGAAGAGCATCGTAAGCGATTTTTGATGGAGGACTTTGGGCACAACAAGCGCCGGATGGTTGATTGGGTGCAAGGAAGTGCGTTCATGATTGAAGGCGAGTTGTTTCATCAGTTGGGCGGATTTGATGATCGTTTTTGGATGTACTATGAGGACGTGGACTTGTGTCGCCGTTCTTGGAACGAAGGTCGACCGGTGTATTACCTGCCTGATGTGGAAATTTATCACGCCTATGGCAAAGAGTCGGCCAAGGTGGAAGGGATCGTCAGCGGGATCGTCAAAAACAACAAAGCACGTCAGCATATTTTGAGCTGGATGAAGTACACCTTAAAGTGGCTATGAATCCATTAGTCGTAGTTCAAATTCTTCTGTACAACGAGCCGTTCGATGGGATCGATCGGTTGCTTGCTTCGCTTGAGGCAGTCGATTATCCGCTTGGTCGCTGGAAGGTGGTGATCGTCAATAATCAATGTGCGGGTTTTGATATTGCCGGACATTTTGAAAAGAAATGGCGGGCCAAGGTCGGCGTGTCGCTTCCGGAAACGGTTTTTCAGGTGCAGAAAAATAATGGGTTTGCCGGTGGACACAATTCTGCTCACGCGATCAGCAAAACGTTTCACCCGGAGTATATCTACTTGCTGAATGGGGATGCGCATGTAGACCATCAGTTTTTGTGGCGAGTGGTGCAGGCGGCGGAAGCACATCCGAACGCGGCACTCGTTCAGTCGCGCATCCTGTTAGATCAAGATCGCGAGAAGATTAACTCGATCGGCAATGCGTTGCATTTTCTCGGGTTTGGGTTTTCTAAGACGACCGATGAATCTTCTCTCCCGACCTTTTATGCTTCTGGTGCGGGGGTGTTGATTCGCACGGCGATGTTGCACGGACGGATGTTTGACGACGGGTATTTTATGTATCACGACGACGTTGATCTTGGCTGGCGTGCTCGGCTGGCCGGTCACGATATTGTGATCGCCAATGATTCCGTGATTTATCATCACTACGAGTTTTCGCGCAGCATTAAAAAGTTTTATTGGATGGAACGCAATCGTCACCTGACCAATCTTGCCAATTATAAACTGGGCACGTTGATCTTGATCGCACCCGCGGCGATCATCATGGAGTTCGGGACACTGATTTTTGCGATCAAAGGTGGGTGGGCGAAAGAAAAAGTCCGCTCGTGGCTGCATTTCTTTAAACCGTCCACATGGAGATGGATTTTCCGTACCCGTTACGAAGTCGCTGGTTTGCGCAACGTGACCGATCGCGTGATTCTTTCAAAGATGGTTGGGGTAATCGAGAATCAGGAAACAAATAATCCATTCGTTCTCTATCTCGTTAATCCGCTGATGTCCTTGTATCTCGTCATCCTGCGCACCCTTGTCAGGTGGTAGGGAACGTGATACGTTCACCCGTCCCAAGGAGGTCTTTCATGCCGTTCCGCATCCTGTTCAAGCTCTTCGGTCTCTCTGCTCTCGCTGCCCGTTTCGGACGACGGCGGGGTGTCGAGACGATCGAGGTGGACGATACTCCGCTTCCCCTCGACGTGCAGATGGAGCTGGCGCTCATGACGATCACGGCGTTCGTCGAGGTCGGCGCCTCGGACAGGTCGCTCGCGACGATGCGGATGCTGCAGCGGAACGCAACGTTCGCGATGTACGAACAGGCCAAGACCCGGCGCGAGCGGGCGGCGGTCGATCTCTTCGCCCTGGCGATCGACTTCTGCCTGAGGGACGTCACCGTCGAGGAGTTCTCCCGAGGGGTCCAGGTGCATACGCAGACGTCTCGGCCGCTCCTGCCGCAGGTCGGGCGCCTCATCGAGCTCTTCCCGTTCCTTCGGGAGAAGATCCCCATCAGCGTTTCCTGCTAGACCGCGCTCCCGGCGCCCTTCGACACGAAGTCGCGCCACACTCTGGAGCGCGGCTTTCGTTTTAACGCGTCAGACCGATGCTATATATTCCCTCCGTACCCTGAACGCTCCCGACGAAGAAGCCGGTGCGGCCGCGGGTGTCGATCCAGAAGGTGTCGATCGCCTCTGCCGAAATGATGGGAACAAGAACGGGGCGCGCAGGATCAGAATAGTCCACAGCCGTCACCGCTGTTTCTGTGACAAGAAAGACCGTTGCGGTGGCGGGAAAGGGAACGGCGTCCTGTAAATAGACCCCGGAGCGTGTCAGGAGCGTATCGTTTCCCGTTGCTGGATCAAAGCGATGCACTTCGAATCCATCGCTGTAAAGCAGTCCTGTCGATTCCCAATGGAACGATTCCGCCCGAACGTTCAAGAGGATCGGCGGTCCTTCCGTTCTGATATCAACAAGGACGAGTCGTGCGGCGCGTTGATCGAAAAAAAGAAGGAGATTACCGCGCTGTTCTTCGATGGTGTACGTGCCGGATGGCAAGACAGCGATCGTGGCTTTGTCTATTGTTTCGATAAGCTGAATACCGTCCTCCGTTTCTTTCAATGCGTAGAGTTCTGTGGTCGATGGAGGGTGGGCCAGCTCGTGGATCATCGTGATGAGTTGATCCGGGCTGACGGACGCGGCGCTTAACCGGTCGCGTAAGACGACTTCACCGGTTTCCACGTTTTCCGTCCACAGCTCAATCCAAGAGCCAACGATCGTGGCATAGGCAACGCTCGGTCCATTGCCGGTCGCCGCGCTTGCCACCAGGTCGATGCTGCGTAAGAGCTTCGGTTCTGTTGCTAAGAAGAGGACGACATCTTCCACATACGTTGTCTGTCGACTGCGCACCTCGATGTCGCGTTCCCATGTTTGATATCCTTCCTTTTTAAAACTGAGGTGATACGTTCCCGGCAACGTGCGTTTGACAATGGCTGGGGTCGTGTCCGAAAAAACGTTATGGTCGAGGGAGACCGTGGCCCCGCGTGGAACGGTCGAAAGGGAAAGGGCCCCCGTTTGCACGAGCGAGCGCGTGGTCAGATCCAGTCGAAATCCCATGGTGTACAAAACGACCGTCGGAGCGGCGATCAGAAAGAGGGTGATGTACAACCAGAAGAACGCTTTGCGAATCCGCAGTGACATAGTGGCCGTAAGCATAGTCGATTTTGCCCGCTGCGTCGAGGGGTGGTATGCTAATCGGCGTTTTATGGCAACGTCAACGTTTCAACGTCCGTTTAAGATTCTGATCATCCTTTTGCTCGTCATCGGGACGTTCTCGATTGGGTTCGAATTGGGAAAAGGTGTTGGGGTTCGCTCCGTGGTGCCAGAAGGTGAAGGCAAGGTTTTGGGGCAAGGGGAGATCCCAGCCGGACTCGGCGAAGATGTCAATTTTTCGCTCTTTTGGGACGTCTGGGATTTTATCAAGGACGATTACGTGGATCAGCCAGTTTCGGAAAAGGATCTGTTTTACGGAGCGATGCAAGGACTCGTTTTCGGACTCGGGGATCCGCACAGTGTCTTTTTTACCCCCGAAGATGCGGCAGAATTTCAGCAGGATTTGAGTGGGGAGTTTTCTGGGATCGGGGCGGAGATCGGTTTAAAGGATGATCAGCTGCAGATCGTCGCGCCGCTTCCGGGCACGCCCGCGCAACGTGCTGGGCTCCAGGCGGGGGATGGCATTTACGCGATCGACGGGGTCGACACGGCCGGGATGGCGGTCGATGAAGCGGTCAGTCGGATTCGTGGAGAAAAGGGAACCCCGGTCGTTTTGACGATCTCCCACAACGGCGTGGATACTCTGGAAGAGGTGACGATCATCCGCGACACGATCACAGTGGAAAGTGTGAAGTTGACGATCCGCGAAGACGGGATTGCGGTGATCGATATCTATTTCTTCAACGAAGATACGACGGCGTTGTTTGATGCGGCTGTGCAAAAGATTCTGACGAGCGATGTCAGCGGGTTGGTCGTTGACTTGCGTAATGATCCTGGGGGGTATCTCACTTCCGCGATTGACGTAGCGAGCGCTTGGGCCGGGCGCGATGTGATTACGTATGAATCGCAAAAGGATCAAAAGCGTCCGCTGATCGGGACGGGTGAAGCTCTCCTTGCCGGGCTCCCGACCGTTGTTCTGGTAAACGGTGGGAGCGCTAGTGCATCAGAAATTGTTGCTGGAGCGCTTCAGGATTTTGATCTGGCGACGATCGTTGGCGAACAGACGTTCGGCAAAGGCTCTGTTCAGGATTATCGCGATTTACCAGACGGTTCAGCGATCAAAATCACGATCGCCAAATGGTTAACGCCAAAGGGGCGTTCGATCGATCAACTCGGGATTACGCCAGATGTGATCGTTGAGTTTACGGAAGAGCAGTTTGTGGCCGGAATCGATCCGCAGATGGACAAGGCGATCGAGGTCTTGAATGCAGAATAGTATGGGAGCAGACGTTGAAGTCATTGAAGAAAAAGCACGGCTGGAAGTTTCTGCTGGTGCGCTCACATTCAAGCGCGGCAAGGACGGCGTGTTTTTTGCGATGGTCATGGATTCCTACGGCAAGTGGACATTTCCCAAAGGTCATGTGCGTCGCGGGGAAACCCTTTCCGAAGCAGCGATGCGTGAGTGTATGGAAGAGACCGGGTTGCGCGGGATTCGCCTGAAGCGCAAGCTCGGTTCGATCGATATCTACTTTCGCGATCGCTTTGTCTTCAAAGGACGAATGATTCACAAGTTCATCCATTACTATCTGTTCGAGGCGTCGCCTCATGCCAAGGTGCGGGTGCCAAAACATTTGGAAGGGGAAAAGATTCAGGAAGTAGCGTGGATTCCGCGCGAAGTATTACTTGAACGTTCGGCGTATAAAGACATGAAAGAGATCGTCCAGCTGGCAATTTCCGCCACGGGGAGGGTGTGATATACTTGGCCTCGTATGAAAGTTGTTCTTCTCAAAGATGTAAAGACCGTAGGAGCCGAAGGGTCGGTTGTCGAGGTATCTGAAGGATACGCTCGAAATTTTTTGTTCCCGCAAAATTTGGCGGTGCAGGCAACACCTCAAGCGATCGCTGCGGCTACGGATAAGAAAAAGCGCATTGCCGGGAAAGAAAAAAAGGAATTGGCGACGGAGCGCAAGTTAGCTACGAAGCTCGACGGTCTGGAAGTGACGGTTAAGGTGAAGGTAAACGAAAAGGGGGTGCTTTTTGCCGCGGTTTCAGCCAAAGAAGTCGCGAAGGCGCTCAAAGGATTAAAGCTTGCTGTAGAACCGGATTGGATTATTTTTCAAAAACCGATTAAAGAGACGGGCACGCATCGCGTCACGGTGGACCTTCCGCACGGACTTGAGGGGGAGATTCAACTGATCGTCGAGGCGGAGTAAATGAGGTATGACCAAATACATTTTTATTTGTGGGGGTGTGATGTCTGGTATTGGAAAGGGGATTACAACGTCATCGATCGGACGGGTGTTGAAAGATGATGGTTTCTCAGTGACGGTGGCGAAGATTGATCCGTATTTTAATGTCGATGCGGGTACGCTCAATCCGATCGTTCACGGGGAGGTCTTTGTGACGGACGACGGCACGGAAGCGGATCAAGATTTGGGAAACTACGAACGTTTTCTTGAACAGGACATGGGCGCCCTGAACATCATGACCTCGGGTCTTGTGTATCGCTCGGTCATTGAACGCGAGCGCAATTTGGAATACGGCGGGAAGGACGTGCAGATGATGACAGACATCGTCGACGAAGTGATCCGCCGTCTGCACGCCCTTGCCAATGCTTCAAAAGCTGATTTTGTCCTTGTGGAAATCGGGGGCACGGCCGGTGACGTCGAAAACCTGGTCTTCTTAGAAGCTGCCCGTGTGATGAAGCTCGCTCAACCAGAAGGCGTGCTTTTTGTTTTGGTCAGCTACTTGCCGGTGTTGAACAACACGGGAGAAATGAAATCAAAGCCAACACAGCACGCTGTGCGCGCCCTCAGCTCTGTCGGTATTCAAGCGGATATTATCATCGCCCGTTCGAGCGTGCCGATGGATCAACCGCGCAAAGAAAAGATTTCACGTCTCTGCAACGTACAAGCTCAGGACATTATTTCGGCACCGGATGTGCCGAGTATTTACGAAGTGCCGCTTAACTTTGAACGCGACCAGATCGGTCGTCGCATTTTGGAAAAAGTGCACATGAAAGCAAAGAATCATAATAACGCTGTTTGGAAGAAACTTGTTGGTACTATTCAAAAAGCGAAGAAGCCAGTGAACATCGCTATTGTAGGGAAGTATTTCACCAGCGGGGATTTTTCGCTGACAGATTCTTATCTCTCTGTCATCGAAGCGATCAAGCACGCCTCGTGGTCCGTCGGTCGTAAGCCGGTGATTACTTGGCTTGGTGCGGAATCGTATGAAAAGGATCCAAAGAAACTAAAAGAACTGAGTGCCTTTGATGGTGTTGTCATTCCTGGTGGTTTTGGTGGGCGCGGGATCGAAGGCAAGATCGCGGCGATCAAGTATCTGCGCGAACACAATATTCCGTTCCTCGGACTTTGTTATGGTTTGCAACTCGCTGTTGTGGAATATTCCCGCAACATCCTCGGACTCAAGAAGGCACATACAACCGAGATCGATCCCAAGACTCCGCACCCTGTCATCGATACGTTGCCAGATCAGGTTGCCAAGATTATGGCTAAACAGCTTGGGGGGACGATGCGTCTCGGTGCCTACGATTGCAAATTAAAAGCGGGGA
Organism: uncultured Parcubacteria group bacterium; assembly: GCA_947084965.1. Classification (GTDB taxonomy): domain Bacteria; phylum Patescibacteriota; class Patescibacteriia; order UBA9934; family CAMTUG01; genus CAMTUG01. Next base: position 273,517 of record CAMTUG010000001.1, read on the forward strand.
GTGTTGTTCGTAAGCTGTACGGGAAAGAATTGATTAGCGAGCGTCATCGTCATCGTTACGAAGTCAACAATGATTATAAGAAGCAGTTGGAAGATGCTGGGCTCGTGATTTCTGGTATCAATCCCAAAACTAACTTGGCCGAGATGATTGAACTTCCTGGACACAAGTTTTTCGTCGGAACGCAGGCGCATCCTGAACTCAAGTCCCGTCCGCTCCACCCCCACCCGCTGTTTGTTGGGCTTATTAAGGCGGGGATCAAGAAGTAAGGCGGGCTCTTGACCAATTTGCAGGGATTATCTATACTTCCCTCACAAATCTCAAGCAATAAGCCATTATGGCACATAAGAAAGCCGCGGGTTCCACAAGTCTAGGCCGCGATAGCGCTGGAAAGCGCCTCGGGGTCAAAGTTCCAGACGGCGCCTTTGCTAAGGCCGGCGTCATTTTGGTCCGCCAGCGCGGCACCAAAATTCATCCTGGGAAGAACGTCGAACGGGGGTCAGATGACACCTTGTTCGCTAAAGTCGCTGGATTGGTGAAATTCACCAAAAAGCAGAAGGAAAACTTTCATGGTGCGCTTCAGTTGCGGACCTACGCACACGTGGAACCGGTGAAATCGAAATAACAAGAAGCAGTAAGTGGTAATTGGTAAGTAGAGATGCTCAGTGAGCGTCTCTACTTTCTTTTTACTGCTTACCACTTTCCAAAGACCTTAGATTTTGATACGATCGTACCGATATGAAAGAGATGATTGAGCAACTTCTGAACGAAATGCGACCGGCGTTCGAACGCCATCGCGGCAACATCGAACTGGTCGATGTGAACGTGGAAACGGGCGTTGTTTCTGTACGGTTGCAGGGCGCCTGCAAACACTGTCCATTGTCCGAGATGACGTTGAAGGGCGCCGTTGAATCAACGCTCATGGCTGAAGTTCCTGGCGTGACCGAAGTAATCGCCGTGGCATAAGTGTGATGCTGTTCAAAAAAACTCAACGTCCAACGCTTGTTATCGCTCGAACACACCCGTTCGAGCGTGTGGTGATTAGCATTTCGCTGGTGCTGATCGTGCTATCGATCCTCCTCCCGCTCTGGAAGTTGATGCCCCTTGAAGATAAGTCTGCCATCCCGTTGCACTACAGCGTCATTTTTGGCGTTGATCTTCTAGGTCCGTGGTATCAGGTGTTTTATCTTCCGGCCCTCGGACTCGTTCTCCTCGGCGCAAATCACGCTTTTGGAAAGATGTTGACCGGGAATGAAAAAATTCTCAGTCGATTTTTTCAAGTGGCAACGTTGATCTGCGAAGTCGTTTTATTTGTGGCCGTTATCTTGATCGTTTTGCTTAATTTATAGCTATGTTGGAATCTGTTGCTGCCTTAAAGATTATTCTGTTAACGACGTTGTCGTTCGGTTTGGCAATGCTTTGGATGCCGATCCTCCTTCGGATTTTGCACAGATATAAATTAGGCAAGTCCATTCGCGATTCGTTGACCGCCCCGATTTACGCCGCGCTTCACGCCAAAAAGTCTGGGACGCCGACCATGGGCGGGGTGCTCGTTTGGGGGACCGTTTTGATGCTGGCACTTATCGTCATGATCATTTCTCGCCTGGCTCCGGATACCTTTTTTGGTTCACTGAATTTCATCTCTCGCGAGCAAACCTTGTTGCCGTTTGGGGCGTTGATCGCTTCCGGTCTCATCGGGTTAATCGATGACTACATGAACGTGCGTCGCATCGGCCCCCATGGCGGCGGGGTGCGCTTCCGTCACCGGTTGATGATGTATGCCGCGATCGCCGCGGTTGGAGCCTGGTGGTTTTACGCCAAGCTCGATTGGGACTTGCTGCACGTGCCGTTTTTTGGTGACTTCGAACTCGGCTGGATCTATCCGATCTTCTTCCTGCTCGTTATCGTCAGTACGTCGTTTTCGGTTAATCAAACCGACGGCCTGGACGGGCTCGCGGGCGGATCGTTGTTGACGTCCCTCGGTGCTTTTGGAGCGATCGCTTTTTTGCAGGGGCGGTTCGATCTTACGGCACTCTGCGGTGTGGTCATCGGTGCCTTGCTCGCCTTCCTCTGGTGGAATATTCACCCAGCGAAATTTTTTATGGGCGACACAGGGGCAATGTCGCTTGGGGTTCTGCTCGGAATCGTGGCGATGCTTCTTAATCAGCCTTTGCTGCTCCCGATCGTCGGGATCGTTTTCGTGATTGAAGGGGTCAGTACCCTCGTGCAGATCTTTTGGAAAAAGGTGTACGGCAAAAAACTTCTCCTTTCCTCGCCCATCCACCATCATTTTGAGGCGCTCGGATGGGGAGAATGCACGATCGTAATGCGTTCCTGGGTGATCTCCATCGTCGCAGCGGCTCTCGGTGTCGTCCTGGCGCTGGTCGATATGGCGCGGTAGAAGGAAAGGAGTAAGTAGTAAGTGGTAAGGAGAGACGCTCCGGTTCGTGTCTCCGCTTACTAATTACTGCTTACCACTTTCCATGCATTCAACGTCAACCAACTTCGATCTCCCATTTCTGGCCATTACGGTCGGGCTGATTTTGTTTGGGTTGATCATGCTGACTTCCGCTTCTGGACCGGTGGGTTACGAAAACTTCGGGGACAGTTATTACTTTCTCAAGCATCAAGTGCTCTTTGGGCTTGTCCCTGGAGCGATCGGTCTGCTCTTTTTTTCCCGCTATCCGTACCAAAAGATCAAGAAGCACGCCTTTCACCTGTTGATCTTTTCGATCCTTCTCCTGATCCTAGTTTTTATCCCAGGGATCGGATCGAGCTTTGGAACTTCGCATAGCTGGATTACGCTTGGCGGACTGTTTTCGATTCAGCCGGCCGAGATCGTCAAGCTGACCTTTTTGTTTTATCTCGCGGCCTGGCTGGAAAAGCGCGGCGGGGTTGTCAAAGATCTGGATGGACTGATGCCGTTTCTGATCGCCCTTGGATCGGTGCTTTTTCTGATCGCCCTTCAGCCAGATACCGGCACCATGGCGGTGATCGCGGGGATGTCGTTCATCGTCTACTTTGTCGCCGGCGCTCCGATTCTTCATTTGGCTGGACTTGGAGGGATTGGGGCGGTCTTTTTGCTCATCCTCATTAAATCATCGACCTATCGCGCCGAACGATTCATGGCTTTTTTACACCCCGAGCTTGATCCCCAGGGGATCGGGTATCATATTAACCAGGCACTTCTGGCGATTGGCTCTGGTGGGTTATTCGGTTTGGGCTACGGCTTGTCGCGTCAAAAGTTCGAGTACCTGCCGGAAGTCGTCGGAGACTCGATCTTTGCAGTGATCGCTGAAGAGATGGGATTCGTGATCGCCGCCGGTTTGGTCGTTCTCTTCGTCGCCTTTTTGTGGCGCGGCATGAAAATCGCCAAAGCAGCGCCCGACGCTTTTGGGAAATATTTGGTCGTCGGGGTTGTTTCGTGGATTACGATTCAGGCCTTTGTGAACATCGGTTCGATGACCTCGATCATGCCGATGACCGGAGTGACGCTGCCATTCGTCAGCTACGGCGGAACGTCGCTCGTAGTGTGTATGTCGGCGGTCGGGGTGGTGCTTAGTGTGTCACGTGGAAACTATGGGAATGCAAAATCCTAAATACGAAACACGAAACACGAAACAATCGGAAAGTTCGAATAGGAAATGTTTGAATATTTTTGATTTACGATTTGATTTTGTTTCGTATTTCGTATTTCGTATTTCGTATTTATGAAAGTCATGCTCACAGGCGGAGGAACGCTCGGTCCGGTGACGCCGCTTTTGGCGATCGCCGAAGTCTGGCGTCGGGAAGATATCCGTGCGGAGTTTGTCTGGATCGGCACACCTGGCGGACCGGAACGGAGCGTTGTCGAAGCGGCCGGGATCCCATTTCATCCTTTGTTTGTTCCTAAGCTTGATCGTTATGCTCCCGGGAAGTGGGTGTTCATTCCCTTTCGGTTGCTTTGGTCGATGAAGATGGCCCTGCACCTGATTCAACGCGAGCGGCCGGATGTGGTGGTGACGGCTGGGGGGTATGTCAGCGTTCCGCTCCTGTGGGCCGCCAAGCTGTACGGCATCCCAACCTGGGTGCATCAGCAAGATGTGCGCGCCGGACTTGCCAATAAACTCATGGCGCCGTTTGCGACCAAGATTTCCGTCGCTTGGACGCGGTCGCTGCACGCGTTTGATGAGAAAAAGACGATCCATATCGGGAATCCGGTACGGGATTCTGTTTTGCACGGATCGCAGCAACGCGGGGCGGAGCGATTCGGATTTGATCTGTCGCGTCCAACGGTTCTGGTTTTTGGTGGTGGCACGGGCGCGGCCTGGATCAATCACGCGATCGCTCAGGTCGTTCCTGAATTGTGTATGACCGCGAATGTTCTGCATATCACCGGGCGAGGGAAGTTGACGTCGGTCGAGCCTCGACCAAACTATCAGGCCGTAGAGTTACTCACGACCGAGATGCCGGATGCGCTCGCTCTCGCCGATCTGGTCGTCTGTCGTGCTGGCATGGCCACGATTTCCGAACTTGCCGCATTAGCCAAACCGGCGATGGTGATTCCGATCCCAGATTCGCACCAAGAAGATAACACCGCCGCCCTAGAAGAACTCAGTGCTGCGGTGATTGTTCACCAGGCGCAGACAACGCCGCAGATGCTCTTGCAGCACATCCTTGGTTTTCTTGAGAATCCAGAAGAACGACGTAAGCTCGGTGCGCGACTGCACGCCGCGTTACCAACCACGGACGTTGCCCTCAAACTGGCGCATCATTTGGAAGCTATGGTAAAACAAGGATCCTCCCGCTAACCAGAAAAGCTCCCCATAAACATGAGAAGCTTTTCTGGTGCGCTGGGCGGGGATCGTCCGTCGTGAGCCTCCCCATAGGGGCTTCCGCCCCTCTGGTCGTCGCTTCGCTCCTGTCACCCCCGGCATGTAAGGGGAGTGCCTCCCCTTACCATCCCCTCGTCCGATCCCCGCTAACCAGAAAAGCTCCCCATAAACATGAGAAGCTTTTCTGGTGCGCTGGGCGGGGATCGGACCCGCGACCTTGGGCTTAAAAGGCCCCTGCTCTACCACTGAGCTACCAGCGCATGCGCCCGAGATTATCAGAAAATAATGTGATTGGCAAGTGAAAGACCTCTATGGGACTCAAGCATTTAGCAATGATCCTGGACGGCAACCGTCGGTGGGCAAAATCTAAGGGCTTACCGACGCTCGAAGGCCATCGCCGCGGGTACGATAATGTGAAGACGATCGGGCTCGCTGCCCTCGAACGTGGGGTTGAGCAGTTCACTGTTTTTGCCTTTTCCACGGAAAACTGGAAGCGCTCCGAAGAGGAGGTTGGTTATTTGATGGATCTGTTGCACCACGCCCTCACGGCCGAAGTTGATTTTTACATGAAGCACAACGTGCGCTTACGCGTGGTCGGTCGGCGCGAAGGATTGTCGGAAAAGATGATCACGGCGATTGGTGCGGCAGAGGCAAAGACGGCAGGGAACACGGCAGGACAGATCAATTTGTGTATCAATTACGGCGGGCGGCCAGAGATCGTCGATGCGGTCAAGGCGCTCGTGGCCGACGGGGTTAAGCCAGAGGACGTGACCGAGGATTTGCTCGCTTCGAAGATGTGGATGGCCGGGATCCCGGACCCTGATCTGATCGTGCGTACTTCGGGTGAACAGCGTCTGTCTGGGTTTCTCACGTGGTCAGGGGTGTACAGCGAACTATTATTTGTAGATAAACACTGGCCGGATTTTTCCGTTGAAGATTTAGATGCTGCGCTTGCCGAGTTTGATCAGCGTGGACGAAGGTTTGGCAAGTAAGGGGACTTGTCAGTGCCAGTTGCTTTTGATACGTTCCTGCCGTCCCAAAGGAGTCCCATGCCCCCTCGTTCTTCCGCCCCCGCCGGTCTCTCCTGCTCCTTCTGCACCAAGGCCGCCAACACCCCTGAGGTGAAGAAGGTCATCGCCGGCGTAAACGTCTACATCTGTGACGTCTGCGTCAAGGGGATGGTCGCGCTCGTCGTTGTCCAACGTCCGGCTGACGCATCCTACCTCCTGCGTCGGCCCGAGCTCGATCTGCGCACCTTCACCATGACCGTCACGGGGTCGACGACGCTCGGTGACGTGCTCGGCTGGTACCTGCGTGTCTACCGTACGTTCCCTCACCTCCCCAAGGAGACCGGGACGGTCATCACGAGTGCTGCCTGCCGATTCTGCAGCCGGGTCGACCAGGTCGTGATCAGCCGCCTCGCGGCCAACATCTGCCTCGACTGCCTGCGGGACGTCGCCAAGATCCTGCTCAAGGACGACCCTGCGCCGTCCTACCTGGTGCGTGATGCGGTGCTCGACTTGTGCCCGTTCGCCACCCTCCGCCTCGACGTGGATGAGCCGCACACCATCGGCGATGTTCTCAACGCCTACACGACCGCATCTCCGCCGCTGAACTGATCTTCGGCAGCTCACCTCGGCCGCCGATCTATACGGAACGCCGCTCGGAATACTCCCGGGCGGCGTCTGAACTTAATTGAATTTCAAACCGCGCTCGTCCAGGACGGAGAGCGCGGATTTGATTACGGTCGTTCCTTGGGGCGGAGGAAGTAGAGGACGATCGCGAGAATGACGAGCAGTCCGCCGGAAGCGAGCCAGACGTCAGCGATGTTCGCCGGCGTGTCCTCGCGGCCGGACATGTAGAAGGCGAGTGAGAAGAGGACGATCGCGGCGCCGATCTCTTCCATCAGCGACTGCAACGATCCGAACGTCGAGCGGTATTCGCTCGTAACGTGGTGGTTGGTGTAGCTGTCGAGGAGCGGTCGGAACGCCCCGCGGCCGACTTCGTGCACCACGCCCATCACGAGGACCAGTCCAAGCCCAGGAACTTGCCCGATGAGCGCCAGGCCAACCCCAGCGACGACGAGGGCGATCATCACGGCTTTGGCTTCGGCCCCTGAAGCGATCTTCGCTTTGCGAATGATCATCCCGGCGATGAAGAGCGCCAGATAGAGCGGGCTCCAGATCAGTCCGAGCTGGCTGGTGGCCACAAACTGCTCGAAGTACTTCGGCCAGTAGTGGTTGAACGCCACGACCAGACCGCTCACCATCCCTACCGCCACGGCCCAGCGCAGCGCCGAGCTGTTGCGCAGGGCATTGACGCTCCGCTTGAGCGCCTCTTTCTCGCTGACCTTTTCGTGGGCCAGTACTTCGCCGTCGCCGTTCATGTAGCGGGTGACGACAAAGAGTCCGACGAGAGCAAAGAACGCACTAGCGATCCACGGCCACCGAAGGCCGAAGGTCGATCCGATCCACGAGCCAAAGATCGCCGCCGGTGCGGCCAGCAATCCTTTGACGATCGCGGCGTTGGCGAACGTCTGCCCCTTTTCGTTTTCGCGATTGTGCAACTTCAAGGCGTCGACGATCCAGGCCTGCTGAATCCCCGAGAGGAAGGTGAAGGCCAAACCGTTGACCACTTCGGCCGCCAGCGCCCACCAGACGTTCTCTGCCAGGAAGTAGATCGCGTTGCCCAGAGCGAAGATCAGGAAGCCGATGCGCAAGGACCAGGCGCGGGAGCGGGCGTCGGCCCACATCCCGGTCGGGACTTCGAAGAGGATGATCGCCACCCAGAACCAACCGTTGACCATCGAAACCTGGCTCAAGGTGAGCCCGATCGAGGTGAGGAACGGAACGTAGGTCGCCGTGGTGACCATGAACATCAGGCCCAGGGCGGCGGAGAAGAGGATGTAGGCGCGGGAAGGGGACATAGAGCCTCCGGAGAGTCAAAAAAAGAACACGACCCGGGATGATTCCCAGGTCGTGCGAGGACTCATTATGCAAAAAATCATGCAATCAGTGCTCGACCACCTGAGAAATACAACGCTTTCGGCATATCGCAGCCGACGAACGCGCGTCCGGTAATGTGGAGAGACTGATAATTCATACTGTTTTTAGTAGACAGGACTTTGTGAGTGATGTCAAGTGACGGAGTCTATATAAAAGCCAGCGGTTACGGTAAACTGTCCCCAGTATGAAAATCGCCTTTATTGGGCAGAAAGCAATGGGAGTTGGAGGGCGAGGGGGTGGCATTGAACGGCATGTGACCGAAATTGCTACGCGGTTGGTTCGGCGCGGGCACGAAGTAACGGTCTATGCACGCAAGCTGTACATGCCAGACAAGGTGCGTGAATTTCGTGGGGTGAGGATTGTGTATGTGCCGACGATCTACACCAAAAATTTTGAAGCGATCATTCACACATTTTTTTCAACGCTCCACGCCCTGTTTAAAAATTTTGATGTCTATCACTATCACGGCGTCGGTCCGGCAACGCTTGCTTGGATGCCGCGGCTTTTTCGTCCTCACGCTCGGGTGGTCGTCACCTTTCATTCGCAAGATCGTTTTCACAAAAAGTGGGGATGGTTCGCACGGAACTATCTGCACTTCGGCGAATGGGCCAGTGTCTGGTTTCCGCACGCTTGCATCGCGGTGTCTCATGTGATTCAGGTTTATGCGCGTAATGTGTATAAACGCCAGGTGATTTACATTCCAAACGGTGCAGATGTGCAGAGCGTTTCGTCTGATCGTGAACTGGAAACGTTCGGCCTGACCAAAGGCGAATACATCGTCAACGTTGGGCGCATCGTGCCGCAGAAAGGACTGCAGTATCTCCTTGCGGCGTATCAAAAACTCGAGACGCAGAAAAAGCTTGTGATTGTCGGGACTCCAAGTTTTTCTGAACGCTACGCCGATGAATTAAAACGGATGGCGGCAGGAAATCCGAACATCCTTTTTGTTGGACATCAAGTTGGGGAAGCATTGCGACAGCTTTACGGCCATGCGTATCTTTTCGTGCAGCCGTCTGAATCAGAAGGCCTTTCGATCGTCGTGTTAGAAGCGATGAGCTACGGCCTTGCTCCTTTGGTTAGCGACATCCCGGAAAATCTTGAAGCGATTAAGAATACGGGATTCACCTTTAGTAATCGTGACGCGGATGATTTAGCGATGCGGTTGCGACAGCTCCTGCAGCATCCTGAATTGGTTGTTGAGATGGGCGTCAAGGCGCGCGAGCTGGTGCGCACCGATTTTAATTGGGATGTTATTGCGGATCGCACGGAAGGGATTTATGTTTCGATTCGGCATTAGTATGAAAATACGAAATCCGGAAATCGAAATTCGAAACAAATCAGAATCGGAAAGGGAAAATTTCAAACCTTTCACTTTTTTCTCTTTTCCGATCGTTTCGAATTTCGATATTTGAATTTCGAATATATGAACAAGGAAGTCCTGTTAAAAAATGAGCTCCCCTCAACGCCTCCTCCGGGGTACGGCGTGTTAGTGCTGAATCAACTGAAGTCGCCCCTGGTTTATATTTTGCTCGTCGCGGCTGGGTTGTCGGTTGCCGTTCATGAATATTTTGATGCCGGCGTTATCTTATTCGCGGTTTTATTGAATACATCGTTAGGGTTTTTACAAGAGTTTAAGGCTTCGCGAGCGCTCGATGCCTTAAAAGCACTGGTGCAACCGGAAGCTCGGGTCAAGCGAGATGGTAAGATCGTCACGATCGCGGCGCGTGATGTGGTTGTGGGCGACACGCTCGTGCTTGAGACGGGGGATCGTGTCGCTGCAGATGCAAGAGTTTCCGTCGCGGTTGAATTACAGGTCAACGAATCAACGCTGACCGGAGAATCGATGCCGGTCACCAAAGTTTTTGATGGAAAGGAACAGGTCTTCATGGGCACAACGATTGTGGCCGGGCGCGGAGAAGCCGTGGTGACAGAGATCGGGATCAATACGCGCCTTGGACAGACGGCGGAGCTGGTTGCATCGATGGAAGAAGAAGATACACCGCTGCAAACGGAACTTGGGCGACTGTCACAGACGTTGTCGATCGCGGTTTTGGTGATCGGGCTCGTAGTGATCGTGATCGGGGTGTCCAAAGGGGGCGAGGTGATCGAGATGGTTACGCTCGCCGCCGCCCTCGCCGTGGCTGCGATTCCCGAAGGACTGCTCGTCGGGCTGACCGTTATTTTAGCGATCGGCATGCAGCGGATGCTCAAAGCCAAGGCATTGACGCGGCGTCTCGTCGCGGCTGAAACGCTGGGGAGCGTCTCTGTTATTTGTACAGATAAAACAGGAACGATCACTAAAGGCGAAATGGAAGTGACCGTAATCGAATCCGAGGATCGAAAAAAAGCGCTCAGGGTTGCCGCGCTCTGCAACAACGCCGAACTTGAAGGGATGCAGGTGCGTGGAACGATGACGGAAATGGCCTTACTTACCGCAGCCATGCATGAAGGGTTGGTCAAGGAAGCGCTCGAGGCAGATTATCCGCGTCTGGATGAACGACCGTTTTCTTCGTCCGCTAAGTTTATGGCGACGCTGCATCGTCACGGGAGTCATAACATGATTCTGTTAAAAGGGGCTCCAGAGGTCGTTGCCAGTTTTTGTTCGAAGGGAGGAGAGATTGTGTCGCATCATGCCCCGAAGATGACAGAAAAAGGATTGCGGGTGATCGCTTTGGCGATGAAAGAGGTAGGACAGACAACAACCACGCTGCGGGATGAAGATCTGCACGGGTTGACCTGCGTAGGATTGATCGGGCTCAGCGACCCGATTCGTCCTGAAGCAGCGCAAACGATCAAAGAAGCCAAGGTCGCCGGGGTGCGCACGATTATCATTACCGGAGATCATCCAAGGACGGCCCAAACGATCGCTGAACAGGCGGGGTTTGGTCCAGAGAATAAGCGCGTGATCACAGGTGAGGAACTGGACGCCCTTTCTGAATCTGATTTTGCGCGGCGTCTTTCTTCGATCGATATTTATGCCCGTGTGTTGCCGGCGCACAAAGTTCGTATCGTTCAGGCATGGCGTCACGCCGGGGCGTCTGTGGCCATGATCGGAGATGGGGTCAACGATGCGCCTGCCCTCAAAGCCGCCGACATCGGTGTCGCTTTGGGCAGTGGGACAGAGGTGGCCAAGCAGACAGGGGATATGGTTTTGCTCGATAATAATCTGTCGACGTTGGTTCATGCGATCGCTCAGGGCCGAGTCATTTTTGACAACATCCGTAAGGTCGTTGCGTATCTGCTGACAGATAGCTTTACGGAACTGCTCCTGATCATCGCCACGTTTCTCATCGGATTGCCGATCCCGATCTTTCCGGCGCAGATTTTGTGGATCAACTTGGTGACCGATGGATTTCCACACATGGCCCTGACGATTGAAAAACCTGAACGCGGAATCATGAACGAACCGCCGCGGCCACGCACCGAGCGCGTCATAAACAAAGAGATGCGGGTCATTATTTCGCTCGTCGGTCTCACCACGGTCGTTCTGCTTCTCGGTCTGTATATCTACCTTCTTTCCACAGAGATGCCGATCGAAAAGATCCGCACGGTCATCTTCACGGCCCTCGGATTAAACTCGCTTCTGTACGTTCTTTCGATCCGGACCTTCCGTTCATCGATGTTCACCTCAAATCCGTTACAAAATCCTTGGCTCGTCGCATCGATGTTCGTTGGATTCCTCTTTTTGCTCGCCCCACTCGTGATCCCATCGTTCCGTACTCTGTTCGGTTTTGTGCCGCTGACCTTCCTAGAATTCGGGGCATTAGTTATGCTAGCCTTAGGACGCCAGCTCTTAACAGAAGCGATCAAGTTTTACTACCATTATGGAAAACGAAAAGAATCCCGAACCGGCATGGCTCTTTCAGCGTAACGAACTTGATCTCCTGGAGCAGGATTTTCGTGCCGCCTGGGCGGATGCTCTTGGAGCGGAACGACCGTTGACCGAAGTCGAAGAAGAAGTCATGGCCGAAGTCGATCAAATAGATGGCGCAGCGCATGCTGATCTTGAAGTCCTGTTTGCTGAGGCGGGGGTGGAAGACGATCGCTGTCCGGTGCACGGTGCCGATTGCCATGGGGGGGAGGGGGACGCTTCAATCGCCGAGATGTTGGATGCGACGATCACCCACGATCCTCTCTCGTCGCGAGCGTTTCAGTTGGAGCGCGCGGTAGCCGATTGGTGTCGGACGGCGGCGGTCCCGCAACCGATGTATCGTGATCTCTTTCGTTTGCGAATCAATGCTCCGCTCTTTGCCGCGAAGATCGTCTTTGCTGCACAGGAAGAAGCGGTAGGGGATGCTCTCTCTATTCGGGTGGCGATAAAAGAATTAGAGGTAGGGGTCGCTTATCTGCGCCGCGCGACCGATGCGTTGAACGTCTTGATGCATGGTGAGGCGCTCTCGCAAGGGATCGGGAGTGAGTGGCTACGCGAAGCCGAGGCGTTGTTGGTGCAGGCGCAAGAAAGACAACAACGTCTGCAATGGTTCATTCGTTTTCGTGGCAATGCGTTATGACCAGTATTGCGGCGATCGTGCCGGCCTACAATGAAGCACAGACGATTGCGGACGTCGTAGCGACGCTCCGTCAGAGTGTATTGGTGCAGGAGGTGATCGTCGTTTCTGACGGTTCAACCGATGATACGGAAGCGTTGGCGGCCTCTGCGGGGGCGCGGGTCATTCGTCTGTCAAAAAAAGGAGGGAAGGGAGCGGCGATGCTCCATGGACTCACACAGACCGATGCCCAGATTATTCTGTTTACTGACGCGGATTTGATTGGATTTACCACTGAGCATGTTGAACGCCTCTTACTTCCGATCCTAAACGGAGCGCGGGTTATGAACGTCGGTTTGCGTGACCGAGGGCGCTTGATTACGGCTCTGGGAAGGTTCTTGCCTCTCATTGGCGGCGAGCGGGCGATTCGGCGATCGGTCATTGAACAGATTCCTCCTCACTTTTTGCAAGGATTTATGATAGAATCTGCTTTGAACTACTTCTGTCGATCGCGGCGCTTGGCGTACGGTTCCGTAGCCCTGCCTGGGCTTACCATTCGACGCAAGTATCAAAAAGTGGGTTGGAAGGAAGGATTTAAACAATATGCTCGGATGTCGGGCCAGATCGTGACCGCTATGGTTCGTGTCCGTATCGCCCATTTGACTGGAACATTTCACGTATGAAGATCGAAGATTTTAAAGATGCAGTCGTAACCGTGATGGGACTCGGTCGCTTTAAGCAAGGGAGCGGTGTTGGCGCCACCAAATGGTTGATGCGCCATGGGGCGCAGGTGATTATCACGGATCTGAAGTCTGAGGCTGAGCTGAAAGAATCCGTTGATGAAGTGACGAATTGGTACGAGCAGTATCGCAAAGATCATCCTGATCGCGAGATTTACCATCCGTTGTTTGTGCTTGGGGAACATCGCGAGGAGGATTTCACCGAATGCGCCGCTGTGCTGCAAAATCCAGACGTCAAACGAGAAGATAAATTCGTCGCTTTAGCTCGGGCACACAACATCCCGATCTTTTCCGACGTCAGTCTGTTTTTTCACTTCTGTCCGTTTCCGATCACTGGCGTAACCGGTACGCGCGGAAAGACCACGACCACAGCATTGATTGGCGAAATGTACAAAGCGATGGATCCGCGAGCGATTACGGCTGGCAACATCAAAGTGTCTCCGCTGGAATATTTGGACGAGATTTTGAAGGATGAAAAGCCGCGCCCGATCGTCCTTGAATTATCATCGTCATTGATTGAAAGTTTGGGGGATTCTGGTCGTGGACCAGATATTGGAGTTTTGACCAACATGTTTCCGGACCACCTCAATCGTTACGGATCGTATGAAGAATACCGACTGGCCAAAGAGATGATGTTTAAGATGCAAAAGCCCGACGCCTTCGCCATTATCAACAAAGACAACCTAGATGCTTCGGCGATCGCCCCGCGTGTCCCGAGCAAGCTGTATTGGTTCACCCGCGGCGAGGATTTAGCGGGGGTCGGAGGGACGTTTGTCAAAGATGGAATGCTCTTTTTCCGTCAGGGAGGAACAGACGAAGCCATCATCTCCGTCGCCGACATTGCCCTGGAGGGCGAACATAACCTTGAGAATGTGTTAGCGGCCGTTTGTGCGGCCAAAGTGCACGGAACGCCAAATGCGGCGATCGTGACCGCACTGAAGACCTTTAATGGGATGCCAGAGCGTCAGGAGGTGGTACGCGAAGTGAACGGCGTGACGTATGTTGATGACACGACGGCGACGTCACCAGAGGGGGCGATGGCTGCCCTCAAGCGCTTCGGACAAAAGGGGAAGGTGGTGTTGCTTGCGGGGGGTGCGTCCAAGAATTTGCCGCTCGATGATCTGGGAAAGATGATCCGTACGACCTGCAAGTACGTCGTGTTGTTTGAAGGGACCGCGACCGATGATTTTATGAAAGCGATTGGAGATTCTGTCCCGACCGTGCGGGTGAATTCGATGGTCGAAGCGATGCAGGCCGCTTCGAGTGTGGCGCAGTCGGGTGACATCGTTTTGCTTTCACCGGGCACGGCCAGTTTCGGGATCTTCAAAAATGAATTTGACCGCGGGGCCCAGTTTAAAGACGCGGTTGCCAAGCTCTAATCGGGCTTTCTTTATCGATTGAACGTAAGGGGATTTTCTGCTAAGTTGTGATGGCTATGGTTAAAGCCTTGTTGCGAAAAGTCCTCCCAACATCGTTGCTGAGCCTCTATCACTTCTGCCTTGCTCGGGCGGCAGCGTTTGTTTATGGCAACCCTTCGGAAAAGATGATTGTGATTGGTGTCACGGGAACGAGCGGTAAGTCCACCACCGTTTCATTTATCGGGCAGATTTTAGAGCATGCGGGTCATCGGGTGGGATGGACCTCCACCGCGACCTTTAAAGTTGGCTCGAAGGAATGGGCCAATGATCGCAAGATGACGAGTCTCGGTCGCTTTCAAACACAAAAGTTGCTCAAGGAGATGGTCAACGCGGGTTGCACCCACGCTATTGTCGAAGTGACGTCTCAGGGGATCGTGCAGCACCGCCATCAGGGGATTAATTTTGATGTCGCCGTTTTTACTAATTTGTGGCCAGAACATATTGAATCGCACGGAAGTTTTGAGAATTACAAGCAAGCCAAGCTGAAGTTATTTCAACACCTGACCGCTCGTCCGCATAAACATCTTTTCGGAAAAGAAATTCCAAAGGTGATCGTTGCGAACGGCAACGATCCGCACGCCAATGATTTTCTTGCTCATAAGGCCGATCGAAAAGTTGCGTTCGAGGTAGATCCGGATCTTGAACTTACCGCAGCCGGTGCATCCTTTAGCGCTCTTGGCGTTGAGATGGACCTGCCTATACTCGGCGCCTTCAATGTACAAAATGCTTTGGCAGCTGCTTCGGTGGCGATGGTGCTCGATGTGCCCGTTTCTATTATTAAAGATGCTGTGGCGCGTTTGCGCGGGGTTCCAGGACGGCTCGAAAGAATCGACGAAGGCCAGTCGTTCGGGGTGATCGTTGACTATGCCTTTGAACCTGTGGCCATGAAACGCATCTATGAGACGCTTTCCCTTTTGCCCTACGAACGGTTGATTCATGTGTTTGGCAGTTGTGGGGGTGGACGGGATGCCGCTCGGCGCCCAATTTTGGGGCGTATGTCTGGGGAGTTTGCTGATATCTGCATCGTCACCAACGAAGATCCGTATGATGATGATCCGATGCAGATTATTCGAGAGGTGGCAGCCGGAGCGCGAGAAGTGGGAAAGAAGGATGGCGAAGACCTTTTTGTGATCGAGGATCGCGGAGAGGCGATTAAGAAAGCGATCCAGATGGCTGCGTCAAATGACCTCGTGCTTGTGACGGGCAAGGGGAGCGAACCTGTTATGGCGGTCGCTCATGGTAAACTGATCCCGTGGGACGATCGCGTTGAGGTAAGAAAAGCATTGCATGAACGTCAGTAAACTCGTCCAATTAAAGCCCGAAGAAGAGGTCATCCTGGTCGTCCATCAGTCGCTCATTCCTTGGTGGCCCAAGTTTTTGTTGGCGATATTGTGGGTGTTACTGCCGTTTTTTCTGCTTTTTCCCCTCTTTCAGATGCGCTTTTGGGGGGTGATGATCTTTCTTGCACTTCTGGCGAGCGGCGCGATCTACGCTTGGCGTACCTTTTTGGCTTGGCATCGATCCATTTTCATCATCACTGACCGCCGCATCATCGATCACGACCAGCGTGGACTATTCAGTCGTGTCGTTTCCGAAGCCCCCTTTTCGACCATTCAGGACGTCAGCTATAAGATTAGCGGTTTCTGGCCGACCGTTCTGCGCTACGGCGATGTGACGGTGCAGATTCGCGGCAATGCGGTGAATCTGGAGATCTTTCATGTCCGACGACCGCACCACGTCCATGATTTGCTCAATGATCTGCGTCTGGATCTCGAAGAAAATTCGGAAAACCCATAATCCATGGCTACCACAAACTTCATTCGCCGCCTGCTCGAACTACGTCTCTTCCTTGTGATTAACTTGGTGGCGCTCTTTTTCCTTTCACTTTCGTTCGGCCGCGAATATCTCCGTAATGCATCGATTGAGTCAGAAATTGCTTCGCTTAAAGCAGAAGAGTCAGCTCTTTCTGCCCGTAACCTAGAAATCATTGCTCTCTCTGAGTCTGTCCAAACTCAGTATTTTGTCGAAGGTGAGGGACGGGTCAAATACGGTTTACGCAAACCGGGGGAGGAATTGGTCGTTGTGACTCAAACGGAAACCGCCCAGCCACAGGCAACGGTGACGGACGGCCAGTCGGCCACGTCGAGCGACACAGGACCGACGGAATCAGAGGGGGAGGAGAACCGGGTAGGCAATCCGACGCGTTGGTGGTATTTCTTGTTCGATCACCCGGCTTACGATCAACTGATCACAGACTATGGAAACGGCTGAAGTCATCATTCATCCAAAACAGAAAACGCGCGCGCCTCGCTGGCCCTTCGCGATTTTATTCGCGATCGCCTGTGTCGTGTTTGTTTGGTACGGCATGATGTATGGCCATAAGAGTGGTTGGGTCACGCGGTTTATCAGTGTTGTTCTCCCTGTGCCGGCGGTTGTGGTGAATGATGATACGATCACCTATCGCGATCTGCTGGTGCGGACGGATACGCTGTTATGGTTGAAGGGGGAGGACGCCGATCGCGAAGAGACCTTTGCTCAGGCGATTAATGTGCTGATCGAGCAAGCACTTATTGAACAGATCGCTCGTGATTACGACGTCGAAGTGACCCGGGATGATAAGGATGCGGCGCTCTTGATGCTTGCAGGAGAGCTCGATGAAGATGCGTTTGCAGAAAAGATTCGCGACGAGTTGGATATGAGCTTGCGTCAGTTTGCGCGGGTGGTGGTCGAACCGCTCGCCTTGGCACAGAAACTTGAAATAGCGATTCATGAAGACGAGGCGACGCAAGCCGAAGTCCAGGCTAAGGCTGAAGAGGCGAGGGATAAGGTGTTGGCAGGGATGAGTTTTTCTGAAGCAGCAGCGCTCTATTCGCAAGATCCTTCGGGAGCAGAGGGCGGGGATGTTGGCTATATCACCAAAGCGACATTACCAGCCGGTTGGGATATGTTGCTGACGTTACCAGAGGAGGGGGTGAGTGGGGTGATTGAAACAGAAGGGGAGTTCGTAATTTTGAAAGTCGCCTGGTTGGTTGGGGTCGGCGAAGATACACAGATCCGCACTCAGGCGATTATTCTCAAAAAGAAGACACTGTCAGAGATTGTTGCGTCGCGCCGCGAAACGAGTGATATTTCGTACGTGGTGAAAAATGTTGATGGGCTCTAGTTGGAGGTGCTTCAAAATACTGTTTTACAGTTCGTTTGAGCACATAATGTCGTCAAACGAACTGTAAAAGTACTTTTTAAGACACCCAACCTCGCGCGTATGAAATCCATTCTTTATTTTGACTTCTTTGGCACGATCTACGACGGCACCCGGATCCCTCCGTCTATGATTGATGTCATTCGAGAGCTTTCTAAAAGCTCTACCCTTGTGATCGTTTCATCAGCAGGAACTTCGTACATACGTGCGATCGTTGAACGCGAAGGGATCGCCAATCATTTCCTCCACATCATGGGCGGTGACACGGGCGGATCAAAGTCAGACAAAATGATCGCGGTCGGGGTGACAGATGCCGTCATGATTACGGATACGGCTGGGGATATCCGCGAAGCCAAAAAGGCTGGGGTTCGCGCGATCGGTGTCACCTGGGGATCAGATGCCGCTGAAGACCTTCTGGTGGCGGGGGCGGATGCTCTTGCTTCGGATGTGAAGGATCTTGCGGGCCTCTTGGCAAAATAAGCGCCTCCCGATATACTGACGCCGCCGTATGCGGGATTAGTACAGTGGTAGTATGCAAGCTTCCCAAGCTTGAGAGGCGAGTTCGATTCTCGTATCCCGCTCCAGGAACATCGTAAATTTTGGAACACTGCTTTGTTGCGGGTCCCTGCCACCTTCGTCGACGCACCTTTCAGTGCGCCTCCTCGGATGGCATCCCGCGCCTCGCATTGTTCTCAAAATTGACGATGTTCCTGGAAGCCAGTCCCGATGACTGTTGATTTTGATGCCGATGTAGCTCAGTGGTAGAGCAATGCTTTCGTAAAGCAGAGGTCGCGAGTTCGACTCTCGCCATCGGCTCCAAAAAATCTTCACTTTGGTGGAGATTTTTTGTTGTGCTATACTGTTGGCGTGTGATTCACTTTAAGAACGTGACCAAAACATATCCACCGAACGTGGTGGGGCTGAAGGACTGCTCCTTGCACATCAAACCAGGGGAGTTTGTTTGCATCGTCGGGAGGAGCGGAACGGGGAAGTCTACTCTCGCCAAATGTCTGTTTGCAGAAGAGCGCGCGGAGCGTGGAACGGTGGAGATTGGCGGCTGGGATATTACCAACATTAAAGCGAGTGAAGTTCCGTTGCTGCGTCGTCAGATCGGTGTCGTCTTCCAGGACTTTAAATTATTGCCGAAAAAAACGGCGGAGGAGAACGTTTCCTTTGCCCTGGAAGTTGCCGGCGAACGTCCCAAGCGTATCCGCGAAGTGGTGCCGAACGTGATGCGGATCGTCGGGCTGGGGGACAAAATGCACCGCTATCCACATCAGCTTTCCGGAGGGGAACAGCAGCGCATTTCAATCGCTCGTGCCTTGGTGCATCGTCCGAAAGTGCTCGTCGCCGATGAACCAACGGGAAATTTAGACACGGTCAACACGCACGAAATCATCGAACTGCTCAAAAAGATTAACGACTTTGGGACAACGATCGTGCTCGTGACCCACAATCGCGAGGTAGTCAACAAGTTAAAAAAACGGGTCGTCACGCTCGAGGGGGGAAAGATCATCTCCGACGTTGAAGAAGGAAAATACAAACTGTGATTACAGTTTATCGCATCGGAAAATTTGCGTTCCAGAACTTCTGGAGGAATATCTGGCTCTCGATCATCACCGTGACCATTTTGGTGTTGACGTTGCTCACCGTGAACATCCTTTTGGTGTTGAATGTGATCGGACAGACGGCGGTCAAGACGATTGAAGCGAAGATCGACGTCTCCGTGACGTTCACTCCGGAGACGAGTACAACCCTGATCGGCAACGCTCGCGGATATTTGCTCTCCTTGCCGCAAGTTAAGGATGTGCGCACGCTCTCTCCAGAGGAGGTGTTGCGGGACTTCCGTGCAGACAACGCGGGGAATCCAGATGTCCTCGCTTCGCTCGATGAGGTCGAAGGCAATCCATTCGGTGGTCAGTTGGTGATCCTCGCCAACAATCCGGAGGATTTCGATTTCATTCTGGAGGCGCTGGAAAGTCCAGAATACAAACCGTCTATCGCGGACAAAGATTTTGAAGATCATCAGGTGGTGATTCAGAACATCACGACGACCTTCGACAAGATTCGTACGGGGGGGATTATTCTCGGTGGAATCTTTTTGTTGATCACCGTTCTTATTATCGTGAATACGATCCGGGTTGCTATTTATACCCACCGAGAAGAGATCGGCATTATGCGCCTCGTCGGTGCACCAAACTTCTTCATCCGCGCTCCATTCCTCGTCGAGGCGATGCTGTATACCTTGATCGCTGTGCTCGTAACGATCGCGATCGTCTATCCGACGATCAGCCTGATTGAGCCGGCTCTTGATGCCTTCTTCCAAACCACGCCTACCGGTTTGCTGAGCTATTTCACCGCCAACTTTGAGCTTATTTTCGGCTTGCAGCTGGCGGCGCTCTGTATCATCAACATGGTTGCGACGGGGTTTGCTATGCGCAAGTACCTTCAGGTTTGATGAAACGAGGTAAATTCCTCGATTTGCTGCGTTATGGGGCCCCGACGACTCCTCAACGTACCGGCCATGTACGTCTTGATCGTCGTCCTCCCCATGCCTTGCAACTCGAGTTTTTACCTCGTTTCATTGACTTAGCATCATCATTGTAGTACTATCCGATCCTTATGACAGAGAACACGTTTTTCGGGTTAGGGATTGCGCCAAAGCTGCTCGACGTTTTGCAAGCCAATAAATACGTCACGCCAACGCCGATTCAGCAAAAGGCGATCCCGATCGCCATTGAAGGGAAGGATATCGTTGGAATCGCACAGACCGGAACGGGAAAGACGCTCGCTTTTTCCATCCCGATGCTTCAGCGACTGGCCGCCACCGGGGGAAAAGGGTTGGTGATTTTGCCAACCCGCGAATTAGCGTTGCAGGTCGAAGAAACGGTCATGAAGATCGGCCGCACGGCTGGGATTCGCACCGCTGTTTTAATTGGTGGTGCGTCGATGGGGTTACAGAAGAAGATGATCGAACGCAAGCCGCACGTGATCGTGGCCACCCCAGGTCGCTTGAATGATCATTTGCAGCAGGGGACGGTCAAGCTCGATGACGTCCGAGTTTTGGTGCTCGATGAAGCGGATCGCATGCTCGATATGGGCTTTGCTCCGCAGATCAACAAGATCATGGTCAAGTTGCCAAAGGATCGCCAGACGATGTTGTTTTCGGCAACGATGCCGCAGGAGATCGCCAAGATGGCCGCGGAATTTATGAAGCTCCCGTTGCGCGTCGAGATCGCCCGTCAAGGGACGACGGCTGAGCGGGTGGTGCAAGAAATGTTTGTGGTCAACAAAGAAGACAAGCAGCGTCTGCTCGAAAAATTACTCACGGAATATAAAGGTACGGTTCTTGTCTTTTCACGCACCAAGCACGGGGCAAAAAAGATTTGCAAAGCGATCCAGACGATGGGGCACACCTCGGCCGAAATCCATTCCAATCGCTCACTTGCCCAGCGTAAAGAGGCGTTGAATGGATTTAAGAGCGGGAAGTATCGCGTCCTTGTAGCCACCGACATCGCTGCTCGCGGGATCGACGTTACGGGGATTGAACTGGTCATCAACTTTGATCTTCCGGATGCTTCCGAAGACTACGTCCATCGCATCGGCCGCACCGGCCGCGCCGGCATGGCTGGTCGCGCTATTTCCTTTGCTACACCAGATCAACGCGGAGACATTCGCCAGATCGAGCGCTTAGTGCGTACCCAATTCAACTTGTTGAAACCAGAAGGGTTGCCAGAGCGCCGTGCTGCGCCGCCTGCTGATCCTAAGGATCAACGCACCCATGGCGGTCCTGCGCGTCATGGTGGAGGCCCATCACGCCACGGCCGTTCGCCACAAGGCGGCCGCCCGAATCGTGATGCTTCCCGTTTTGAACAAAAATCTCATCCAGCCCCACAGCATCACGCTTCGACCGGCGGATCGTCCGCTCCTCGTCGTGACGACGCTCGTCCACCGCGCCGAGACGATTCGCGTCCACCCCGCCGCGAAGGCGGTCACGGCCGCTCATCCGGCGCCGGCAATCCAAACCGCCCACCCAAGCGCGGCCCCAAGAAGTATTTTTACGGTTCAGCCTGGTAATCTCTGCTTCGTATGCCCGTCATCCGCATTGATTTCGACAACGAAAAAGTTTCGGAGGCGGAGGTGAAATCGCTTTCAGAAGCGACGCGTATGATTGTCCTCGAGACGACCGGCACAGATGATGTGATGGTCTACGCCAACAGCGCACAGATCAAAGTCAACGTGCACCCGATCGAGATCTTCGTACAAATGAGTGCGCATAAAGTGAAGGATCTCGAGGAACTCGTGGCCACCATCAAATCTCGCCTCGCGGAGTGGAAGCAAACAAACAACTTTACCCACCCGATCAATTTTACCTTCATGCCGATGCAGTGGAAGATCGAAATTGGGATTTAGCCGATCTCTTGATCGATTTAAGATTTTGTCGTACGATCCCCACGCATTCCGGGAGCCGACTGCATCGGCCCCGTCGTTCGCTCGGGAATGTCGAAGCGGTGAGTTTCTCCATTGCGCTCACTCACTCCGGGATCGTCTAATGGCAGGACAGCGGCCTTTGAAGCCGTGAATCGTGGTTCGAATCCACGTCCCGGAACCAAGAAAAATGACCAGCGCGTGCTGGTCGTTTTTCTTTGTCGACGTGGATTCGAATGGGAAGAGGTGCCTCGCCCTGGGCCTTACACAGCAACTTGTGTACAAAAAGAACACCGTTTTGCTTGGCGTGGAATTTCACTCAGGCATTCCTTGCATTTTTTTGTTGTAGGGTCTTCTGAAGGTTTGTTGCGAGATTTGGAAACGAGTAGATTCATGGGTTTGACCACGAAAAAGAAGACAGCGGTGGCTACAAGAAAGAATCCAATGAGGGCATTAATAAAGTGACCGTAAAGGAATTGACTGCCGTTAATCGTAAATGTGAGTTCACTAAAATCAGGTACTTTGGCAACAGCGGCGATGAGCGGAGTAAGGAGGTCATTTACGAGAGACGAGACCACTGTTCCAAATGCCGTACCTATGATGACCCCAACCGCCAGGTCTACGACATTTCCCCTCAATAAAAACTGCTTAAATTCATGCATATATTCTATGGTGTATAAGTAAACAACCCACATCCTAATTATACAGGAGCTTCCTAAGTTTCAACACGTCTGTTTGTGTTATACTTCGATATATATGAAAAAAATTCTGCTTTTAACTCTTGCTGTTTTTATTCTTGCGGTGGCCTACTGGCTCTTGTCACCATTTTTTATCGATAAGCAGGTTTCAGAAGATTCTCCTCTGTTGGAGCAGGGGACAGTAGAGATAAGCGATGAGACGGATCCAGAACGCGTTCTTCCGCAGCAAGTCGCCAGCGGGATGTTTGTCGGTTTTGATGACATTCATCACGGGAGTGGTACGGCATCGCTCATAAAAACTGACAGCGGCTATGTGTTGCGTTTCGAGGAGGACTTTGTTGTGGCCAATGGCCCTGATCTGTACGTAGGATTGGGAACTGATGGTCAGTATGTGAAGGATTCCGAGATCTCAAAACTAAAAGGTAATATCGGATCTCAGAATTACGAGCTCCCACCAGATTTCGACATCACCACGACGAACGAAGTTTGGATTTGGTGCCGAGCGTTTTCAACCCCGTTTGCGAGAGCCGTTCTGGATCAAAGATGATTATTTTTTGCCCGGAGTCAGGGCGAGCATCCAGCGAATGCGTAATTGAGAAGATTTTTTGATCCAAGGGAAAGGAAAGTCAAACCAAATGCGCATGAACGTTTCGTGATCCAGGGATCGCCGCTTTCCATTTTCTGGATCAATAAAGATCACACGCAGATCCGTTACGCCGACAACGACAGAATAATGGCCTTCGTTAACAGAAAACCAGTTAAAAATAACAGGAACGCCTTTTTCACAGTACGCACGTATATCAGCGATCGTGGAGTGCTTTTTCCATCGCCCGCGAAAACCGTAGTGGTGTGCTGCGGTGAGCATCTGTGAAGGAGATGTTCCGTGGGAAACGGTCGTTTTGGCGAGGCGGCCAATTTCGCGTTGGGTAGCGACAACTCCATAATACGCGAAGACCATCTGCAGGCTTGCAGGACCACAATACGAGGGATATTGACGATAGGCGGGAACGTCTAGGTTTTTTGACATACGAAACTCAAATTAGTGCAGTTGTTTCTTTCTGCCGAGGAGGATCGCGGCTACGACGGCAAAGTTACAGATGAAAATATAGAACGGGTAGGCGAGGAGGGGGAGGTCAATGACGCCGACAGCTAACAGGCCAAAGAATCCTCCGGTGCCAGAAAGGGCCCAAGTGATTAACGTTTCGCTCTCTGGATGTTCGTAGGATTTGATGACGGTCAGCCAGGCGCCCATGGCGTCAATCAATACGGTTAAGTAGACGGCGATGACCGCATTATCGGTAAAGTACCAGATGAGCAACGTTACCGCGGCCGCAAGAAGGGTGATTACATCGCGTTTGAGGAGTCCGCCGAATCCGTAGCGGATCGAGAGGAGAAGAACAATGATCACGCCGATCCCTTGAATGCCTGGGAGCCAGAGGGAATGGGTAGCACCCACGGCGAGTTGGGTAAAGAACCCCATGGCAGTGAGCACGCTCCAAATTAGCCACGACGCACGTTCTGGCCTCACAGTCCCTTTCACGATGGCGATGATGTACGGCGGATAGGAGATCGCACTAAAAACTCCTGCCAGGATGCCGAAAATAGCGAGAATGTTCATATAGTTACAACCCACGCTTTAAGCGGCGGAACGTTTCGATGGCGAAGTTGAGCCAGTACTTTTTGGTGAGCGGCAGGTCTTGGGCGTGAACGTACTCTTCGGGGAATCCACCGAATCCTTTTTTGAAAAGCGACAGTCCGGCCCAGGGGTGTTTGGGTTTGTTGTCCGGGGAGATTCCCCAGAAGTTATAGAGCGTACAGCCCCGGCGCTTGGCTTCTTGAATCGCTCGCCATTGCAAAAGCGATGAGGCGTTCAAGTGAGGGAAGATCTGAAGTGAACCGCTGTGGTGATAGTAGGCGGAACCGTTGTAGAAGATAATGATCGAGGCGGCGATGATCGTCCCTTGATAGGTGCCAAAGAAAAAGGCGGCCTGGTTGTCTTTAGCAAAAAGGTCAAACTCTTGTTTGAGGTAGGACTTGCTGAACGGCGTGTAGTGCTGACGATCCGCTGTCGCTTTGTACACTTTCCAAAAATCTTCCATCGCTTCCGGGTCGGTGCGCATGGTGATTTCGATCCTGTCCTTTTCTGACTTTTTGATCAGGTAGCGTGTTGTTTTGCGCATCTCTTTCAATAGCGTTTCCTCATCTTTGGTGATGTCGAGGAGCCAGGAGAGTTCTGGATGCATGTGAATCGGTGCAGGGCGGAATCCTAGTGATGCGTAGAGACTTTTTTCCGTCACGGGTTGTAGTGGACAGATGCGAATGAAATCGCAGCGCTCGCGTTGTCCGATGTTAAGGAGTTCCTCGACGAGCACCTTGAGAATCCCAGCTGCGTCTGCATCTCTGGCGACCGTCGGACCGTGTGGACAGAGCAAAAAGGCTCCACGACGGGCGTTAATCTTAATGAGCAGAGCTACAGCCATCAATTGCTCCGCGCGATACACACCCAGGCGGAAGATCTTTGATCCTGAGTGCTCGTACTGCAACCCCCATTTCCAGGAATGCAAAAACGTATGCGGACGCTGTTCTTGCATGAACGCTTCCCAACGTTGTTCATCCTTTATTTCTGCAACGGAATAGTTCATACCTCGTGTTGAGTGGCAAACCAGGCGTTCACTTCGCGTACAATGCGCTCGGCGTCGGCCTTGGAGATCGAACGGTGCGTCGGTAAGTTGAGAATCTGCTCAGAAACGAACTCCGACTGCGGGCACGTCCCGGTATAATCGGTCAGGTACATGTATTTTTTAGGTGCGATTGGAGCATCGTACCAAATGTCGCTGATGTAGATACGGCGCTTGCGCAGATAGGTGATCAGACCTTCTCGCTGTTTTACGAGAATCGGGAAGCGCAGATAGATCGCATCGTTATGATTCGCGGCTAACATTAAAAGATCTTTGCTAAGACCTGATTGATATATTTCGGTAATCATCTTGCGATGCGTAATCATCTTCGGAAGAACGGTGTATTCATGCATCGCTTGCACGGTGTACCAACTCGGAAGTTCGTGCGCTTCGACCGTCATGCCAGGAGGAAGAGGTTTGGAAAGCAGATGCAAGGATCGGCAGACTTTGTGAAGTAGTTTCCCAATACCTAGCGCATGAGTGAGCCGAATTTTATAGGTGAGGGTCGGATAAAAACGATCGCGCAGTTGCTGTGAGCGAGAGATCTGTTTTGCTGGAGCGTGCGTTTTGTCGCTGTACTGCTTCGAACGGGTGATCAGCGCGCCGCCGGAAACGGCATCAATCACTTTGTCTTGGCTAAACGAAAGGATCGTGAAGTCGCCGATCGTTCCGGCTTCTTCACCAGATGTGTATTGAACGCCGATCGAATGAGCCAAGTCCTCGATCAACACCAACTGTTTTGATCGACAGAACTCGGCGATCTCTCGCGCTTCACACGGCTCGCCAAGCGTATTTTGAATGATGACAACGGTGATATCTGGGTTTGCTTCCACGGCGGTTTTCAACGCATCAAGGGAGAAGTTCAGCGAACCTGGTTCAATATCGAGGAGCTCGGCACGATATCCGCTGTTCACAATGGCCTGATAGACGGCATAACAGGTGAAGCCGTTGATGATGACCGTACTTCCAGGCTTAGTGATTTTATTCAGAGCGAGGGCGATCGCTTCGCGGCCTTTGTAGGTGAGGGTCACTTCGCCGCCATAGCGTGACGATAAGAAATCAATAAAGCGCTGGCGTCTGGCCGGTGTGCCAACAGCCAGAAACGTTCGCCAAGCGTCGAAGAATCCGTAGTTTGATCCGAGAGAGTTGAAGATGCTCATACTAGGCGAGCTCCTGAATGATCTGTTCAGCGACAACTTCCGGATGCGTAACGTGTGGGGAGTGTCGCGCATTTGGAATCACAAAAAGCTTTGAATTCTCAATCGATCGGTGCATCAACTCACCGTCACTAAGCGGGGTGCTGCCGTCGTTCGCGCCCCAAATGAGGAGTGTTGGTGCTTTGATGCTTGATAAAACGGAACGCAGATCAACGCCGATCAGGTTAGCCATCGTTTTGCGCATGGCGGGACTTGCCTTCTCATAATCGCGTTCGCGGGCGGCACGATAGAGAAGTTTGCGTAGGCGATCGGATGAACTGAAGAGCTTTCCGACTTTGGCGAGGAGCCAAAAGACGCTGCGCTTGATGCGAATTTTTAAACCGTTCGGATAGATCCCGGCGCTGTCGATCAAAATCAATCGCTCAACTTTTTCTGGATATCGTGAAGCAAAAGCGATCGAGATGCGCCCGCCGTTTGAGTGGCCGACTAAGATGACCTTCTCTTCGTCTTTGAGTTCTGACTTCAACCAATCAACGTAATCATCGAGCGTCCAGGTGCGATCGGTGCCGTCGGTTAAGCCCGGAACGGGCAACAATTGCGAATCAATCCCGCTTTGCTTAAGCAGGGCGATGAGCGGATTCCAGGTGTCGGTGGTGTACGTCCAACCGTGGAGGATGTAAATCTTTTTCATAATGACCACTGCTTACGGCGAATCTGCCAGATCTGTTCGCGGCGGCAGAGCTTGTTTACATCGTCAGGGGAGGCAAGGAGATGTTCGATGACCCCTTCGAGGAATCGCGCGCCCTTAAATAGCAAAACCTCATCGCCTTTGATCGCAGACGAAAGATAATCAAGTGCGTCCTTCGGTTGGATGAATGATTCAATGTGCACTCCACGTTCTTCAAGTTCAGCTAACTTTGGCAGAGTGTACTTGGTGAGGCGTGGACCGACAAGAATGATCTGTTCGAAGTCGCTATCCACCAGGAGTTCAGCGAGGCCTTCGTGCTCGGTTTGCTCCTGTTCACCTTGCTCGATCAGATCACCAAGGATCGCCCACTTTTTTTCTGCTCGAAGTTGATTGACCATCGATACAATGACAGAGACAGAAGCGAGGTTGGCGTTATAGCTGCTGTCGATGATCGTTGTGTTTTTGATTCCAGCAAACAACGAGCTCCGTCCTGGGGGCATGACAAGGCGTGAGAAGTGTTCGTCCGTTTGCTGTCCAAAGTATTCACAAATAACAGGCGTGGCAGCGATCGCATAGAACGTTTCTTTTGGAAGAAGATAGGGGAGATGATACGCGCGCCCACTGATCACAAATCCTGTCCCGGTCGTGGCAACGGAATATTCTTCGAGGTGGTCATCCTCGCGCACTTCGCGCCATTCGGCGGTCGTGCGTTTTTTCTGATCAACGATTAGTTTGTTGTCACCGTTCGTGATAACGAGTTTTGATGCCTGTTCGACGAAATACCCAAACTCGTAGGCGATCGCCTCGTCTACGTTAGTAAACTTTCCTGTGCGCAGTAATTTTTCAAACTGCTGGCTGTGCGTTCGAGCACAGCTGAGCCAGATAACAATTTCTGGCTTGAGTAAAGCACTCAGGAAGCGACCTTCTCCTGGACGTTCCGCATCGGCTTCGACAACATAGATTTTCTCTGTCGGCGGTTTTTTCCAGGCCCGAATCGGAGCGAGAAGAAAAAGACCGATCCACTCAACGGGAGAAAACGTCGTACGTTTCAACCCGAGAATATCAAACGGAATTCCGTAAGTGCTGTTAGCGTGATGAGAATACTTGGCCGCTGTCTGCAGCTGCGATTCGAGCAGATGGAGGGCGGTCGTCTTTCCGTTTGATCCGGTAACAACAACAATGCGCGGCTTCCAGAGGTGCAATTGAATCAACGCGCAATACTTAAAATAATGCGCGATAAAAAAATACAGTTTGTGCTTGATTTTCCTGAACATTTCGGCTGGTTATAGCCCCCCCGTGAACACCCTAAACCTTTCAGAGAATAACAGAATTCGAGCATTTTGACCACAAAAATCAGAAGCCGCCCTCGGGAGAGTGTGTCGCGAAGGCGACTTCCGAGAGCGGCGTGAGCCGGGTCAGTGGTAGAGGATGGTCGGATCGTCCGAACCGTCCGTGCCGGTGGTGGCGACCCTCCAGGCTCGGAGGATGCGTTGTAGTACCTCGTCTGGTTCGGCGGCCTTCGGCGTGACCGGAGGGTTCGAGGGCGTCATCGCGGCGTATCGATGACCGCAGTCCTCGCAGACGTACTCCGTCGTTGGGCGATCCGCCCCGAAGTTCACGATCTCCACGAGCTGGGTGTTCCGTCGCGGGCACCAGTCGCAGTCGCCGGTACACAGAGGGTTGCTCTGAAGCAGGCGGGTCTTAGACATGAGGTCTCCTGGTTGAACTAGGAATATCAGTTTCGATTGAGGCCGTCAACTGTTTTGACAGCAAAGTCAACGATCGCGCCAGCGACATCGACGCCCGATGCGCGTTCTAATTCTTCAAATCCTGGATTGGCGTTGACTTCGATCACCAGCGGTCCTCGTTTTGAGCGAAGGATATCGACGCCGGCGATTTCAAGGCTGAACGCTTTTGCCGCCTCGATCGCCATGCGCATCTCTTCTTCTGTCAGTTCAACCGCTGTGCCAACTCCACCAAGCGACGCGTTGGCACGAACGTCACCGATGATTGCGGTGCGTTCCATCGCTGCAATCACTTGGTCACCAACAACAAAGGCGCGCAGATCTTTGCGACCCGCTTCGGCGATAAACTCCTCAACGATGATCGGGTTTTTGTCACGAATATGTAAATATTCAACGATCGGGGAGAGCGTTTCCACGTTCTCGGCGTAAAAAATCCCTTTGCCGTGGGTACCGAAGGCAACTTTTAAAATGATCGGATAGCCGATTTTGGCCGCCTCCGCTCGGGCATGATCCGAGGTGCGGCAGATCGCCCAGCGCGGCATGGCCACGCCAGCACGCGAGAGAATGAAATGTTGCGCCAGCTTATTTTTGGCGATCCCTCCGAGCGGGGAGTGGTTGATCACGCGAAAACCAAGAGCAACGAGCGCGTCCGTCGTAACGGCGTGCAAGCTCGGCTCTTCGACGAACCCTGGTCGGTTAATAATCACATCGAGCTTCGGTAACTCAGCTCCCATGTGCGTGACGATGCCTCCGGCGATGACGATCTCCGGCTCATGGAGCATCGTCACCTCGTGTCCCATCGCTCGTGCGGCCTGAATCAACCGCGGTGCGAGCGCTGGGTCGTCGATCTGTTTTGGGCGGCCGCTGGTTAAGATTCCAATGTGCATAATGTGGATCTTTAGAAAACTGCGTCTTTTCGTTTCACGGGTCCCGTCGACCCACTCAACGTAGAATCCCTACGTCTCGCGGGCTCGACACCCGTTCAACGAAAATACATCAGTTTTCTAAAGATCCAAGAGCTAGTTCGAGATCTTCGATCGTCGAGATCGCGTGGAGTTTTTCGCGCATCATTTTGGCTCCGGGCAGGCCTTTGAAGTACCACATCAAATGCTTCCGGAAAGAGACGATCCCTTTGGGGCCGTACTGTTCAACGTGAAGTTCTGCATGACGGCGGATGACGCGCAGGCGTTCTTCAAAGCTCACTGGTGTTGGTGTTTTCCCATTCAATATTTCGTGCATCTGCGAAAAGATCCACGGATTGCCGAGCGCTCCGCGGGCGATCAGTACGCCGTCGCAGCCGGACGCTCTGAGCGCTTCGGGCATCAACTCGGCTTTATGAATGTCACCGTTACACAATACAGGAATCGACACGGCAGACTTTACCTTACCAACCTGCACCCAATCAGCGGTACCAGAATAGCCTTGCATTTTCGTGCGTCCATGAACGGTGATCAGATCAGCTCCGGCCGCTTCAAGCACCTTAGCAAACTCCACGCACTGTTCAGGGTCGTTCCATCCAAGACGGATTTTGACTGAAAGTGGAACGTTGATCACCGCCTTCATCGCTTTTATAATCTCGCCGGCTAACTTTGGTTCTTTCATCAGCGCCGCGCCATTAAAGTTGTGGACGATTTTATACACCGGGCATCCCATGTTGATGTCGAACCCTTCCGGGTTATGCTCAGCCGCGATGATCCGTGCCGACTCGGCCATCGTGGCCGGGTCGCTTCCAAAGATCTGCTGCACCAAAGGCCGTTCCGCTGGGTGAATCTCGGTCATCCCGAGCGTTTTGTCCGATCCGCGTACCACCGCTTCGGCCGAAACCATCTCACGAAATTCAACCAAGTTCACTTCCGGAGGAGTGACTTCGCGCACCACGCGACAAAAGGCCGAGTCGGTCATGTCGGCCATCGGCGAAAGCGCAATGATCGGGCGTGGGAGAGATTTCCAATCGAGCATAGCAAGGCAGGATGATACATCCACAGGACGCGTCAGTCAATTCTGTGCTATACTTTTAGCAATTAATCTAACGTCATTTTTATGCGTACGCGAGGCATGACAAACGGCGGCAACGGGGGATGCCCCGAATGCCCCGAGCATAAATCATTTTGGCCGAGCTGGCACGGCAACACGCCGTTCGCCCTCGTCCTTCTTCTGATCGGTGCGTTCACCGTCGTTTACTTGATGGCACGCATCACTCAGATTCAGACCGAAACAAAAGAGATCGGTAAGCCGATGCCGTATGAACATCAGATTACCGTTGATGGTCAGGGTCGCGTTGTTGGTACGCCAGACGTGGCAACGGTGAGCATGTCGGTGGAAACAAAGGGTGATGACGTGGCGGCTACACAAACGCAGAACTCAGCAACGATGACGGCATTGATCGAAAAGATCAAAGCGCTCGGCGTCGCCGCGGCGGACGTGCAGACCAGTTCCTACAGTGTCTACGAAAACACAGTTTGGAACGCGGAGACACAGACGTATGATGCAAACGGTTGGGTCGTCAGTCAGTCGCTGACCGTCAAGGTACGCGACACGGCCAAGATCGCTTCGGTTCTTGAAACAGCTGGTCAGAACGGCGCGACGAACATCTACGGTCCGAATTTCGAGATCGATGACACCACAGCGTTGAAGAATGAGGCCCGCGAGGAAGCGATGCAAAAAGCGCAGGAGAAGGCGATGATGCTTGCAAGCAAACTCGGTGTCCGCTTGGAAAAAGTGGTTGGCTACAGTGAATGGGAAGACATGGGACCTTATCCGTACTACGATGGTTACATGGTGGGAGAATCGAGCGCGTCATTGAAAGCCGCTCCAGCGATCGAAGCCGGTTCGCAGGAGGTGACGCTGAACGTTTCGATCACCTACAAGTTGGTGGACTAGCGAACAGGATTCAATAAGGCGGGGCACATTTGATGTCGCTCCGTCTTTTGATTTTGTATCTCGCGCATGTCTGAGTGTCTCAAAGTACTCGCATTCAAAATTTTTGAGCACGAAAAGTAGTCAAAAAGTTTGAAATCAACAATTTTTAAAGTCCACATTTCCTTGCACTACACACAACGATCGACTACCCTATGAGTAATTAATTATCACTATGAAAAATATTGGCTTGTGGATCGTGCTTGTCCTCGCTGTGGTTCTTGGTGCCTGGGTGTGGATGGAAACGTCGGACACCACGGAGGATCAGGAGGTCCAGGAAATGGTGTTGAATGAAACCGAGGACAGGGTCGAAGATGAGGAAGACGTGGCACCACAGGAGGCTGTCTGTACGCCATCGGATGCTAAGGTGGTCGTTGTGTCGAATGATGACATGACCTCACACACGGTGATGGTAAACGGAACGGCGGTTGGCACGCTTAGGGCGAGTGACAACGAATGGACAGAGTCCGCGGCCGAAGTTTGGCGCCAGACAGATTGCTACACGTTCATTGACTTCTCCCCAACCGGTCTCGGTGGCGCCATTTATTATGGCGGGCCATTCCGTCTGTACGTCGTAGATAAAGCCGAAGGAACGATGCGTTCTATTCCGACCGAAGGATTCGTTGCCGACATTTCTCCAGACGGGCAGTGGGTGGCGGCGCGGGCGGAGTTCGACGGAAAGCAGTCTGTTGTTGGTGTGCAAATCGTCGGGACGGCTGCCGGGAGCGTCGCTCAACTGATCGCTCCGCCGGATGATTCCGGATTCGATGACGGGATCAGTGCGAAGTTTTCTCCGGACGGGACGAAACTTGCATATACGGTAGCCGCACGCTGGAGTTGTGTTGAAGGAGATGGTGTTGATGTCTGTGATGTGGGTGCCTATATCATTGATTTAGACACCGGTTTGCAGACGGAATTAGAGATCAGTTCAACGATTCGAGATGGCTATCCTGTTTACGTCAGTGGTTGGAGTGATAACAACACCCCAATGATCACAGACGAGATGTAAGATTTTGAAATGCCGAACCCCACCTGCGTTCCAGGTGGGGTTTCGTGCGTCAGGTCGGCTAGCGTGCGACGACCACGTAGATGCCGTCGCGGTACTGACCGAGGAGGTAGAAGATCAGACCCTCGACCGTGATCCGCAGCGGGCGCAAGTGCGGCTCGAGCGGGACCGTGCCAAGGAGCATCCTTTCGACCGTGGCGGTGGTGCCGCCCAGCCGCAGGATGTGCACGGCGCTGATGGCGGGGTGGACCTGGGCCTGCAGCGTCCGGATGATCGCTGTGATGATCGGGTTGGGCGTGCCAGGCTTCGTGCCGGCCAGCTCGCCAGACGCGAGCTCCTCGCGCCGGATCGCGAGGGTGACCATGATCGGTCGGATGCGCAGCTCGGCCTCGGGCCCGAGCGTGGTACGAAGGTGGTTGCGCAGTCGGGCGGTGTCCATGGCAGATCTCCGTTGGGGACCCTGGATCATATGCGTTTTTGACGTTCGCGTCAAGGATTGCTAGGATGAAAACATCAATTATGTCGAACACCTGTCTTTTTATCGGTCGCTTCCAGCCCTTTCATCGCGGGCATTTGATGGTCGTGCAAGGGATGCGCAAAGTGTGCGGGCGGATTATTATCGGCGTTGGTTCGGTTCATGCGCCAGAATCGGCGGCAGATCCGTTTAATGTTCAGGAACGTCACGAAATGATCAGTGCTGCGTTGCTTGACGCGGACATCCCAGACGCCGACATTTACGATATTCCAGATATTGAACACGACCAGGAATGGGTCGATCATGTGGTGAAGATCACGGGCCCGATCGACACGGTTTGGACCGGAAATGATCAGGTGGAGAAGTTGTTTGTTGAGAAGGGGATCAACGTCCAAAAAATCAAAGAGGTGCCGGGAATTAGTTCCACCGAAATCCGCGCTCGGTTGCTGAACGGTGATGATTGGCGCGAACTCGTTCCAGACGGTGTGGCCAGTGTGTTATCGAAGATCGCAGCGATGGATCGCATGCGCACGTTAGCAAAGCGCGGCTAGCTCGCGTGTATGAAGATCGTCTCGTTGAACTGTTTCATGGGGCACGTCTTCGAGTCCCTGTTAGATTTTTTAGTACGTGAGTCGGCAACAACCGACGTTTTTTGTTTGCAGGAGATGCAGAGTAATCCGAAAGGGGACCTGTCCGTACTCCCAAGACACGGCCGGGCCGATATTCTAGAGCAGATTAAAAAACGATTGCCGGGATTCGTCTGTTATTTCGCTCCGGCGCAGGATGATTTTGATATAGAACCGGCCTATCGAGGACAGATGCAGCTTGGCAACGCGACCTTTTATCGTCCGTCGCTTCCTGTGTCTGAAGCAGGGAGCTTTTTTATCTACAACGGATTCAATACGTACACCGGAGCAAAGCAGTGGGAAACGCTCGGGCACGTCGCCATCTCCCTTTCCATCGACGGACCAACACCGTTGACGATCGTCAATGTGCACGGTAATTCTCAGCCGGCAGACAAACTTGATTCGCCGAAGCGTTTGGAACAGTCACAAAAGATTATTGATTTCTTGGCAGAGCGAACGGGCGAAAAGATCGTCATGGGGGATTTTAATTTGCTCCCGGATACAGAGAGTGTGCGGGTGTTTGAACGCTCGGGATATCGCAACTTGGTGGCGGAATATAAGATTTCGACGACACGCGGTTCACATATGCGCAAGCTCTTCCCGGAGTATGAGCACGGGCCGTACGGGTTCCAGGAATTTGCAGATTATACGTTTGTTTCTCCAGGGATAAATGTGTCCAAATTTGAAGTTCCAGACGTTCCGATCTCCGATCATCTTCCGATGATCCTAGAGATTGATGGTTGACCCTGGTCTCTCTTTTTGTTACTGTGGCCTTACAATTTGCTTATGACCCCCTAGAGCGCACGCTCTCGGGGCATTTGCTGTATGGAGTTTAAAATCCATTCGAAATACAAGCCGGCGG
Organism: uncultured Parcubacteria group bacterium; assembly: GCA_947084965.1. Classification (GTDB taxonomy): domain Bacteria; phylum Patescibacteriota; class Patescibacteriia; order UBA9934; family CAMTUG01; genus CAMTUG01. The sequence goes on from CAMTUG010000001.1 coordinate 308,456, forward strand.
GGGATCAGCCAGTAGCGATTGCGCAATTGGTTGATGGGGTGAATAAAGGTCTCAACATGCAGACCTTGCTTGGTGTTACCGGTTCGGGGAAGACGTTTACGATGGCGAACGTGATTGAAAAGACGCAAAAACCAACGCTGATCATCGCGCACAACAAAACGCTCGCCGCCCAGCTATGCAATGAGTTTCGCGAGTTTTTTCCGGAGAACGTCGTGGAATACTTTGTTTCGTACTACGACTACTACCAGCCGGAGGCGTACATGCCGCGGACGGACACATATATTGAGAAAGAAGCGATGATCAACGACGAGATCGATCGGCTGCGTCACGCCGCGTCCCAGGCGTTGTTGACCCGGCGCGACGTGATCATCGTTGCCTCTGTTTCGTGTATTTACGGTTTGGGCTCGCCAGTAGAGTATGAACGCTCGGTGTTGCATTTAGTGTCCGCGAAAGAGGAAAGAGGTGAGAGGAAAGAGGAAGGACTCGGACGTGCCGAACTATTGCATCGTCTGATCGATATGCAGTTTGAGCGGACGAATGCAGATTTAAAGCGCGGAAGTTTCCGTGCTCGTGGGGAGGTGATTGAAATCATGCCGATGCAAGAGGAGGTCGTCTATCGATTGATTTTCGAAGGCGATGTTATTCGCGAGATCTTTTTGCTTGATCCTGTGTCGCGAGCAGAAAAGAGCAAAACGCAAGATGTTTGGATCTTTCCTGCCAAGCATTATGTTGTTTCACCAAAACAGAAGTCCACGGCGTTAGCGCAAATTCGCGCCGAGTTAAAAGCTCAGCTGGAGAAGTTCGATAAAGAAGGCAAGGTGCTGGAAGCCGAACGTCTGTCGCGTCGCACTCGTTATGACATCGAAATGATTGAACAGGTCGGCTACTGCAACGGGATCGAAAATTACTCGCGCCATTTTGATGGTCGTGCTCCGGGCGAACCACCGTTTACGTTAATGGATTATTTCCCGGATGACTTTTTGACGATCATCGACGAATCACATGTGACGGTGTCACAAGTTGGTGGGATGTTTAACGGCGACCAGGCGCGCAAAAACATGCTGATCGAGCACGGATTTCGTTTGCCGTCGGCGCGCGATAACCGTCCGCTCAAGTTTGAAGAGTTTGAAGAGCGCTTGGGGCAGACGATCTTTACCTCAGCAACACCTGGGGAATACGAAGGAGAGCATTCTGAACAGATCGTTGAGCAGATTATTCGTCCAACAGGGTTGGTTGATCCAGAAGTAGACGTGCGACCGGTAACTGGGATCGGCGGGAAAAAGGGGCAGGTGGATGACTTGATCGGTGAAATCGAAGAGCGGGTCAAGCTCGGCGAGCGCACGTTGGTCACCACACTCACCAAAAAGATGGCCGAAGATCTGACGACGTTTTTGATTGAGAGGAAGATCAAGGTGCAATATCTGCACTCAGACGTCGACACATTGGAGCGCATTACCGTTCTGACCGATCTACGCAAAGGGAAGTACGACGTGCTCGTTGGAGTCAACTTGTTGCGCGAAGGGCTCGACTTACCAGAAGTTACGCTGGTGGCGATTCTTGACGCGGATAAAGAAGGGTTCTTGCGTTCAGACACGTCGATCATTCAGACGATCGGGCGTGCGGCGCGCAACGTCAAAGGGAAAGTTATTCTGTACGCGGACGTGATGACCGGTTCGATGAAGCGAGCGATCAAAGAAACGGATCGTCGTCGTGTCAAACAATTGGCGTATAACAAGGAACACGGCATTACGCCGAAGAGCGTTGAAAAGGGGATCAAAGATATTCGCGCCATGCTCGGGGTCAGCGAGGAGGTTGATATCAAGTCCATTCTCAAACTGGAATTGACTGTAGAGCCACATGAGATTGACGAGGTGATCAAGCAGAAGGGGATCGAGATGCGATTAGCGGCCCGCGATTTGGACTTTGAACTGGCGGCGCTTCTACGTGATGAGATCGAGCTCTTAAAAAACGAACAGAAACAAAAAAAACGCACGGGCGCGAAAGATAAGGAGACTGCCACCCCGAAGAAGTTTTCCTCGGGGGGCAGGGAGTGATGTAGTGAGTCGATCTTGCACTCAGTCAGACGCCTTCGGGGCCTGGAGTCAGTTCCAGATGACGGGCGGTGCCGGGACCTTGCGGCCGCTGCTCTGCTCGTTCGGACGATTCTTCCTCTTCGGCCACCAGTCGGGAAATCCGCCTGGACACTTGATCGGCTCCGCCGGAAGGTGGGAACTTGCGCCCCCGCCGCCGACGTGAACGCTGTTCACGGTACTCTCTCCTCACCCAACGGAAGGGTTGGGCTACACCTAATTACATCAAAAAAATTCATCTTCGAAAAATTGTTTGTGGATAAGTATGCACGATAAGATCACCATCAAAGGCGCGCGCGAGCACAACCTAAAAAACATCTCGCTTGAGATGCCACGCAATAAACTTGTGTGCATCACCGGGCTTTCTGGATCAGGAAAGTCGAGTTTAGCGTTCGATACAATCTTTGCCGAAGGCCAGCGTCGTTACGTGGAGTCGTTGTCGGCCTACGCTCGGCAGTTTTTGGGACAGATGCAGAAGCCAGATGTCGATGAAATCGAAGGGTTATCCCCGGCGATTTCTATCGATCAAAAGGCGCATTCCGCCAACCCGCGTTCGACCGTGGCGACGATCACCGAAGTGTACGACTATCTGCGTGTGTTATTTGCGCGCGTCGGTCATCCCCACTGTCCCATCTGCAAGCGCGAGATTCAGAAGCTGACCGTGGATGAGATGGTTGATTTGGTTATTGAAGAAAGTGGTAAGCAGAAAGGAGTAAGGACAGACACAAAAGGAAAGGAACTTCTCGTCCTGGCGCCGGTCGTGCGTGGTCGCAAAGGGAATTACTTTCAGTTGCTCTACGATCTTTATAACTCTGGGTTTGCTCGCGTCCGCATCGATGGCAAGGTTTTTTCTTTGTCCGAACGTATTGATCTCGCTCGATTTAAACAGCACACGATTGAAGTGATCGTCGACACGATCCCGGTGGTTGATCTTGCCACCAAGGAAGGTCGTCAGCGCTTGGCCGAAGCGATCGAAACGTCGATCAAGCACGGCGAAGATACGGTGCAAGTCATCTTCCCTGACAAAACTGAGCGCTTACTGTCAGCTAAGTTTTCTTGTCCGGATGATGGATTCTCGTTCCCGGAAATCGAACCGCGCCTGTTCAGTTTCAACTCACCGTATGGAGCCTGTCCTGATTGCACCGGGCTCGGCACGAAGGAGCTTTTTTCTGAGGACCTGTGCCCGAGCTGTCTTGGGATGCGTCTGCGTCGCGAATCGATGTTCGTGTGGCTTCCAGGTAATCGCTCGATTGTGGACGTGACGTTCATGTCGATAGACGAAGCGGTCAAATACTTTGATGAACTGACACTTAGCGAAAAGGAGATGGAGATCGCCACGACGATCTTAAAAGAGATCCGCAATCGTTTGCAATTCATGCTTTCGGTCGGGTTGCACTATCTGACACTCAATCGTATGGCTGGAACGCTTTCGGGTGGAGAAGCACAGCGTATTCGTTTGGCTTCACAAGTTGGAACGCGCCTGACAGGAGCGATGTATGTCCTTGATGAACCGACGATCGGCCTGCATCAGCGCGATAACGAACGGTTAATCGAAACGCTTCTCGAACTGCGCGACTTGGGCAACACCGTGATCGTTGTCGAACATGATGAAGACACGATTCGCGCTTCGGATTACATGATCGAAATCGGTCCGGGTGCTGGCGTCCACGGTGGGAATGTCATGGCGAGCGGCACCGTGCCGGAGATTTTTAAGGATAAAAAGTCGTTGACGGCGGCCTATTTGCGCGGGGACAAAAAGATCCCAGTTCCAGAAAAGCGCCGCGCGCCGGGGCATGATGCGATCAGGATCCAGGGAGCGAAAGAAAATAACTTGAAGAATATCGACGTGGAAATTCCATTGCGTCGGTTTGTCTGCATCACCGGCGTCTCTGGTTCAGGGAAGTCGTCGTTGACCCGCGATATTTTGTATCGCGAACTGTCGCGTCGTTTGTACAGCTCGCGCGAAAAGCCTGGGGAGCACAAAGCCGTATTCGGAACGGATTACATCGATAAGTGTATTCTTGTGGACCAGTCAGCGATCGGCCGCACGCCGCGTTCAAATCCAGCGACCTACACCGGTGCCTGGGGCCCGATTCGCGATATCTTTGCTGCTACGGCTGAAGCACGCTACCGCGGCTACAAGCCAGGACGGTTTAGTTTTAACACTCCGGGTGGACGCTGTGAAAACTGCGAAGGTCACGGGCTAATCGCCATTGAAATGCACTTCTTGCCAACGGTCTATGTGACCTGCGAGGTCTGCAAGGGCAAGCGCTTTGATCGTGAAACACTCGAGATCGAGTTCAAAGAAAAAAATATTCACGATATTTTGGAGATGACGATCGAAGAAGCCGAAGTTTTTTTCCGCGAGATTCCGTTGGTGCACGACAAACTCAAGACGCTCGTTGAAGTCGGACTCGGTTATCTGAAAGTCGGTCAAGGGGCGCCAACGCTTTCCGGTGGGGAAGCACAGCGTGTTAAACTCGCGGCGGAATTATCAAAGCGCCAAACGGGGCGGACGTTATATTTGCTCGATGAGCCGACGACCGGTCTGCACTTCGAGGACGTTAAGAATCTTCTGGAGGTGTTGCACAAGTTAGTCGATAAAGGAAATTCCGTCTTGGTGATCGAACACAACTTGGACGTGATCAAAACCGCGGACTGGATTATCGACCTCGGCCCCGAGGGGGGCGATCGCGGGGGCGAATTGGTTGCCTTCGGCACACCAGAAGATATTGTGCGATCTGCGCGATCGCACACGGGACGCTATTTGAAGAAGTATCTAGCTTAGCAACGTCGGCGGCGGAGGTGCGAGCTGACGAGTTCTCTTTTCGCGCGCAGTCGTGTCCTTTCTTAGAGACGAGCACGAAAAGAGTGTCAGCGAGACCGAGTACGACGACGTTTGGTCGCCCTCTCCACGCGCTTCGCAGAATCCCGCCGCGACATAGATTCTTGGCCATTAATGTCGCGGACGTGATCCTGCTTCGCGGTGGATCGGGCGACTTAGCTCGTTTTTGCTTTGTGCTTGAGCATTGTTTTGTGTCTTTCCGGCAGCGATTGCCAGAACAGAGCGATCGTTCCGGTGGCGAGTCCGATGTCGCGGACAGTAATTTCGTTGATACCAGAAACAATCAGAATGCCGACGAGATGCACGGTGGCGAGAAGGGCGACGACCCACGGCAACAGGTTGATGAGCATCATGAATCCGAGGATGATATCAAAAACCGCTGTGCCGAGAATCGTTTGCACCGGATCGATTGGGATCAGTTCACGCACCCAAGGATTGATGAACGCGGCCCAAGTTTGTGGATCGCGGAAGATCAACACCCCGATCCAGATAAAGGTGATCCCCATCCCGACCCGCAAGATGTGATACGACGCGTTTGGTTTACCGTCCATAATATGTTAGATGCGTGAAGTTAGAGCGGCGACGTCAAAGCCGCTGATGATAATGATCAGAGCCATCAGACCGACGGTGAGCGAAGACATCAAGCACCAAAAGCACCAGTGTTTGACAATCTTCCATTGGATAAAGATGAGGACGAGCGACATGATCGCCGAGCCACCGACCATGAGTATCAGAAGTTTATTCCACAGATCTGTTGGTCCAACTTGGACGACGAACAGGCCGGAGATGATGCAGACGGCGACATAAAACCCAAATCCGAGGATGTCGTTATGCACCCCGAACATACGGTTATACTTGCTTTCCAGGACCGCACGGCATCCGCCGCCGATCGGGCAGACCGGTTTCTCAGATGCGTAGCGTTTCTCGATAAGGTATGCTGTTTCTGCGATCCCGAACGCGGCCAGGGTGAAAAGAAGGGCGAGTGATGTCATAATGGGCTTATTGTAACACTATGGAAGATGTACGAAAACTCGTGACCGAAGTTCTTGATGCTGGCTATTTGATGAGTTTAGCAACGATCGATGCATCCGGAGCGTGGGCGAGTGTCGTCGTTTTTATCCACGATGCGGATTTTAATTTGTACTGGTTGTCTCTCCCAACGCGCCGTCATTCCGTTGCTGTTGAGAACGATCCCCGTGCCGCGGCGACGATCACGTTGGCTCAAAAACATGGCGACGAAAAAATCGGTTTGCAAGTTTCTGGTCGTGCGGAGCGACTCAGTTCTGCTCCAGCGGAGATCGTGGAAGCATATGGGCGTCGCATGCAAAAGACCTCGATCGACGGACAAGTTTTCGCGCCGGGTCAAGCTTGGTACGTCCTTCGCCCAACAAAGATCGACCTTATCCATCAACCGCTCTTCGGGTACGAAAAAAAGTTTCTTGAGCTGTGATTGAATTTGTTTCACAACGCGCTGTGAGTGATTGGCTCCAAGACCATGTTGCGAAGTCAAAGGTTGTGTTGAAGCCTCTAACCGGCGGATTGTTAAATCAAAACTTGTTGGCGGACGTCGGTGATTCTCGTGTGGTGGTAAAAGTTTACGACGTCATGATGGACACAGTAAAGGTGAAAGAGCTTCATCGAATGCTTGCCCACGCAGTGAAGGACGGTATTCCCGTCGCTCAACCAATTTTGGAAGGAAAGATTGATCGTCATGTTGTGGCCGTCTATCCGTTTATCAATGGAAAGCACCCGCCGCGTTATCGAAATACGCAATCAAGGATTCGAACGATGGGTGCGATGCTTGGAAAGATCGATACTTCACTCGAGTCGTTTCACTCTAAGGTGGAGCAGACAGATCGAGCGAAGCTTTTGCTGAGAATTAATCCTGAACGTTTTTTGTCGGAGATCAAAGACGTGCGAGCTTCACTGCGGGGCAAGCCGTCGTCATTGCAACGCATCGTGCGAGAAAATCTTGATCGACTTCAGAGAATCGCGGAAACGCATGACTGGCTGGAGCAGGGGATGGATAAGCTCCCGTTGCGGATGTGTCACGGTGATTATCACATCAAAAATGTGTTGATGCGCGGCGAGGAGATTACGGCGGTCCTCGATTGGGATAAAGCCGGGAAGGACTGGCGTGGCTTCGAGATCATGCGTTCGGTGATGTTTAATTGTCGACGTGACGACTCACATTTAAGCTGGCCGTTGGTCGAAACGTATCTCAAGAGCTACAAGCGTCACGCACCTGCGCTCAGTGAGCTCGAGAAAGTTCTGGTTTTTGAATGTGGATTTCGCCGCGCGTTGTTTTCTTTGTGGTCGGTCAAGCAATACATTGCCGGAGAACAGAGCGTAGTCAGTAACTTTATCCGTCGCGTGCATTTGTTTCAGTCACTGGCAGAACATCGTGCTGAATACGCCGAACGCATCGCGAAGTTGCTTTGATTGTGCACAATTTACAATTGACAAATGGAGTTTTTTCTGGTTAAATAGAGTGACAATAAGGTAGTAGGGTGCAAAGGAAGACCCTCGAAATCATTTGATGATCTCGGGGGATTTTGTTTGTCGAGACTTGGGATCCGTGGGCCCTGATACGGTTATCCTGCTGAACCTCATCAATTCGGCACGAGGGGTTCGACTCCCCTAGGGTCCACGGCTTCAGGTCTTGACCAAATGTCACTTTTTCTAGTAGGTTTAAATCGATGAGGTTCAGCTGATGATACCTATCAGAAACAAAACAGAGCGCAATGGCGCTCTGTTTTGCAACTCCGTGATAAAATAGTTTCATGATTCCCAAATTCATCACCACCAAAAACGCTGAGCTTCCGGATAATCCGGGGGTGTATTTTTACTATGATACGAAAGGGAAGTTGCTGTACATCGGCAAGGCGACGAGTTTGAAAAAACGCGTGGGATCATATTTCACCAAAGCGCATGATAATCGCATCGCCGATTTGGTAACGAAGATTGCGCGGATTGATTACATCGAAACACCGACCGTTATCGAAGCGCTAGTGCTTGAAGCGAATCAGATCAAAGCGCATACGCCGCCGTACAATGTTTTGCAGCGCGATGACAAAAGTTTTCTGTATGTGGCGATCACCAATGAAGACTTTCCCAAGCCGACGTTGCTTCGCGGGTTGGAGTTGCAGCGCATGGGAGTTGATCCGTTTGCGCCGACGCTCTCGCTCAAAGCCAAGCGCAAGTTCAAGGCGATTTATGGTCCGTACACCAGCGGGCATTCGTTGAAGATCGCTCTCGATCTGATTCGTAAGAGCATTCCTTGGACAACCTGTGAACCGCCAGAAGTGACGGGAGTAGCCAAAGCCTGTTTTTATCGCCACCTTGGCCAGTGTCCAGGAGTTTGTACAGGAGAGATCACCAAGCGTGATTATGCGAAGATTATTCGCAGTCTGATGCTGTTTTTTGAGGGCAAAAAGGAACAGATCATACGCCAGATGCGTCGGGAGATGAAGTCTGCGGCGAATGATTTAGATTTTGAACGCGCCGCGGAATTGAAGCGTAAGACTTTCGCGTTAACGCATATTCAAGACGTGGCGTTGGTGAGTCACGAAGAGCCGTTGCCGTACAATCGCGAGTCGAAGCCGTACATTGATATTCTCGGGCGCATCGAAGCGTACGACATCAGTAATATTTCTGGCACCTCCGCAGTTGGATCGATGGTTGTGTTTGATGACGGGAAGCCAGCCAAACAGCACTATCGCAAGTTTAAAATCAAAACCGTGGTTGGCGCGAACGACGTGGCGTGTTTAGAGGAGGTGATGCGTCGTCGTTTGGCGCGTGCGGAGCTGCAGCCAAAAGCTTGGCCGTTGCCAGAGCTGATGGTGATTGATGGCGGCAAGCCGCAAGTCAATCGGGTGCAAGAAGTGCTCGATGAGTTGCAGGTTGCACTGCCGATTGTTGGGCTGGCCAAAGGATTTGATCGCAAGCAGGACGTGTTGATTTTTGATCCTGCCAATCGCGAGTTAAAGCGTGTCGTCGAAACGAACAAAGAGATCCTCCAGCGCGCCCGCGACGAAGCGCATCGCTTTGCTATCAGCTACCATCGTAAACTACGAGGAAAACGCTCATTATTGGGCCCTCATACTTGACAGGGATCGATTTTTGCTTTATCTTTACCCTCCACCCCAAGGAGTCTCAATGTCCGAGTCCGTCACCGCCTTCCGTCCCGATCCGGCCAAGATCTACGAGATCACGCTCCTCGAGGGCGACGTGGATCAGATCTGGAACCTCGCCCACGAAGGGGGTCGTTCGATCCTGCTTCTCGTGCGAGACCAGGCCGATCCCGCCGCGCCCGAGCAGGGGCTCTCCCTCATCCTCTACTCCGTCGCCTGGGAGGGCGGCGACAAGGAAAACCACCCGAACGAGGTCGTCGTCCGCGGCCGCATCCACGGCCGTACCGCGGACGAGCCGAACCCGGTGATCGGGTTTTGCTGGGACGACAAGTCCCGGACCGGTCTCCTCAACGTGGTCCTCCCGGTCTAGACGTCCGGGCCTCGCCCTGCACGTCCGACCGGCTGCGATTCTCGCACCCGCCCCGGCATGAGCCCCTCGCTCACACTGCCGCGGTGGGTGCTCATGCTTTTATCGTCTTTTTTTGAATGCCGTGTTACATTGTCCCTACTATGAAACATTATCTTTCTGGTCCGTTATTTTTGGGACTTATCGTGACTATGGGCTTTATTCCAATGTCGGTTTGGGCGGCGAGTGCCTGGCCGGCGTCCACGCAAGGGACGAGTATTGGCGGAGGGTTTGCGGGGATGACTCCGGCATTTGAACCGAGTGGGATTGAATGGTTGAGTGGGCGTTCTCAATTTGTCGTGGTCGGGGACGAAGGTCAGGTGGCGACGATGAATGCGGACGGAAGTGCTGCCAAGGTCTGGGATCTCGGTCGCAGCTATGACTTAGAAGGGGTCGCCGTAGCAGATGGGAATTCGAGCCGCGTCTATCTACTCGATGAAAACACCAGCTCGGCATTGGAGTTTGATTTGACGACCGGAACGCTGACCGGAAAAGTTTGGAGCTTTGCTGACAAACTTTCTGAAATCGACGGTTCTGGAGCGGAAGCTCTCGCTTATGCCAACGGCGCTTTCTATGTTGGCTGGCAGTACGACGGCGACATTTACGTCTATCCCGCAGATTTGGCGGTTAGTGGCTCGCAAGTTTTTGAACGCGAAATTCACATGACCTCTGGATACGTTGATCTTGCTGGACTCACCTACAACAGCGACACCCAAAGACTCTACGCGCTATATGACGGGCTTAACTTGATCGAAGAGCGCTCGCTTAGTGGGGAATTGCTCGCTTCCTACACAGCCCCTGGTGTGAATCAGGAGGGTATTGCTTTTGTGAACAACTGCGCTGGATCAAATGCAACGGTGGCGATCGCGGAAGATTCGGGGAATGTGGTGAGTTACGCGGGGTATCCGATCTCCTGTATTTCTCCGGCCCCAGCTCCTGCCCCTGCACCAGAACCTACGCCAGAGCCAACCCCGGAGCCAGCTCCTGAACCAGAGCTCATTACGATCACCTCCGTTTCCGGCGTGCGCGATGGGGACATTCTCGTTGCTTACTCCGACGGATCAACGGTGCGTTACTCGATCTGGAGCAAAACAACTCGCACCAAGACCTCTGTTCAGCCGCTCACAGATCCGACCCATTACTTAGTGATCCTTGGGAAACAGGTCGCGGTCGTTGATGCGATGGATGGTACGATTCTTGGTACGCGCAGCAAACCGCGATCCTCGTCAGTGCTGTACAGCTGGGCCAATTCGTTCTAAAGAAATTCAAGAGAAACAAATCCGGCTCACGGGGCCGGATTTGTGTTTTGGAGTTATCCACATTTTGCAACTTTTCTAAGGGAAAAAGGTGTTGACGCGTGTCACTGAGTGGAATAGAATGGGGTTACAGGGAACGAAGTGGGTAACTGTGGGGAAGGTCGATCAACGCGTCGGCGTCCTCATTTTTATTCTCCTGTGGGGTACAAAGCAATCGCAAAACAAAAACAAAAAGTGCCTGCTAAGTAACGTGACCGTGAGTCCACTATGTTTCTCGGAGAATATCATCACTCCATAGACGAGAAAGGCCGACTGGCAGTGCCAGTGAAGTTTCGGGCTGACTTGTCGAAGGGGGCGGTGATCACTCGGGGACTCGACGGCGCGTTATTCTTGTTTCCCCAGGAGGAGTGGGGAAAGCTTGCAGAGAAATTGGCAAGCTTGCCCTTGGGGCGAGCAAACTCACGTGCATTCGCCCGGCTCATGCTTGCGGGCGCAATGGACGCTTCACTCGATAAACAAGGCCGCGTCGTCGTCCCCGAGTTCCTCCGGGAGTATGCGGGTATTGCCAAAACGGTGGTAATCGCTGGTCTCTATAACCGTCTGGAAATTTGGGATGAAGCGAAGTGGGCTTTATACAAAACCGAAACAGAAGGGGAGGCAGGCGGGATTGCAGAACAGTTGGGTGAGCTTGGGCTCTAGCTATGCAACACATCCCCGTTTTAGCCGAAGAAGTCCTCCGCGCCCTGCATCCAGAACCTGGGCAGGATTTTATCGACGGTACGGTCGGACTTGGTGGACATGCCAAGCTGATCCTCGAAGCCACGGCCCCGAACGGACGATTGCTCGCCTTTGATAAGGATGCGGCCAATCTGGCGACCGCGAAAGAACATCTGAAATCGTTTGGCGACCGTGTCGTTTTTGTAAACGCCTCGTACGCCACTTTGAAAGAAAACGTGTATGTACATGGATTTGGTGAAGCTCGCGGTTTACTCTTGGACCTTGGCTTCAGCTCAGTTCACATCGAAGATCCAGAACGCGGATTTTCTTTCCAAAGTGCAGGACCTTTGGACATGAGGTATGACCTCCGCCAGGAACTCACAGCCGAAACGATTGTGAATTCATGGCGGGCGGAAGATCTGACCGATATCTTCCGTGTCTACGGAGAGGAACGACATGCCGGGAAGATTGCCAGACGCCTCGTGGAGGAACGCCGACGCGAACGGATCCAAACAACGGATCGTCTCGCCCAAATCATCTCAAGCGTCGTGCCACGCAGCGGAAAAATTCATCCAGCCACTCGCGTTTTCCAAGCGCTCCGCATTGCGGTAAATGACGAGCTCAATGAGCTCGAAACAGTACTGCCTGAGACGCTAGACGTATTACCGGCTGGGGCAACCCTTGCCGTCATATCGTTCCACTCCCTCGAAGACCGCATCGTCAAGCAATTCATGAAGGCGCATGCGGGGAACGGGTTGGAGGTGAAGACAAAAAGACCGATCGAACCGAGCGAAGCAGAAATCAAAAAAAATCCGCGGGCACGGAGCGCTAAGCTTCGGGTCGCGGAAGTCACTGGGGGATATGAACGCGCAAACAAAAATCAACACATCGAGAATCGTCCTCCTGAACACTGTTAGCTTCTGTCTTGTCATTGTGATGGGGGTCGGCTATATTGCTCAAATCAACCGGAGCGCCAGTCACGGGTTCGAGATGAAGGCGCTTGAGGAACGGATTGCCGCACTGAACGTAGAGAACGAAGGACTGGAATTTGCGGTTGCAGAACATCAAAGTGTGGACACGGTGACGCGCAAATTAAAGATGCTCGGGATGGTCCCCGTTGACCAGATCGCCTATACGAGCGGCGCAACGTCTTCCGTTGCCATCAATCGATAAACATGAAATCGTTTACTACTTCGCACGGGACAATTCAGTTTCCAGAGTTCATGCCGATCGCCACCAAAGGCGCGGTCAAAACGCTGGATGTGGGGGATCTGCGACACTTAGGTGCGCAGATCATTTTGTCGAATACGTATCATTTGCTGTTGCGTCCTGGGCTTGAAGGGATGAAGAAACTTGGCGGTCTGCATCGTTTTATGGGTTGGGATGGGCCGATCTTAACGGATAGCGGTGGATACCAAGTATTTTCTCTGCCCAACAAAACGACCGAAGAAGGGGTGGAGTTTAAATCCCCGATCGACGGAGCCAAGATTTTTTTGACTCCGGAATTGTCGATGGAGATGCAGACCGCGATCGGTTCAGACATTGTGATGCAGTTTGATGACGTTGCGGCAGGAGATTCTGATCGTGTGCGCTACGAAGAAGCGATGCAGCGATCACTGCGATGGGCCAAGCGATGCAGAGAATCGTACAACGGTCCTGGAAAACTGTTTGGGATTGTTCAAGGGGGGACGCATGAAGATTTGCGCGAGAGATCAGCGACAGAGTTGATGAAGATCGGCTTTGATGGCTACGCCATCGGCGGTCTTTCCGTAGGGGAAAAACGCGAGGATGCATTTCGTATTGCCAAGCACGTGGCGGCGATGCTTCCGGCGGACAAGCCGCGGTATTTTATGGGCGGCGGGTTTCCGGAGGAGATCGTCTATTATGTTTCTGTTGGCATCGACATGTTTGATTGTGTTCTCCCGACGCGTAATGCACGGCACGGAACGTTATTTGTGTGGAAAGGGGAGCCAGGAGAGTGTGTGCGAAAGGCGTATGATTTGGCGTTGTCGGGGGGACCAGATAAAGAAATAGCGGCCGTTTTGTACGAACAGTTGCATGTGACGAACGAAAAGTTCGCGTTCGATGAACAATGGGGCTACTTGCGGCATCTGTTTATGGTCGGGGAGCCGCTGGCGATGCGATTGGCCACTCTCCACAACCTGAAGTTTTATTTGCAGCTGATGGAAGAGTTGAGAGGTATCAAAAAATAATGCCGAATCGAATATGCCTCTCGAGAGGCATATTGCTATGGGCCATTATTTTGCTACAGCCACCTCGGATTCGCGTTCAGAGTATTGGCGATCACTAAGCCGTTTGAGTTCAAGGAGAAGGCGAGCGATTTTGGTCGCCTCTGGGACGAGCGCTTCTTCGAGTCCTTGAATCGATTTGGTGATGCGGGTAACGGCGGCAGGGTCGTCTGACTTTTCTTTTAGGAGTTCACGCTTCATCTCTATTGCAGAAAGGATTGGGAAGTATCCGTTCAATTTCTGGGCGAGATAATTTGTGATCGTTGGGAGATTGGCAGAGGTGCTGACATCGGCCAGTGAGGAATTGCGATAAAGTTCCTCGATCGATTTCGGATACGGAAGCGGATGACCGTGTTCGTCGTCGCGTTTAAAAAGCTCGAGATCTCGGGTGAAAAGTTGATCGATCTGTTCTTGGTCCATCAGTTCTGTTGAACGGAGGATTTCCTGAAAGAGCGGCTGGGCGAGGAGCGTTTCGAGGTTTGCTTGGAGCTGACGGGTGGTGAATTCTGTCCCTTCTTTTGCTCGCTCTATCTCCCAAACATGGTTAAGGGCCGGCAGGTGTGCATAATCAACCGGCGGCGCATTGGGTGCCTCTGGTGCTGTAAACATCTGTTCTGAAAAACCTTCTTCTCCGGACATAGTGTGGTGATTATCGCACAGGGATGGTAAAATAGGCAACGTATGGCACAGAACGCGGTTGCCCTTAGTGCGAAGTATTTTGTGGTCGATCTCATCGGTGGGATCGTCCTTTTTCCGGTCTGGTGGTACACGCGCGGATTGGTGAAAATGGGGAGCGGTGTGTTGGACTTTTGGACAGCGGAGCGCAGTTCGCTAGCGATCGGTGTTTGGATCAAGAACATCTTCACCCCCATGTACGGTACGCACGATATCGCTGGGCGATTGATCAGCTTTTTCATGCGCATCGTGCAGATCATCGGTCGAACGATTGTGCTCCTGATTTGGACCGTGCTCTTGCTCCTCTTTTTTGTGGCCTATCTCGTTTTTCCTGCCTTTGTCGCTCTGGAAGTAGTCTATCACCTTGTTGGATCGCTTTTATGAAGGGACTTGTTGTAAACAGTAAGCCGTTCGCCTTCACGGAACGCGTCGATGAAGTATCTATCATGTTGAAGCACGCACGTGATGGGGTGCAGAAACTGATCGATCTCGTTGTGTTAGCTGGTGTCGTGCTCCTTCTGGCAATTTTTGCTCTCGGTACATTCGTGCTTAGCGATCCGGCAGAGATGATTGAACTTCTCTTTTGGACGACCCCAAGCGCTTATCTGTTCTGCTTCTGGTCTGCCATCTTTTTGATTCTGTTCTTCATCTATCGTCGGCTTGAGGCACGCCGCGAACACGCCGTTCTGCCGACGCTCGAGCCTGACGCCGCTGCAGCGCTCGCACCAACCGATCTTTCTCACGGCCACAATATTCGCCAGTTCATGGATGACGAGGCGGTCAAATCCGTTGAACAAGGATTTGAAACGGCGCATAAGTTCAAACATGGAAGCGTTGATGCCCTTCACCTGTTTATCGGATCGCTGACCACACGTGAGGCATCCATCGTCTTTGCGCGCCTCGGATTATCATTCGATACGATGCGTGATGCGGTTGTGCGTCGACTTGCTTCCTTGCCCGCGGCGGGTGGAACGACTCTCGGTGACAACGCGCAGAAGATTTTGGCGCAGGCCATGAAGTCCGCTATCGTCCATCGACGCCGTCACATTACCCCGGTTGAGCTGATGATCGCTGCGTATGACGCAGACGAATTTTTACAGGAGTTATTGTACAGTAAAAAAATTGAACGCCAGGATTTCGAAAACGTCTTGCAGTGGATTCGCATCAACGACGAACAGCGCCGCCGGATCAAAGAGTTTTCTCGGGCCGCGTCCCTCAAGCCAAAGGGGCCGGTCAACCGTGCCTACACGTCGGTGGCGACACCGTTTCTTGATTCTGTTTCGGACGACCTGACGCGTGCCGCGGCTTGGGGGCAGTTGCCAATGCTGGTTGGACGCGCTCAGGAATTGACCTCTGTGTTTCGGGCGATCGAAGGGGGGAATCAGAGCGTTGTTTTGGTTGGGCTACCAGGAGTGGGAAAGGACGCGTTGATTTCGGGGATCGCCGAAGCGATGGTTGAAGAGCGCGTGCCAGAGATTTTACAAGACAAGCGCTTAGTGAAAATTTCTCTGCCACACATTATTGCCGGATCAAGCGGTACGCAGGCTGAGGCTAAGCTTCTGCAAGCTCTGCGCGAAATTGCGATTTCTGGAAACATCGTTACGGTCATCACCGACATCGACCAGATGATCGGGCAGGGGCTCGATCTTTCGGCAATTTTGTCGCAAGAGCTGGATCGTCGCTACACGTTTGTGATCGCTACCACAACGCCGGAAGGGTATGCCAGCAAGGTGGAGCGCTCGGTGCTCGGACAGAAGCTGATTAAAATTGACGTTCAAGAGCCGAAGCAAAACGAAGCCATTCATATCCTTGAAGCCAAGATCGGATCGATTGAATATAAGCACAACGTCGTCTTTACGTATGAAGCGGTCAGCCGTGTCGTTTCCTTAACCGATCGCTACATGCACGATCGTCAGTTGCCAGAAAAGGCGATCGAAGTGGCTCAAGAAGTTGCCCTCGAGGTGCATAAAAAGAAGGGCGACGGAGCGCGGGTGGTTGGGGAAGATGTTGCCGCGATCATCAGCGAAAAAACGCGTGTGCCGGTGACCGAAGTCGCCAGCGAGGAAAAAGAGAAGTTGCTGCACTTGGAAGAGCGGATGCACGGCCGTGTCGTTGGTCAAGACGAGGCGGTCAAAGCGATTGCGGCGGCGTTGCGTCGCGCCCGTGCGGACTTGCGTTCCCAAGATCGTCCGATCGCCAACTTTTTGTTTCTTGGGCCAACCGGGGTCGGAAAAACGGAGCTGGCCAAAACGGTCAGTGAAGTGTACTTCGGCAGCGAAGGGGCGATGCTTCGCTTTGATATGTCGGAATATCAGGAGCAGGGGAGCATTAATCGTCTGATCGGTGCGGCCGGGCAAGGGGGGTTGATTACTGAAGCGGTGCGTAAAGCTCCGTTCTCTTTATTGCTCCTCGATGAACTTGAGAAGGCGCATCCAGATATTTTGAACCTCTTCCTGCAAGTGATGGATGACGGCCGTTTGACCGACGGCGCGGGTCGCACGATCGACTTTACCAACGTTATTTTGATCGCCACGTCAAACGCCGGGGCGCAGTATCTGCAGCAGGCGGTCCGTCAGAACATTCCAATGGAGCAGATCAAGGAGAACCTGATCGAAAACGAACTCAAGGGCATTTATCGTCCAGAGTTTTTGAACCGCTTCGATGGAATTATCGTTTTCAAGCCGCTTGGGATGGAAGAGGTTGTGCAGATCGCTTATCTCATGATTTCTAAAGTTACGGAACGATTGAAGGCGAAGGGGATTACGTTCCGCGCCAGCGACGAAGCGGTGTACGAATTGGCGCAAAAAGGATTTGATCCAAAGTTTGGTGCGCGTCCGTTGCGCCGAGTGATTCAGGAAGAGGTCGACAACGCCGTGGCGACCGTCCTTTTGAAAGGGGAAGTGGGACGTCGCGATACGCTGGTGCTTGAAGCAGGGGGCAAGATTCACGTCGAAAAGGCGGCCGAGCTGTAGTATGCAATTCTTCTGGTTTCTTTGGGCGGGTCTCGGGTTTCTCGTTGCCTTCCTAGCGATCCCGTTGATCGCTAGGTTTGCCGAACGCGCCGGAGTGGTAGCTCGGCCTTCTGGACACCCCAAAGAGGTGCACAAAAGCCCCGTTCCATTGCTTGGTGGGCTCGCAGTTTTTTTAGGTGTCGGTGTGCCCCTCCTGTTGATCTTAGCGACGAGTGACGCTCTGACCGACGGATTGATCCATGCCAGTCACTATCTTGGGTTTCTTCTTGGCGGTGCGGTTCTCATGATCGGTGGATTTTTAGACGACAAATACAACCTCCCTCCCAAGGTCACGATTCTTTTTCCCATGATCGCCGCGGCCACGGCCGTCCTTTTCGGGATCGGGGTTGATCGACTGACAAATCCCTTTGGTGAAACGCCGTTTTTTCTCGCAGACTGGCAATCTTCTTTGCTGACGTTTGTCTGGTTGATGGTCGTCATGTACACCACAAAGTTTCTTGATGGTCTCGACGGCTTAGCAAGTGGCGTCAGTGGGATCGGTGCGTTTATGATGTTCTTGCTGGCTGTCACGGTGACGTATTTTCAACCGGACGTGGCATTATTCTCGTTGATTGCGGTCGGGGCGCTGGCAGCATTTTTTGTCTGGAACTTTCATCCGGCCGTTATTTTTCTTGGTGAAGGCGGGAGTACGTATGTCGGATTTTTACTCGGCGTGCTTTCGGTCATCGGTGGAGCCAAACTCGGTACACTCCTTCTCGTTCTGGCTATTCCGTTCCTTGATGTGTTGTGGGTCGTGTTGCGCCGTGTGTTCGTTGAGCATAAATCACCGACGTCCGGTGACCGCAAGCATCTTCATCATCGTCTGCTTGATCTTGGATTGTCTCAGCGTCAAGTGGTCGTCCTCTACGTCGGTGTCGCTGCCGCGTCCGGTATGTCGACCCTTCTGCTTCAAAGTCGCGACAAGATTATTACCTTTGGCGTCATCGCTACGCTGATGATCATCGCCGCGACCTATATTGTTATCACCAGTCGCAAGCGCCTTGAGCACAACGTATGATCAAACGCTCTTGGCGATTGTTGATTCTTCTCGCTGCTATCGTGATCATCGCGATCATGGTGATGAGGATGTCGTCGCCGTCGATCGGTGTGCCCGATGACGGATCTGTTGCATTCGAAGGTGGACCGATCGTTCCGGTGGAGATCTCGGATTCACAAGACGAACAGGTTCGTGGACTCTCGGGGCGCGATGGGCTCGCTCCAGGATCAGGAATGCTCTTTGTCTACGATGATCAAAAGGTCCGGACATATTGGATGAAAGAGATGCGTTTCTCGATCGATATTATTTGGATTGCGGACGGACAGGTGATCGGGTTTGTCGAGCGCGCTGTGCCGCCGATCGGTCCGGGCGACCCGCTTGATCTGTACCGGTCCCCAGAACCCGCTGATCGTGTTCTTGAAGTTGAGGCGGGTTTTATCGAAGAACACGGGGTCTTCATCGGGCAGACGGTGGTAACCAATTGACGTTTTTCGTCTTCTTTGCTACTATTTTCGCGTCATTCACAGCGCTGGCCAATGGGTTTCAAGAGCTGAAAAGCCCCCAGGTGCCGCGGTAATTTAAGAGTATGTTCGCAGTTATTAAGACGGGTGGTAAGCAGGAGATCGTCCGCGAAGGACAGCTTTTGACCACCGAAAAGCTCGAGATCGAAGTCGGTAAGCCCGTAGAATTCGAGGTATTGCTCACCGCCGAAGATGACGGATCGTCGGTCGAAGTCGGCAAGCCGGTGCTCAAAACGGTGGTCAAAGGGACGGTCGTTGAACACGGTAAGGGCGATAAAGTGTCGGTTATCAAATACAAAGCCAAGTCGCGTTACCGCCGCAACGGCAGCCACCGACAGCCATTCACCAAAGTCAAAATCGAAAAGATCGGATAAGGAGAGCGGGGTCATGCGCCCCGCTTTTTCGTTTCAAAAACAGAAGCGCGCACCCGGAGAGAGCGGCTAGCCGGGTGGGCTTCTGCCGCGCTTCAGGTGCGCGTGACCTCAGCCGTAGAAGCCGAGGCGTTGGTAGAGGTGGGGTGGGAAGGAGACGCTGGGGGTCAGCGCCTGGTCCTCTGTGGTCGAGGTGGCGACGACCTGGTTGGTGCCGAGGTCCGTGTTCACGAAGAACTGGAACTCGACCGCTCCGGTCCCGAAGAAGGTGGAGATCACGGCCACGCCCTGCTCGTTCGAGCGGACGTACCCGTAGTAGTCGAACCCGCTGTAGCCGATCAGCGGGATCTCGAGCTTGAACCCGACCAGCGCGCAGAACGGTCGGTCGCCCCTGAGGACGATGTTCTGCATGCTGCGCTCGAGCCCTTCCGCCTTCGCACCGCGGTAGGTGTAGCGGACCATCTGGTTGGAGTACTTGATGAAGTCGGCCATGAAGCCGAACTTCTTCAGGAATTCCTTGCTGAGGAAGACCGCCAGTGTGGTGGAGAGGACGAGGCAGGTGGTGAGGAGAACGGTCATCGGAACCTTCCTGTAAGCCGCGGCGGGGATGCCATGCGGGGGATGAATATAGCATATTTTGGGCAAAAAGTCAACGGTTCAGAAAGGTGATTTCTACAAAAAGTAACAAAAAACAGCCCTTTCTTAACGAAAGAACTGTTAAACTTCTTTTCTGCCAGTCAGTGATTCGCCTAACGTCACTTCGTCGGCGAATTCGAGCTCGGCGCCGAGCGGGAGACCGCGGGCGAGGCGAGTGACTTTGCGCCCGAGGGGACGCAGGAATTTTGATAAATAGTGGGTCGTCGTTTCGCCGTGGACGTTGGGAGAAACAGCAAGGATGATTTCGGTGATTCCCGGTTCGGCTTCAAGACGAACGACCAATTCACGGATATTCAAAACGTCAGGTGTGACCCCTTCGACAGGATTCAACAACCCACCAAGAACGAAGTAGCGGCCGCGGAATTCGCCGGTGTCTTCGATCGTGGCGATGTCGCGCGGTTCGGCGACCACACAGAGTGTCTGGGTTACGCGCTTAGGGTCACCGCAAATTTCGCACGGCGTGCGTTCGGAGTAGGTGCGACACAGATCGCAAACGGTGATGTCGCGTGTCAACGCCACAAGCGAACGGGCGAAGTGCTCAACTTCACCTTTGGGCTGGCGCAGCAAGGCAAAAACATACCGGAGGGCGGTTTTTGGACCGACCCCCGGAAGCGTGGAAAATGCTGCCACGAGATTATGAATAGGAGCGGGAAACTTTCGCATGTCGTTAACCTTTTTCTCTCACCTCTAACTTATAATCCAAGATCCTTGAATGCATCAAGCCCTCCCATCTCTTTCATCTTGCCGGCGAGTTCTTTATGTAGCTTTTTGAGAGCGTCGTTGAAGGCGTCCTTGATCCCTTGCTGAAGTTTGACGACATCGTTCATCATCTCTGGGTCGATCTTTACATTTTCGACCTGTTGATTCCCGTCGATCATGACCGAAACTTTTCCCCAGCAGGCCGAGCCTTCGCAGTGAACTTCGGCGAGCACGGACTGCATGCCTTTGGCTTTGTCGCGTAAGTCCTTAATCGCTTTAATTTTGTTGAACATAGGTAGTGATTAGAATGGGTGAGCTGGCGGGGCCGGTGGCGGTGGGGGCGGCGGTGGCAATGCACGTCCGCCGTTCGGCCCGATCCCCGCAGGGATCGCGGCACCTGGTGGCGGAGGGGTATTGCTTCGGCGTTCGAGATTTTTAAAGCTGGCGCGGGTAGAGTCAAAAAAGACGTTGACCACCCCGGTCGGGCCGTTACGATGTTTGCTGATATGGATTTCAGCCAAATTTTTCTCTTCTGGGGCCAAATCTTCGAGCCGGAAGTTCTTATCCGCCGCTTTGCGGTAGATAAATAATACCACATCGGCGTCCTGTTCAATGGAACCGGATTCACGCAAGTGAGCGAGTTTTGGAATGGCCGGTTTTACCAGTTCCACGGCACGGTTCAGCTGGGAGAGGCAGAGCACAGGGATGTTCAACTCACGAGCAAGTTGTTTGAGCGAACGGCTGATTTCAGAAACTTCTTGCACGCGGTTGTCACCCCCGTTGTACTTATGCGATTCCATCAGCTGTAAGTAGTCGATGATGATCAATCCCAAGCCGTGTTCTGCCTGCAAACGTCGGGCTTTGGTGCGAATTTCAAGCGCCGTACAGCCGGCGGAGTCGTCGATGAAGATCGGTGCTTCGGACAAAACCCCGAGCGCCTGGCCGATCCGCGGAAAATCATCATCGCGTTCGGAAAGTTTACCGGTGCGCAATCGCCACAAGTCGATTCCGGCTTCGGCACAGATCATACGATCCACCAGCTGTTCTTTGGACATTTCCAGTGAAAAGATCCCCACCGCCTTTTTTGTTTTAACCGCGGCGTTGCGGGCAATGTCCAAAGCCAGCGACGTCTTTCCAACCGAAGGACGGGCAGCGAGAATAATCAGGTCCGAGTTTTGCAGACCGGCCAAAATATTGTCGAGTTCGGTGAATCCCGTTGTCAGGCCACGTAACTTGCCGCGTTCTTTGTGCAGTTCGTCGATGCGTTCGAAAGCGTCAGAAAGGACAGAGCGAATGGGGGAGAAGGACTGCTTCAAAAAGTTACTGGAGACGTTGAAAAGTTTTTGTTCCGCCCCGTCAAGCAGAACGTCAGTGTCTTTTTCTTCATCATAGCCCATTTCGGTGATCTCGCTTGCGGTACGAATCAACCGCCGCAGTGTCGCCTTCTTCTGAATAATTTTGGCGTAGTGGGCGCAGTTGCCAGACGTAGCCACGGCGTTCGCGAGCTCAGCGAGAAAAGACCGTCCGCCAATCTGGGTTAGCATCCCGCGTTCGTCCAAGCGGTTTCCCACAGATAGCAGATCGATCGGCTCGTGCCGTTCGAACAATTCAATAATCGTCTCAAAAACCATCCGGTGGGCGTCTTTATAAAAATCGTCCGCCCGCACCAGGTCGGCCACTTTAATGATCGCATCCGGATCGATCAAAATCGACCCGATCAGTGAGATCTCAGCTTCCAGGTTTTGTGGGGGGATGCGGTCTGCCATAAGCGACGGTATCTTACCACTGGCCCCTGCCGGGACAAGTGTAAAACGTGTGGGTAGTGTATACTGTGGTCATTATGCTCAAGGTTTTGGAAGGTCGATCGTTTCGTGCTGTGCTACTGATGACGAGTGGGGTTGTTGGGGTGGGGGTTTTGGGTCTGCCGTACGTCATGAGTCAGTCCGGCTATTTGGTCGGATTTTTGCAGTTGGTCTTGATTACGATGGTGATGGTGATCATCGCCCTCATGTACGCTGAGATCACCGTCCAGACAGAAGGGAAGCACCGGTTCGTCGCCTACATCGGTCGATTTTTAGGGGAACGTGGGAGAAAGGTCGCCACCTTTGCCTTTTTGTTCAGTACGCTTGGGGGGTTGACCGCGTTCGTTATCCTTTCCGGAGAAGCACTTTCATCTGTCACCCACGGGGCGCTCACCCCCTTTTGGGCGTCGATCACGGTAACGGTCGCTGTGGCGCTCATCGCCTTTCAAGGGCTTTTCTTCGTTTCAAAAATCGCCAGCTGGGCGATCGGATTCATCTTGATTTTTTACGTGGCACTCATCGTCGCTGCGTTGCCGTCGCTGCAGGTTCCTCACATGACAGTCATTGGCGAATCGTGGCGCGAACTGCTGATGCCCTACGGGGTGTTAATCTTTTCCCTGGCAGGGATGGGAGTTATTCCTGAAGTGCATGACCTGTTAGGCAGGCAGGTGAAAAAGCTTTCTGGAGCGATTATGGTGAGTTATGCCATGATCTTTGTGTTGTACGCCGTGTTTCCACTGGCGATGATCGGTGCACTCGGGGATCGTGTTTCTTCGGTAGCGTTGACGGATCTGCCGCAGATCGTTTCCGCACCGTTGGCCACGGTCGGAACACTCCTCGGATGCCTGTCGGTCGCCTCGATCTTCCTCGTTCTTTCTTGGGAGTTGATCGCCACCTTGACGATCGATTTCAAACTGAGCAAACCGCTTGCTTGGTTGACGACCTTCGGCGTGCCCCTCATCCTCTTTTTCCTCGGCGTGCGGGAATTCATCGATACGATCGGGTTTGTTGGCAGTATCTTTGGTGGAACGACCGGTATCTTAGTGATCCTTGCGTACGAAAAGTTAAAGCGCACGCGCGGGTGTGAACAGCACAAGTGCTTCCGTCTCCCCACAAGTATTTCCATGATCGTCGGCGCGGCATTTCTTTTCGGCATCTTGATTGAAATTTGGTATACTCTTACCTAGTATGACAGCAAAACGTTTTGCCGCTTTTTGGGCCATCGATTATGTCGTTGCCGGAGTGATCGTCTTCACCCTTGTGAATGGGGCTGTCCTTCTTGGCTTGCCGACGATCCTGCGACAGGCGATCGCTGTGTTTGTTCCGCTCTCAACGTTGTTTTTTGCCTGGGTCGCTTTTCATGGATCAACAAAAGAGCCCGCCCATCGTTATACGGTGGCGGCGCTTTGGCTCGGGCTCTCGATCTTCCTTGATGTGTTGACGGTCGCGCTTTTTTATCAAGCGTCGCCACTGGTGTTGTTCACTTCACCGCCGACGATCCTTGCCTATGGCTTTAAGTTTTTTGCGGTCGTTGGAGCCGGTACGCTTTCACGACGTTCAGCATCAGCATCGCTACCGTCACCGGACCTACTCCCCCCGGCACAGGCGTAAGGGCGCCAGCCACCGGTTCAACGGACTCAAATTCCACGTCCCCGAGCACTTGATCGCCCACTTTGGTGGTGCCAACGTCAATGACGATGGCCCCTTTTTTGATCATCGACCCTTTGATCCGTTTCGGCTGACCAACAGCGACGATCAGCACATCTGCTTCGAGGCAGATGGCTGCGAGCTCCGCTGAGTCGGGGTGCACGATCTTGCTTTCGATTCCACCTTCCTTCAACAAAGCGACGAGAGGCCGAGCGAAGATTTCGGAGCAGACGAGTGTGGCTCGCTTCACGTGTGTTTGATGCGCTGTATCGATCAGCTTCATCACCCCCATCGCTACAGGTGAAATCAATCCTGGAAGCCCATGCTCCAATCGGCGTAGGTTTTCTGGATGAAATCCGTCAATATCTTTGTTGGGATCGATCGCGCGAATGACGTCATCTGGGTTTTGATGGGGGAGGGGGAGCTGAACTAAGATGCCCTGGATATCTTCGCGAGCGTTCAAGGCATGGATCTTTGCGATTAAATCAGTTTGAGAAATCGTGGCGTCAAATACGTGCTTCTCAAAGCGAATCCCAACTTCATTACACGCCTTTTCTTTTAATGACACGTACAGATGTGACGCCGGATCGTCGCCAACTAAAAGCGCGGCCATGCCCGGGGTGTCGGGAGAGCCTTTAATCATCTCTTTGACTTTGTCGCGGATGCGCGCGGCGATCTCGCGGCCGTTCAATATCTGCGCCATGTTAGTAGGAAAGCCCGGGATAGAGCGGGAATTTCGAAGTCATCTCTTTAACCTGATTTCTGATTTCCGTCAATGCGGTTTCGTCGTTCGTGTGCGTGATGGCGAGGTCGATCCAAGCAGCAATCAATTTCATCTCTTCTTCCTTCATCCCGCGGGTGGTGAGCGCCGGCGTGCCGAGGCGGATGCCGGAAGGATCCATCGGTCCGCGTGGGTCGTCTGGAATCGCGTTTTTATTGACCGTGATTCCGGCGGCGTCGAGGGCGATCTGGGCTTGCTTACCCGTGACGTTTTTGTTGGTGAGGTCGAGCAAGAGCAAATGATTTTCTGTGTGACCAAAACAAATGGAGTATCCGCGGGCGATGAATTCTGCTTCAAGCACTTTGGCGTTTGCCTTGATCTGCCTTGCATACGCCTTGAATTCCGGCAAAAGGGCTTCTTTGAACGCCACGGCTTTGGCGGCGATAACATTTTCGTGCGGTCCGCCTTGTAATCCCGGGAAGACTGCCTTGTCGATCGCTTTGGCATGGATTGCCTTGCACATGATCATCCCGCCGCGAGGGCCGCGGAGTGTTTTGTGTGTGGTTGTTGAAACAACGTCGAAGATCGGCACCGGGTTGTTCATCTCACCCGCGGCGATGAGTCCAGCGATGTGGGCGATGTCGGCCATCGTCAGCGCGCCCACTTCATCAGCAATCTCTTTGACCCGGGCGTAGTTAATCTCGCGCGAATAAGCGCTGTAGCCGACCAGGATCAACTTCGGCTTATGCTCGAGCGCCATCTGACGTAAGTTGTCGTAATCAATCGAACCATCGGCCACTGTTTTGTAGCGGATGAAGTTGTAGATGCCTGCGCTGAACGTCACCGGGTGCCCGTGCGTTAAGTGGCCGCCGTGAGACAAGTCCATCCCGAGGACGGTATCGCCTGGGGAGAGAAGAGCGGCATAGACGGCGATGTTGGCTGGTGCACCGGAAAGCGGCTGGACGTTGACGTGTTCCGCACCAAATAATTGCTTGGCACGTTCAATCGCCAGGCCCTCCATCACATCGATGAATTCGCAGCCGCCGTAGTAGCGTTTGCTGATATACCCTTCAGAATATTTGTTTGTGGCGACGCTACCGAGGGCTTCAAGGACTGCTCGTGAAACGAAGTTTTCACTTGGAATCATCTCTAATCCTTCACGTTCACGATCGAGTTCATTTTGTAATGCTCCAGCGATATCAGGATCAAATTGTTTCAAAAACATACAAGCGTTAAAGATCATGGATTATCCGTTACAGTTTGTACATTCTACAACATATTCCTGACTTGCACCTGCAAATTTTCTGGCCGGTGACGTACTTCGTTGGCTTATTTAGGCCTCGGTTGAATGAAAGAAAATGTAAAAAAGTTGAGGCGGCCGCGCACGTGGGGCGGCCGCCTGGGAGCTGGCTTGGTATCTGCAGACGTGGGGACCGTGAAGCGGTCCCCGGGACTCAGGCGACGCAGGTCGTCATGCGATCCTCCTTGCCGTTCGGCTCGGGGGTTGCTGGCTGCGGGTTGCACGCACCGAACAAGCTGTATTCGGTGCGATTTTTACTCTAGCAGGCGTTCGCAATTCTTGCTAGAGTTTGTGTGGATATGTTTGAGTCAGTACAAAAGGCCCATTTAATCGGTGTGGGAGGGATAGGCGTTTCGGCGCTCGGGAAGTTGTTTTTGCATTTGGGGAAAGTGGTTAGCGGATCGGATAGCTATCCAAACGAGCAGGTCGATGCCTTGCGTGCGCTTGGGGCACACGTGACGATCGGTCAGAGTGCAGACAACATCACCGAAGATATCGATCTGATTATTTACTCGCCGGCCGTGCCGGTTGATAATGCTGAACGTGCTCGAGGACGAGAACTCGGGTTGATTGAGATGAGCTATCCAGAAGTGCTCGGCGAGATCTGCAAACAAAAACGTTGTGTGGCGATCGCGGGCACGCACGGCAAGTCGACCACCACGGCGATGATCGGATTGGTCCTCGAAGCAGCTGGTCTCGATCCACTCGTGATCGTTGGATCAAAAGTGCCGACGTGGAAAGACGGCAACTTGCGCATGGGGCACGGCGAGATCTTCGTTGTCGAAGCGTGCGAGCACATGGCGAGCTTTCTGAAGCTGCATCCAGAGATCGCGGTCGTTACCAACATCGAAATGGATCACCCAGATTTTTATCGCGACCTGGCGCATGTGCAGGAAACGTTTGCGAAATTTAAATTGCAATCTAAGCGCGTGATTGATGCTGGGACATGGTCTGGTAATCTGTCGCTCAAAGTTCCTGGTGCATTCAATATCGAAAATGCGCGACTGGCCGCGACCGTTGCCAAGGAATTTGATGTGCGTGATGAAGTCATCACTGATGCGCTCAACACGTTTACTGGCTTGTGGCGCCGATTTGAGCGCGTCGGGCAGTATCGTGGTGCGGATGTCATCAGTGACTACGCCCATCACCCAACGGCGATCGCGAAAACACTTCAAGCGACACGCGAGGCTTTTCCGAATCGACGCATCGTCCTTTGTTTCCAGCCACACCAACACGCTCGCACGAAGGAATTGTTCAATGCATTTGTTCCTGCGTTTGATAACGCGGATCGGATTATCCTGGTAGAGATTTACGCGGTTGCTGGACGGCTTGAGGTGGCAGGGGAGGTTTCCAGTAAGGACCTTGCTCGGTCCATTAAGGAACGGGGGAAGGATGTCTCATACGCAGTGGATCTCGTAGATGCGGAGAAACAAGTAAGAGATGTGGTCCAGGCGGGAGATGTCGTGCTGATCATGGGGGCGGGGGACGTCGATGATGTTGCGCGGAGGATCATAGAATAGTTGGGTACGCAAAAATCACTTTTACAACTCGTTTGAGCACAAAATGTATTCAAACGAACTGAAAACTTACTTTATGGACACACCCATCACTCTCTTCACAAAATTTCTTAATCGCGTCGGCGAGACGTCGGGTCAGCTTCTCTATCTTTCCTGCGGGGATGAACCGGCAATGAAGGAGCTTGCGGAAAAGGGGTATGACGTCGAAGCGTTCTGCCCGACCGTCACCGATGCGTGGCCGCAAAAAGATGACACCTACCATCTCGCGGTCGACACGTCGTTCTTCAAAAATCTTACGGATCCAGAAGAACGCGCTTACTGGCGCCGTGAGTTAACCCGCGTTCTTCGAGAAGATTCTCTCGCTCTGGTTGTTCTTGGTGACATGATTGATCTCGATGATGCGGAAGCATTACTTGCTCCAGAGTTTAAAGTCGTCAACTACGATGGCCCGGCGTTCATCTTCAAAAAAGACGCGATCACCGTTTCTCAGGAGTAAGTATGGCAGACGAAACGATGCAGTTCGGTGAACCAAAAGGAGAGTACCCGACGCGGCGAAGCGCCTACGCGGTCGTGATCGATGACCGTAAGATTCTCTGCCTTTTGGTGCGCGGAAAGTACCATCTTCCAGGCGGGGGGATTGATGAAAACGAAGATGCCGAGGAAGCGCTCAAACGCGAGATGCGGGAAGAGACGGGTTATCAGGTCATGGCACTGACAGAGATTGGTAAGGCGAATCAGTTTTTCGAAATGACAAAAGAAGGCCATCCACTCAACAAACTTGGTACGTTCTATACAGCGACCGTTGATCTTACGCACGTCGGACAAGGTCAGGAGGCAGATCATGAGCCGTGCTGGATTCCCGTTGATGCCTTTCTCAACTCGACCGCGGGCGACTTTCAGAAGTGGGCGGTTAAACAAGCGATGCTATGAAGCTCCCAGAATCAGCGGTGCGGGTGTTCAAAGGAGTTATCTTTGATGTCTATCAATGGCCGCAGAAGATGTTTGATGGAAGCACGGAAACGTTTGAGATGTTGAAGCGCCCGAGTACGGTCACCGTTCTGGCGACGCATGGAGAATCGATCATCGTTCACGAAGAAGAGCAGCCAGGGAAGCCGCCGTTTGTGACAATCCCTGGCGGACGGCGCGAGGAAGGGGAAGATCCGCTGGCTACAGCAAAGCGCGAGTTGCTCGAGGAGTCGGGGATGGAGTCAGACGATTGGGAAGAATTGCGTGTCTACTCACCGGCGACGAAGATCGATTGGGAGATCTATGTTTTTGTTGCGCGTAACTGTCGTAAGGTGGCGGACCAGATGCTCGACGTTGGAGAGAAGATTCGTGTGCGCGAAGTAAGCTGGGAAGAGTTCTTGCAGATCGCTTGCGGAGAGCGGTTCTCGGAGACCGAGCTGGGCGCAGAGATCATGCGTCTGCGATTAGATCCTGATCAGAGTAAGATGGACGCGTTCCGCAAAAAGATTTTTAGATAGTATGACGATCAAAGAAAACGAAGTGATGAGCAAACACACAACGTTCCGTATTGGCGGACCGGCGAGGTTGTATGTTGAGGTGGCGAACGTTGATGAGTTAAAGCAAGCGATCGCGTTAGCTGACGAAAAACAACTTCCATGGTTTGTACTCGGTGGCGGGAGCAACACCCTCGTGGCAGACAAAGGTTACGACGGCGTAGTGATCGCGATGGCCAATCGTGACGTGTCGATTGATGGTGATCGTGTGACGGCTGGTGCCGGAGCGATTTCGGTCGCTGTGGCGCGTGCCGCTGGTGGTGCAGATCTCGCAGGGATTGAATGGATGGTCTCTTTGCCAGGAACGATCGGCGGCGCGGTGCGCGGAAATGCTGGATGTTTTGGTGGGGAGATGCAGCAGGTCGTAGAGACAGTCCGCGTGTTTCGTAATGGGGAAGTTGTCGAGGTGTCTAACAGTGACTGTCAGTTTGGCTATCGCGAATCGATCTTTAAGCATAATGGCGACGTGGTGATCGATGTGACACTGAAACTTGCGAAGGGTGATCCTGCGGCGATCAAAGCCAAGATGGACGAAGTGCTCAGCAAGCGTAAATCGACACAACCTACGGCGAGTGGCACAGCCGGATGCGCCTTCAAAAATCCTCTTGTCGACGGTAAATTGCAATCGTGTGGAAAAATTATCGACAACCTTGGTCTGAAAGGAACACAGATCGGCGGGATCAGTATTAGCGATGTGCACGGCAATTTTTTGATCAACGACGGCACCGCCACGGCCGACCAAGTGCTTCAGCTCGTGAGCCTTATCAAAATGCGCGCTCGCGACGAACTTGGTGTACACTTACAAGAAGAGATTCAATATCTAGGATTTTAGCTATGGAGCGCAGCGGCGAATTTCATACAGGGCAAGCAG
Organism: uncultured Parcubacteria group bacterium; assembly: GCA_947084965.1. Classification (GTDB taxonomy): domain Bacteria; phylum Patescibacteriota; class Patescibacteriia; order UBA9934; family CAMTUG01; genus CAMTUG01. The sequence continues at coordinate 338,461 of CAMTUG010000001.1, forward strand.
ATGAAGAACGTCGCCAGGCCGTTGGTGAACATCTTCGCGTGCTTCACGAACATCCGATGATCAAAAAGTATCAACCGACCTTGTTGGGCGAAGGGATGCACCACGCCGTCTTTACAGTAGAAAATCAAAAAGGACTTCCTCGGAACGTGGTAGCCAAAGTGCGTCGTTGGCACGCCATCAGGTCGATTGAAGAAGCCGGTAATGAAGATTTCCCCAAGGTACTTCAGGAAACGTTAGAACGAGAGAAAGAAAGCGTTCGTGTGTTTAAAGAGTACTTCGGTCGGGCGGCCCTTGCGGAAAAAGTAATGATACAGAACGTTCCGGTAACGGCAGAGCTTCTTCGGACCGCTTCTCCGGAGGACGAGCCGATGGGACGCATCCCTGCCGGAGTGCATGAAGCAGCGACCTTGGTCACCATTCAGGAAAAGGCTCCCGCAGAAGCGTTTGGTGCCGAATCGATTGGAGTACAAACATTTTATTTGGAAGACCATCCGTATATCATTGATGGCACGGCCTTGGATGATTATCAGACGTTGAATCGTGCGTTTATCGATAATGTCCCACAGAATGATCCGGCGTTCGCTAGTTCACTTACCCCCGAGGAAGGGGACGCGGCGACGTTGTTTGAACAGATCGACCGTGAACCGAAGTTGCGCGAGGCCCTGAGCGAAGTGGTGCGCAATGCTATTCAGTACAGCGCGGAAACAGGTGAGTATCTTGATTTTGTCGGCGATAATAATATTCGGGTGTATCCGGAGCAAAAAGATGGGGAGAAGCAGTGGAGGGTCGTGTTGATCGATGCACGCGTGTCAGGGAACGTTTTTGGAGAGGGGCGCGCAGCCCTCAAGAAAATGCTCAATCAGGAACCGCTTAGCGATCGGGAAATTGCGAAAGCCGAAATGGCGATGACGTACACCCGTTTTGTGAATGCTTTGGCGAGCCGATTGGGGATGAGCGAACGTCTTACGATCAGCGATCGGCCGGTTGCTGAGCAAGGAGCGTTTTTGATGGGTTACTTCAATATGCTGCGAGAGCATCAGGAGGAAATGTTGAAAGAGGCCACCGCGCAAGGTGGGTAAGGAGATTATTCTTAGGGGTACATCATTATGCAACGCCTGTTCACCGTTCTCTGTATCTGCACGCCGCTCATGCTTGGTGGATTTGGATGTGAAACAGCGATCGAATCATCGAAGACGTTGACTTCAGATTTTGTGCCGCCAACCGGGAAGGCGAGCAACCCGCCGCCCGCCAGCGCGGGGGAACGTCGATTGCTCACAGCAACATCGACAGACGGTATGACATTTACTCCCACCGGCGAAGTTTTTACAGATCAGGCTAACGTTTCTGACATGGTCGTGGCGGATGATGGCACAATCTACGTTTATTACATTGGGCAAGGGGTCGGAATTGAACCGGAATGGACCGTTGTCGCTATCTCGACTGACAACGGCGCAACTTGGGTGTACAAACATCTCGTTTTGGAAGATTGGCCATCACAACGTGCCCCGAGCGATCCGGATGTCGTTTTGCTCGAAGATGGCACGTTCCGTATGTACTACACCGGGGAAGTGAATCCGCGCCCCGACAATCAACTCGGCATCAATTACGGCACCTCAACCGACGGCATTCACTTTACGTACGGCGGCACAGCGCTCAAAATGGATTTCACCGTCATTGATTCAACAACGTTCTATTTTAATGGGATGTGGCACATGTACGTTCTCGACGAAAAACAGCCGCGGCAATATTACGCCACCTCTACAGACGGGATCACCTTCACTTCAGATCAAAAACCGTATCAGTTCATGGTCGGTAAGGAAGCGTATATCGGATCCAATCCGATCGTTGAAGATGACCAAGTGCGGATGTTCGGATTTGGCAAGCCTGGAACAGATATCAAATCGTTCGTTTCAACGGACGGGAAAACGTGGACCGCTGAATCCGGATCTCGGCTTGTAGCAAATAAGGCATCCCTTCAAGGGGCGGGCTATCTGCAAGACCTTTCTATTGGTAAACTCCTAGATGGAACGTATCTGATGCTGTACGTGACGGATTATCCGAAAAATTAATCTTAACAAGCACGGTTATGCAGATTAATAAGATCAAGGCGACGAACATCGAATTGACCGACGCGATCCGTAGCTATGTGGAAGAAAAGTTTCTCTCGCTCGCGCCGTTTACGACAAATTGGGAACCAGTAGCCAGCTGCGACATCGAGGTTGGCAAGGAAACGGAGCATCACAACAAAGGGCCGTACTACTTGTGCGAAGTAAATATGGAGATTCCGGGCGATCTGATTCGCATCGAGGCACGTGAAGAAGATCTGTACGCCGCAATCGACAGCGCCAAGGATACGCTCAAAGAACGCTTGGTCAAAGCCAAAGAGAAGATGATCGATCGGCGCTAGCAAAGAGGCGGGGCGAAAGCCTCGCCTTTACTGGTGTGCGGCGACGGCGGAGGTGCGAGCCGACGAGTACTTTTTTCGCGCGCAGTCGTGTCCTTTCTTAGAGACGAGCACGAAAAGAGTGTCGGCGAGACCGAGTACGGCGCCGCATTACGCGGTCTTGATTTTTAGGCACTCAAAGCGCATACTAGGCCTACTATGAGCATTTTGAACAAGCTTTTTGGAGATCCGAACGTGAAGGTCGTTAAGGAATTGCGAGAACGGGTAGAGGAGATCAACGCCCATGAACCGACGGTGCAGGCGCTCGATGATCAAGCGCTCCTTTTGAAATCTGCAGAATTTAAAAAGCGGCTAGAAGAAGGCGCCACGCTCGACATGATTTTGTCCGAAGCGTTCGCTGTGGCACGTGAAGTGGCCAAGCGCAAACTCGGTCAGCGACATTTTGATGTGCAGTTGATGGGGGGAATTGTGTTGCATCGCGGCGGGATTGCGGAGATGCGCACTGGGGAAGGGAAGACGCTCACCGCCACAGCACCGGTGTACTTGAATGCGCTGGCGGGTAAAGGGGTGCACCTGGTGACCGTCAACGATTATCTCGCCAAGCGCGACTGTGTCTGGATGGGGCAGGTTTACCACGCCCTCGGGCTTTCGGTCGCCTGTGTTCAGCACGATGCGGCCTTTGTCTACGATCCGCATTTCAAAGTTGAGCATGATACGGAAGAAGAAAAAGTGCTTGACGAGAACCGTGACATCAAAGGAAGTTTTCATGTCGAGATGGATTACTTGCGTCCGGTGTCGCGCAAGCAGGCGTATGAAGCGGATGTGACCTACGGCACCAATAACGAATTCGGTTTTGATTTCTTGCGTGACAACATGGCTCCGACGATGGAAGCCAAAGTTCAGCGCCCGCTCAACTTCGCAATCATCGACGAAGTCGACTCGATTTTGATCGACGAAGCGCGTACGCCACTCATTATTTCTGCGCCGGCGGAAGAATCGGCCGATCTGTATAACAAATTCGCTCAGTTGGTGCGCAACTTGAACGAGAACGAGGATTATAACATCGATGAAAAGATGCGCTCAGCCACGCTGACCGAAGCCGGGATTCACAAAATGGAGCAACTGCTTGGTGTTGAGAATTTGTACGTCGCTGGTGGAACGCATCTGGTGCATCACTTGGAGCAAGCGCTCAAGGCGTCGGTCTTGTTTAAACTCGATCGCGATTACGTCGTGCAGAACGGCGAAGTGAAGATCGTCGACGAATTCACCGGTCGCATCATGGAAGGCCGTCGCTATAGTGAAGGGTTGCATCAGGCGATTGAGGCCAAAGAAGGTGTCCAGATCAAGCGCGAAAGTCAGACCCTCGCCACGATCACCTTCCAAAACCTGTTCCGCATGTACACGAAGCTCTCCGGGATGACCGGTACGGCCGCAACCGAAGCGGAAGAGTTTGCCAAAATCTATTCGCTTGAAGTGACGTCCATCCCGACCAATCACGGCAACGCGCGTAAGGATCTGTCGGACCGCGTCTACAAATCCGAAATGGGCAAGTTCAAGGCCGTGGTCAAAGAAATTGCTGAACGTCAGGCCAAAGGTCAGCCGGTGTTGGTCGGTACGGCCTCGATCGCCAAGAACGAAATTCTTGGAATGCTTTTGACCCAAGCCGGAATCAAACATAGTTTGTTGAACGCCAAAAACCACGAACGTGAAGCGGAGATTATCGCTCAGGCAGGTCGTCCGGGCGCCGTCACCATCGCCACCAATATGGCTGGCCGCGGGGTCGACATTATTCTCGGCGGCAACCCGCCGGATGCAGAAGCGGCAAAGCAGGTGCGTGAACTTGGTGGATTGTGTGTGATCGGCACCGAGCGCCACGAATCACGTCGCATTGATAATCAGTTGCGCGGTCGCGCCGGTCGCCAGGGCGATCCGGGCGTGACCCAATTCTATGTTTCGATGGAAGACGATTTGATGCGCATCTTCGGTTCTGATCGCATTAAAGGGATCATGGATAAGCTCGGCATTCCTGAAGACCAGCCGATTGAAGCGAAGATGGTCACCTCATCGCTCGAAAAGGCTCAGCAGCGCGTGGAAGGTCACAACTTTGATACACGTAAACATTTGCTCGACTACGATGATGTCTTGAACAAGCATCGCGAAGTGATGTACAAGCGCCGCGACGAGATTTTGGTGACGAAAGATTTGCGTTCAAAGATTTTGACGTTGATTGAAGAAGAGGTGGAACAGGTCGTGTTGTTCCACACCGGCGAAGCTTCGCCGGAAGTGACGGCAGAACCGGATCAGAATCGAAAAGAGATTGAAGAGGTTGTGGCAACGATTCTGCCGCTGACGCAGTTGTTGAAGGACGAATTGCACGCCATCATCACTCCGCTTTCGCGCGACAAGTACAAACTTGCCGAGCAGCGCGATGCGTTCATCAAAAAAGTGATGGAGATTGCCAATGAGGCGTACGACAAGTTTGAAACTGACGTGGCAGATGCAGAAGAACGCACCCGCATCGAACGCAATATGCTCCTGCGCGCCATTGATCGTTTGTGGATCGAACACTTAACCGTCATGCACGAACTACGCACCTCGATCGGACTGCACGCCTATGGTTCGCGTGATCCGTTGATTGAATACAAACGCGAAGCGCGGATGCACTTTCAGCGACTTGAAGACGCGATTCAAGGCGAAGTCGTCCATAACTTCTTCAAAATGTCCGCCCACGTGGCTCAAGCCAAGAAAGCGCTCGAAAACATGCCGTCACTGTTTCAACGCGCTGGCGTGATGCTCAGCGGCGCCGCTAAAACGATGGGCAAATCTACCGGCCCGGCCGCAGCAGTCGCCACCGAATCCGCCCCCGCTGACCCCAACGCCCCCGACTACTCCTCCGTCGGCCGCAACGACCTCTGTCCCTGCGGCTCCGGCAAGAAGTTCAAGAAATGTCACGGAGCATAGTATGCCCAAACAACTTTTTCGCGACACGGATGGAGTACAGTACGAGTTGCCAGAAGGCGAGAGGGTCTTCTGGCGACCTTCCGCATATGGCGTTCTCGAAAAAGACGGAAAGACTCTGATGATCAAGGATGGTCGTGGGGTGGGGGATTGGGAGTTTCCAGGTGGTGGCGTTGAGTTTGATGAACGTTTTACGGAGGCTGTGGTGCGAGAGTTTTTTGAAGAGACCGGTTATAAAATTCGTGTTGTCGAGGAACGTCCTTTATGGATCGATTCTCAAGCGTTTTATAGCAAGATCTACAAAAAGTTTTTTCAATCTGTGTTACTCTTTTATCGTGTCGAACTCGTGGATGATGTGCGTGACGCATCGGCTGTGAACGTTGTCGATCCAAATGAAATTTCGGCGATGGAGTGGGTGCCTAATGCTGAATTAACCCCAGACACCTGTCACCCGATGACGCATGGTTTTTTGAAACAGCGATAAGTATCACAAATATCTACTATGAAACTCATCCTCGGTTCATCTTCCAAGTGGCGGGCGCAGTTTTTGAGGGAAGCGGGGTTTGTGATCGAAACGATGGCGCCGGATATTGATGAGAAGGCGATTCGACGGGATGATCCCGAGGCACTGGTCTTGGCTCTGGCTCATGCCAAAGCGGACGCGCTCATGGCGCAGATTCGCGAACCGTCGTTGTTAATCACGTCTGATCAAGTCGTCGTTTGCAATGGGCGCGTGCTTGAAAAGCCCAAAGACGAGCTTGAAGCGCGATCAGATCTTGCTTGCTATCTCGATCATCCAGCAGAAGCGGTTAATGGCGTTGTGGTAACCAACACGCAGACAGGCAAGCGTGTTGAAGGGATCGATCGCGCCAAAGTTTTTTACAAGCCAACGTTGGCTGGCGCCATCAATGCGATTATCGCTCAAGGAGACGTGATGTCTTGCGGCGGTGCCTTGAAAGCCGAAGATCCGATGTTTACCGAACACATGGATCACATCGAAGGTGATTTGAACAGTTTCGCTGGCGCTCCGATCGATCTGATCAGAAAGTTGCTTGTTGAAGCTGAATAATAGTTATGAAACGCGCGATTATTGTTCATGGCTGGGACGGGTTTCCGGAGGAGTGTTGGTTTCCGTGGTTGAAGCGCGAGCTTGAGGCGCGCGGGTTCGTGGTAGAAGTGCCACAGATGCCAGAAGCGGCGACGCCGAAGATCGAGGCGTGGGTGCCGAAACTCGCTGAGGTTGTCGGGGAACCAGATGAGGAGTTGGTGCTCATCGGTCACAGCATCGGGGTGCAGACCTGTTTACGCTATCTCGCATCGATTGAGAAAAAAATTGGCGGGCTCGTCGCTGTGGCTGGATTTTTTACCTTGATCCCTGGGTCCATCGGGACCTCGGACGATGAAACGGTTGCTGCGCCATGGCTCACGACCCCGATCGACACAGATACAGCAAAAGCGAACGCTGGAAAAGTCATCGCCATTTTTTCTGACAACGATCACTTTGTCCCGCTCGAGAACGTAGAATTTTTCAAAGACCGCCTCGGTGCAGAGACGATCGTTTTGCACGACCGTGGCCATATGGGTGGGGGTGATGGGATTGCGGAGTTGCCCGAGGTTCTGAATGCGGTATAATCGTGGCCTCACGCACTTTCGTTTTACGTTATGATGAGCCATGAAGAGATTTACAAGCGGATCCAGATCAACAAAAAAGAGCGGGCCGAAGCGGCCAAGATGATTCGCGACGAGTTGGCCAATAATGCCAAGTATCAGGCGCTGGCCGAAGAAGCGAAGAAGATTCGTGAGGAGATGGCCTCGATCAAAAACGAAGTGCGCGCTTTTTCTGCCAGCGAAGCGCAGAAGTTAGATGATCTGACCGAAGAGATCAAGACCGACATGCAGTTGCTCACGGACGCAACGATCACCAAGTTTATGGCCGGCGAAACGGTTGAGATCGTGGACGAATGGAATCAAAAGTGGGTGCCGGCGTTTTCGGTGAAGTTCCAAAAGGATCGATAGTATGCCGTGGAAAGTGCATTCAACAAAAGACGTTTATACGAGCAAATGGATGCGCGTGACCGAAGACGAAGTCGAAACCGACTTTGGCAAGCGGCTGATGTATAACGTTTTGCATCGTACAGACTTTTCTCTCGTCATCCCGTGGGATGGGGAGAAGTTTGTTCTTGTCGGACAGTATCGCTATCCGATCGACGCTTACTCCTGGGAGTTTCCGATGGGGAGCGCGGATGAGCATTCGCCGGATGAGGTCGCTGCACGAGAGCTTGCTGAGGAAACCGGGATGACCGCTGGAGTCATGCAAAAGATCGGTATGTTTTATGTGGCCAATGGCCATTGTACGCAGGCCTGCCATGCGTATCTGGCAACGGATCTCGTCGAGGGCGAACAGCATCTAGAAGCTGGCGAAGAAGGGATGGGAGTGAGGCGTGTCAGTTTTGATGCGTTGTCGCAGATGATCAACGACGGGACGATCAAAGATGGTCCAACGATCTCCGCCTTTGCGTATCTGCACACGAGCGGTTGGGTCAAGAAGAACATTGGTTGATATGTCAGGTCTTTATCAGCAGATTCTGGATGCCACCGCCGAACTTGATCAGAGTTTTTCTCAGATCCCTGATGAAGACCTGGTGCATTTTCACGCGTCGTTCGAAGTTCCGACATCACATCCACGAGCAAAGGTCCTTCAAGAATATACGTACGATGTTGCTCCGATGGAAACAGCGTTCGTGGATAAAAAAACGTTGGTGATTATTGATGCGGCATTGCAGGACCTGCCGTGGGTTACGAAATCGATCCCTACAGATGCGACAGTTTATTGGATCACGCCCGTTGAATCAGAGACCAAAAACTGTGCTTGGATTGATGCGTTCATCGAAGAACACAAGCTCGAGAGCGCGGGGATTGAAGTTGTTGTGGCTGTCGGTGGGGGAATTATCACCAACGTTTCGGCGTACATCGCTGAAAAGATTGGATCTGATTTGATCTATGTCCCGACTACGGTACTCTCCATGTCCGACGGAGCGATCGGGGGCAAAGTGCGGGCGAATCGTGTGGAAGGGGCTTCATACCAAAAGCACACGCACAAAAGTTTTTACGAACCGAACCGAATTGTCGTTGATTCGCGATTTCTCGAGGCATTGCCCGATGCACAGATTCGTGTCGGCATGGGGGAGATTATTAAGCACGGTGTGTATCAATCGCGCCCGCTGCTCCAGTTTCTTGCCTCGGATCAGTTTGATCCATTTAACGATCGTGCGGTCCTTCTTCGATCAATTCTTTGGGCCGCGGCGTTAAAAGCCGTGTGTTTGGATATTGATCCGGAGGAAACAAAAGAAGGTTCGCATATCATCATGCGTGGTGCGCACGAGGCGTCCGATAAGATCGAGGAAGGATCAAAGTTTACTATTCCTCACGGGACGGCGGTTGCTCTAGCGATTCGGAATGAACTCATGGCCTCAAAGAGCGAGCTTCTTCCGTATGTCGAAACGTGTTTCAAAAAGTTTCGAATTGCAGACGAGTATGTCCGAACTTAGGCCAAACAAACCAACAGTCGTCATTTCCGTCATGGTGATGAAAGAGGGGAAGGTGCTGTTGAATTTTCGCAAAGGGAGTTTTGCGGCGGACAAGTTTGGGGTGGCGGGCGGGAAGCTCGACAACATGGAGTCGTTTCAGGCTTGTGCAGAACGTGAATGTTATGAAGAGGCCGGAATCAAGATTGGGCCGGTGCGATTTGTCGGGGTGATGAATAATCATCTCCATAATCCGACGCATTTTGTGATGATCGGGGTGGTGGCCGACTGGGTAGAAGGAGAGCCGCAGGTGATGGAGCCGGAGAAGTGCGAGAGCTGGGGGTGGTATGACGTAGCTAACCCGCCGCTCCCGCTGACCGAGGTGAGCGCCTGGCTGATCAAGGCGTATCAATCTGGGGAAACGTATTTGGATGCCGCATAGTGTGGTAGGATAGTAACGTATGAAATTTCACGGCTATTCCTTGGCGATCCCGTTTTTGTTGATCCACCTGATGCCGTTCTTCGCCATTTTTACTGGAGTGACGTGGTTTAGTGTCTTCCTCTGCGCTGTGCTCTATGCCGCGCGGATGTTTTTTATCACCGCTGGTTACCATCGCTACTTTTCGCACCGAACGTACAAACTCGGCCGGGTGGCCCAGTTTGTGATGGCCCTTGGGGGTACGCTCGCCTGGCAGAAGGGGCCGCTGTGGTGGGCGGCGCATCATCGCAATCATCATCAGTTCTCGGACACGGATCGTGACATGCATTCACCGACCAAGGGGTTTTGGTGGAGTCATATCGGTTGGATCTTGTCTGAGAAGTCCAAAACCGTTTCGTTTGACAACATTCAGGATCTGACCAAGTTCCCGGAACTGCGTTGGCTGGATCGCCATTTTATTTTTCCGTCCGTGATCCTCGGTGCGGTGGTTTTCTTGCTCTGGGGCGCGAGTGCGTTATTCATCGGTTTCTTCCTCTCGGCTGTACTCGTGAGCCACAACACCTTTTTCATCAACTCTCTGGCCCACGTGTTCGGTCGTCGTCGTTTTGCTACGCCGGACGCCAGCCGCAACAACTTCTTCCTTGCACTCGCCACATTTGGTGAAGGCTGGCACAACAATCACCATCACTTTATGGCCTCCGCTCGCCAAGGATTTTTCTGGTGGGAGCTTGATCTGACGTATTATGTGCTGAAGGCACTTTCTTGGATCAACGTCGTCCGTGACTTACACGTGCCACCGAAGATCGTCCTGATGAAAGACCGCATCATCAGCCGCGCCCACGACATCGGACTTCTTGAATTTAAGCTGACCAAAGCTCGTGCCGCCCTTGCTCGCGTCAAACTCCGTGCCGGCAAGGTGTACGAACGTCGGCGTGCGCAAGTTGAGTATCTTGAGTCTGAATTGCGTCGTATGATTCATTCAAATACCCAGGTTCGTGCGGTATGAAACTTCGCCCAACGACAATGACCGAAGCGCTTGGTTGGATCGGCGTGGTCGCTATTTTGGCCGCTTACGCCCTCCTTACTCTACGCATTTGGAGTAATACCAGCATGCTGTATTTTGTTTTCAATGGTATCGGTGCGGTCGGAATTCTCATCGATGCCTTGGCTCAAAAAAATTGGCAGCCCGCCGTCCTTAATCTTTTTTGGTTGATTCTCGCCGTTATCGGCGCGATCTCATCTATCGTCCTATGACCAGTCTTCAGCGATCCGTTCGTCAGTGGACCGTTTCGTTCCTCGTGATTGATGCCGCCTTTTGGCTGTGGGTGATCGGGACCTGCCTCTTTAATAACCTGGAGTGTGCGGATACCTGGGCGTTTGGAAGTTATTTCTATTACCTCCCATTTTCAACGATCAACTTTCCTTGGTACGCCAGCGTGACGACGCAAACCGGAGTCGTGGTCGCCAGCTTCCTGACGCTCGTTGCCTGTCACGCCGCGGTTGGTGCCGTCATTGGTTGGTTGATGAAAGACAAGGCGTTATCCTGGGTGAAATCGATCTTGATCTCATTTGCGATCGTGTTGATCGCCGGTTTTGTACAAGGTTCTATCGCTACAACCCAAGAGATCGAACGCGAAACATACACCCAGCTTTGGTCCGTTTATGAAATCGATGAGTCATCCGTGACGTTTAAGGTAGCAGAGTGGCAGGTTGACGCGGATGTGAACACACCGTTTTATGTGGAAGAAGAGGGTGAGAATTGGCAGGCGCTTGAGAACACAGAGCAGACCGTGGTCAAAGTTCTCTGTATGTCGGACCGTTGTAAGCAGGAAGAGGACAGCTACGAAGTGATGACCTTTGACGAATACCTCGCCGCGCGCCGCGCCTGTCTCGACGCACCGATCGACTGCGCTTACTACAGCATTCACGTCACCCCAGATCTGTTCGACGTGACCTACAACCCGACCGGAATCGTCTTGATGCAAGAACGGTATTTGCCATAACTATGGCACTAAAAGTTGGAGACAAGGCCCCAGGGTTCGAGCTTCCTGATCAAGACGGAAAGTTGCACACGCTCAAAGAGTACGCGGGGAAGTTTGTATTGCTCTATTTTTATCCGAAAGATGATACTCCGGGGTGTACCAAAGAGGCCTGTACGATTCGCGATAACTACGGAGCGTTTAAGAAAGCAGGGATCGTTGTGTTAGGTGCTTCCGTTGATCCGGTGAAAAAGCACAAAAAGTTTGTGGAGAAGTATGATCTTCCGTTCACGCTTTTAGCTGATGAGGAGAAAACGTTAGTCAACGATTACGGCGTTTGGGGGAAGAAAAAGTTCATGGGTCGTGAGTACATGGGGATCAAACGCTGGTCGTTTTTGATTGATCCGAAGGGCAAAATTGCGAAAGTCTATGAAGATGTAAAGCCGGCTGATCACGCGGAGGAGGTGTTGGCGGATGTAAACGCGTTGGTATGAAGCTACTAATGATCGATTTTGACGGTGTGTTTGTCGATTCATTTGAATTGTCGTACGCCGCGAGCATCAAGTCCTCAGGGAAAGAAGTCCCGCGCGAAGAGTATCGCACCTGGTTTCATGGAAATATCTTCGAGCACTTCGAGGTCGTGAAACAAACCCAGAAAGCCAAACCATCGGCAGAGAATCTGTTTTTCAAACTGTACACGCCGGCGTTGATGGAAGTTCTGCCCGTTGAGGGGATGAAGGAGTTGGCGCGCGAACTCTCGTCGAAGTATGCGCTGTCAATCGTCTCTTCCACGATCAACGCCCCTTTGCGACAGTATTTACATTTGCATGACTTGGGGCAGTTCTTCGACACAATTTTGGGTGGCGATGTGCACACCAGCAAAGTGTTCAAGATCAACATGCTGAAGGAGTTGTATCAGGTCGCTCCGGAAGATTGTTTGTTCATCACCGACACTCTCGGTGACATTCGTGAAGCGACCAAGTGTGGGGTGCGTTCGATCGCAGTCAGTTGGGGATTTCATGATAAAGAAACGCTGAAGCAAGGAGAGCCGTCGGCTATTGTAGATTCTCCGGATGAACTCCGTCGAGCCATCGAGGGGATCTAAACGATGAACGGACCCGCGAGTGGCGCGAGTCCGTCATTTGTTGTGCTTGGCCCGAGGGACGTCTTGCCCGCGGCGGAGAAGGACGAGCTCGAGAACGATGAGCTGCTTGCCTTCAGGGATGTCGCCGAAGGTGTCGACGAAGTAGAGCTCTGTGGTCCTTCGATCGCCGTGGTCGAGGGCCGTCAGATCCTCGTGCGCCAGGAGTTCCTCGAGCGTCGGATATCTCCGGATGGCCGTCACCAGGCAGGTGCAGGCGTAGTCGCCGCTGCAGATGGTGATCTTCTCGTTGGCCTGGTGTCGGACAAAGACCGTTTCATCCAGGCGGACCAGGAGGCGCTTGCGGCCTTCTTTGATCGCTTGGAGGGCCCCCTTTTTGACGTGGAGGCGCCACGGGTGTTTTTTGTGACCCATAAGACCTCCTGGTGGGACAGGGGAGAGTAGCATGTTTGGCGCTAAAGTCAATGCTAGGCTAAAGTTAGCCAAGAAGTAGGCTTTTCCCTTGACAAATAGCCCTGAATCGTGTATTCTGGTGTTATTGCAATCGATGCATCGATACGTTTGAACGGTTCCAACGCGATAGGGAGCAATCCAAGGATCTTCGACAGGATTTAGTAACACAGTTTACGCCTGACCGACATTCGCCTTTCAAACCCGCCCCGGCCCTTGTGGCCGGGGATTTGGTTTTATCGGACTTTGCAAAATTTGCGATCTGTCGGTTTGCGGGTCCCTGCTCGCTCGTCATCGTACCTTTTAGTACGTCTCCGAGCTCGCTGTCCCGCGCACCGACATCTCATCAAATTTTGCAAAGTCCGTAATCCGCGCTAAGATCACCGGGTATGAAGGAATTTGAAACGCGTGTTTTAGGGATTAATAAGGCGGAGCTCGCTAAAAAGCTCGAAGCGCTCGGGGCGAAGAAGGTGAAGGACGTTCTTCAGAAACGGATCACCTTTGATTATCCGGATCGCCGATTGGACGCCAAGAATGCCTTTATTCGTGTGCGCGATAACGGCTCAGGAAAAGTTGAGCTTGCGTACAAACGTAATCCACTCAGCTCCGAAGCTGGGGTGAGTGCAAGTGAAGAGATTGAGCTTGAAATTTCGGACATGGGCAAAGCAAAAGCCTTTTTTGAAGCGATCGGATTGGACGCAAAACAACTGATTGAGACGAAACGCATTACCTACACACTTGATGATTTAACGTTCGATATTGATGAGTGGCCGCTCCTTCCTCCGTTCGTCGAGGTCGAGGGTCCAAATGAGGCCCGTGTAATGGAAGGCGTCGCTCTCCTTGGATTCACAGAAGCGGATACGTTTCAAGGGGATGCGGGAAGTATGTATGACCAGAAAGGGATTGATTGGAAGGCGATGAAGGTGATTGCGTTCGATTAGTATGGGTACATTGATTTTGGTGCGGCATGGGGAATCAGAATGGAATAAGTTGGGGCTGTGGACGGGGCATACGGATGTGGGTCTTACCGATCTCGGCATCGAGCAAGCGCGGACGGCGGCGGAGCAATTGCGTGATCTGGAAGTGCACATCTGTCACACCTCGTCGCTCGGCCGTGTGAAGCGCACTTGGGAGCTGATTCGCGATCACCTCGGTTGGCACCATGTCGATCATCGGGTGCATGACGCGACGATCGAGCGCGATTACGGAGAACTGACAGGCAAGAACAAATGGCAGATTCAGGCCGAAGTCGGAGAGGAGCTGTTTCAAAAGATTCGTCGTAGTTGGGATTATCCGGTGCCGGGCGGAGAGACGTTGAAAGATGTGCATACGCGCATGTTGCCGTATTTTGAAACGTGTATTCGGCCGGATGTGGCGGCGGGGAAGAACGTCATGCTCTGCTCACACGGCAACACCCTCAGAGCACTGGTCAAGCACCTGGAAGAGATCTCTGATGCAGATGTAGCGGCGCTTGAAATCGGTTTTGGCGAGGTGCGAACGTATGTGATAGAGTAATCGCATATGGCAAAACGCATTTTAATTATTGATGACGAAGTGCAGATTCGTGACCTACTCAAGTTGATGCTCGTCAAGGAGGGATTCGAAGTGATCGAAGCTGATAACGCCGGGGTTGGCTACGAAACGGCTTGTGCCCAAAAACCGGATCTGATTATCTCGGACATTATCATGCCGGGCGGTGACGGGCTGACCATGATCGGTCAGATTCGCGAGCATGCCGCCTGCAAAAAAACGCCGATCATCGTCCTTTCCAACCTGGACGACGAAGGCAGTGTCCAGATCGCAAACGACAGCGGTGTTTCTTGCTTCATCGTCAAAACGAATCTTGTTCCAGAGGTGATCATCCCTAAAGTCAAAGAGCTGCTCGGTCTTTAATTCTTCGCGTTCAACGCTATGCAAATCGTGGAGGTCAATATCGTGGCGGCCCTTGTGGCCACCGTCGTTGCGTTCGTGGTCGGAGGGCTGTGGTATTCACCGCTGTTGTTCGGCAAGATGTGGATGAAGGAGATGAAGGCGACGGATGCGGATATCAAAAAGGCAAAAGAGAAAGGGATGGCAAAAGAGTACGCGCTGCAGTTTGTGGGAACCTTTTTAACGGCGTATGTGTTTGCTCATGTCCTTGCCTATGCAGAGGCCGTTCATGTAAACGAAGCGTTGCAAGGGGCGTTTTGGATGTGGCTCGGGTTTATCGTTCCCCTACAAATTGCTGCGATCGCTTGGACCAAGAAGAGCTGGACCTGGTTTGCTATTGATGGCGGACACTACCTTGTGAGCTTGCTTGCCATGGCTGTTGTTTTGACCTGGATGTCGTAGTTGCGAGATTTTCATAGGCCGAGTAGAATAGCGACGTTCTATGAAACGACGCACACATTCTATCCGGCCCCGTTGGATAACATGGGCCACAGCGACCGCCTGTTTCGTTCTGTTCCTGTTTTCGACCGTGGTCGCGTTCCCAAATCAGACCTGGAATCGCGTCCCAGGGCTCCCGCCGCTTAGCCTGGCGGATTTTCGTCTCGGCCTTGATCTGCAAGGCGGAGCGCATTTAGTGTACGAGGCAGACATGAGTCAGATCGCGGAGGCGGATCGCGACGAAGCGTTGAACGGGGTGAAAGATGTGATTGAGCGCCGTGTCAACGCTTTTGGGGTGGCTGAGCCGCTCGTGCAGACGACCGTGGTGGACGGTCACTACCGGGTGATCATTGAATTGGCCGGTGTGCTCGATATCTCCGAAGCGATTAAGCAGATCGGAGAGACACCGATTTTGGAATTTAAAGAACAGAATCTTGAATATACCGGCGACCTGACGGAAGAACAGCAGGCACAAATTGATGCTGCTAATGCTCTGGAAAAAACCAAGGCGGACGGGCTCCTTGCTGATGCTCGTTCGGTCACAGATTTCTTGCAATTTGCGACAGACACAGCTGCGGCGGATCCAGAAACACTCGGGGGTGACCTCCCGTCCGTTTCTGGCGGGGTGTATCAAGCGGTCATTGATGACATTACCAAGAATCGCTACGCGGCAGGCACCGTTCTGCCGAACGTTTATGCACTAACGAACAGCTACTCGATCTTCAAGTACGTTGAACCTTCGACAGACACCAACGAAATGCAGCTCTCGCATATTTTGGTCTGTTTTCAAGGGGCGACCGGCTGTGCCTCTGACCGCGATCAGATCGGAGCGAGTCTGATTATTTCGGAAATCCTTTCCAAGGTGAACGGGGAGAATTTTGCTGATCTTGCCATGCAATACTCGGAAGACGGGGCGGCCGAAGCGGGTGGAGATTTGGGCTGGATTCAGCCGGGCGGGACGGTACCTGCCTTTGACGCCGCGGCACAAGCGCTCGCTGTTGGAGCGATCTCCACATCGGCCGTGGAAACGGAATACGGCTATCACCTGATCTACAAGCGAGGAGAGCGCCCGATCACGACCTATCATCTCCAGCACCTGAGCGTTCGCAAAACACTGGCTGGTGATCTGTTCCCGTTTGAGCAGTGGCAGAACACCGGGCTTTCGGGAAAGCAGCTAGAAACGGCGCGAGTAGAATTTGATCCAAATACTGGCGCTCCACTCGTTTCGCTGAACTTTGATAGTGAAGGCGGAGAACTTTTTGCTGAGCTTACCGGTGCGCACATTGGCGAGCAGATCGCCATTTTCCTCGACGGAGAAGTGATCAGCGCACCGATGGTCCAGCAGCGCATTAGTGGCGGACAGGCGGTTATCACCGGGGACTTTACCCTGGCCGAAGCCAAATTACTCGCTCAGCGTTTAAATGCCGGTGCCTTGCCCGTTCCGGTCACTCTCGTTTCTCAGCAAACGGTCGGACCAACGCTCGGACAGGAATCCTTAGCCAAATCGATCGACGCCGCGTTGATCGGTTTCGGCCTCGTTGCGCTCTTCATGATTCTGTACTACCGCTTGCCAGGGGCGGTCGCTGTGCTGACCTTGGCTGGCTACGCCGTCTTGAACTTACTCGCCTATAAAGGCTTGGACGTGACGATCACCCTCGCGGGTGTGGCCGGGTTTATCCTATCGATGGGGATGGCCGTTGATGCAAACGTCTTGATCTTCGAACGATTGAAGGAAGAGGTGCGAAGCGGCCGCGATGTTCCGTCGGCGCTTGAAGAGGCATTTGTGCGCGCCTGGCCGTCGATTCGCGACGGGAACCTAACGACGCTGATCGCTTCGTTTATTCTCTTCTGGTTCTCCACGAGCTTTATTAAGGGGTTTGCCTTGACGCTGTCGATCGGGGTGTTGTTGAGCATGTTCTCGGCAGTGGTGATCACCCGCGTCGTCTTACGTCTCGCTTCATTCACCGGCGCTCGACGCTTCCCTTGGCTTTTCGGAAAATAGTATGCAATTTCCCATCATCAAACAGCGAAAGATTTGGTTCGGCTTCTCGGCAATCCTCCTTGTGGCGAGTATCTACGGATTGGTCGCTTACGGATTAAATCTTGGCGTTGATTTTACTGGCGGGTCGTTGATTGAACTGCGTATTTCGGGAGAAGCATCGAATACGCAGATGCGTGAACTCATCGAATCACAAGGGTTTGGCGAGGTGCGTGTTCAGGCATCAGAGGGCGGCGATTATCTGATCCGCTTGCAGGCCCTAAACGAAGAACAGCACCAGGCGCTTCTGACGGCCATCGAAACGTCGTTCGGAGAGACGGAAGAACTGCGTTTCGATTTTGTCGGTCCGGTGATCGGTGCAGAGCTCGCTCGTAAGGCGATCTGGTCCGTGGTTGTCCTGCTCATCCTGATTGTGTTGTACGTGGCCTGGGCATTTCGCAAGGTTGCTCATCCTGTTACATCCTGGAAATACGGTGTCCTTACGATGGTCACAGCGTTACATGACGTGATCGTGCCACTCGGGGTGTTCGCCTTCCTCGGCCATTTCTACGGGTACCAGGTTGATTCTGCCTTTGTGGCAGCGATTCTCACGATTCTTGGGTATTCGATCAATGATACGATCGTGGTCTTTGATCGCACCCGTGAAAATCTCGCTCAGCGATCGAGTGAAGATCCGTTCGAAGAGGTCGTCAATCGCGGCGTCAATCAATCACTGGCCCGCTCCCTGAATACTACGCTGACAACCTTACTCGCCCTTGTTGCTGTCTACTTTTTTGGAGGGGACACAACGCGTCAATTCGCTCTGGCTCTCATGATCGGTATCGCCACTGGGGCGTATTCATCGGTTTTCATCGCTTCGCCACTTCTTGTTGTTTGGGAGAAGTGGAAGCGCTAATCAAGATATCCTCAAACGGCACGGGGCCCTGCGCTCCCGTGTCGTTTGTTTTTGTGCTAAAATAATGACGGTCTATGCCTGAGATTGAAATCGACCTTTCCTTTCTTTTCGCCTTTCTCCAAAGGCCGGACGTTTTTTTAGTCAAGGCGTTTCCGTATGTCGCCTGGATTCCGATCGCGGGAGTGTTGATCTGGGGGTTTTTTGAAGTCTGGAAGTTCAATCGCCAACACCATTTCCGACACGCGATGAAATACATCCTTTTGGCAATCGATGTGCCAAAGATGACCGAACAGTCGCCACAAGCGGTTGAGCAGATTTTTGCTTCTTGTGCGGCGGCCTGGGGTGGAGCAACGTTCAAGGAGCAATGGATCGACGGGGAAGTCGCGCCTGTTTTTAGTTTTGAGCTGGTCTCTGATGGTGGATACATTCAGTACTATGTTCGTACCCCGACAAAGTTTCGCGATATGATCGAAGCGGCGATTTACGCACAGTATCCGGATGCTGAAATCAGCGAAGCGCATGATTATGCCCATGATTGGCCCGAGCAGTACCCGAATGATACGCATGACTGTTGGGGGACGGAACAGAAGTTGAGCCAGCCGTACTACTTTCCGATTCGCACCTGGCCGGAGTTCGAGCACAAGCTCTCACAAGAAATTAAAGACCCCGTAGGAATCTGGTTGGAGCAGATTTCCCGCCTTCAACCAGGAGAGGTGTTTGCCACCCAGATTTTGTGCATGCCGTTAGGTGAAGCGAAGACGAGTTGGACCAAAAAAGGGGTGGAGTATATTTATAAAGAGATCGGAAAAGAATCTAAGGACGCGCATAAAAAGGCTGGGATTCTGGGCGAAACGCTCGGTCAACTTTCTTCCTTGCCAATCGAAGCCGCTCAGCAATTTGGGGTGGCGATGTTTGGGGGCGGAGCCGATGCGCACGAAGAAAAGAAGGAAGACCCTTGGAAATTCTTGCGTTCTACACCGATCGACAAGGAACGTTTGGATAAAGTGACGGAGAAGATTCAAAAGCCGGCGATGTTGGTGAAGATTCGTCATGCGTATGTCGCGAAAAAAGAGGTGTATAAAAAGGGTCCGCGTGATAAGATGATCGCGTCCATCATGTTCCAATACATGAACCCAAACACGAACTGGTTTGGACGCGTCGGGAAAATTACGCCGAAGACAGATTATTTTTGGCAGAACTGGTCGTTGGAAAAGCGCAAGCGAAGACTGATTAAGTCCTACATCCACCGTGATGAAGAATATGGACTCCATGGCAATATTCTGAACGTGGAAGAATTGGCTTCACTCTGGCACTTCCCAACGATCACCATCCTTGCTCCGTTCGTGAAAAAGACCGTTGCCAAGCGTGCGGAACCACCGGTGCAGTTGCCGTATGAGGAACCGGGCGCGGCTGATTTTACTGGTGCAATAGCGGGCAAAAAGCCTTCGCGTTTGGCGATGCCGGTGGAATTTATTGAGCCAACGATACCTGGTCGTCCGCGTACTGCTTCGCCAGAAGCTCATCATGATGAACACGGCGCTGCGGTGGCTCACCAGCATCCAGAATCAAAGGAACATCATGCAGAAGCCCCACGGACGCACGAACGTAAAGCCGCTCCGCCGATCGGGCTTCCGGTTGAGCCGGATGTCGCGCCACATGTGCCGCAGACCCCAGGGCATCCTGCTTCCGTCCCTGAACATGCTGTTCCTGCGCCAAAGGCCCAGGCCCCGAGTCATCCATCCGCAACCGACGGCATTCCTGACGAAATCCGTCGGATGATTGACCCCAACTTCGAATAGTATGGAGGACCACGTTCACACACATCACGGCGCTTCGCCGGACACGACGGGGCACGAAAAAGCGGGCCCGCCGCCGTACGATCACGATCATGAAAATGACATCATCTTTTTTGGTCGGACAAATTTTCGTAATCAGCTGAAAAAGTTCGGGATCAAAACCGATGATCGCCGCCGTCACATGTATCTGATCGGAAAGACCGGTGTGGGGAAGTCGACGTTGCTGGAAAACATGGTGTTGGCCGATATCTACATGGGCCATGGTATCGGGCTGATCGATCCACACGGAGACTTTGCCGAAAAGATCGTTGATTTTATTCCGCCGCATCGGGTTAATGACGTCGTTTATTTTAACCCGGCGGACGCGGACTATCCGGTTGCCTTTAATATTCTCGAGTCGATTAATCCGGATCATAAACATCTTATTGCATCTGGGCTGATGGGGGTGTTTAAAAAGATCTGGCCGGACGTGTGGAGTGCACGTATGGAGCACATCATGAACATGGCGATCTTGTCGCTCCTCGAAATGCCGGGCAATACGTTGCTTGGAATTAATCGCCTGTTGGTAGATCAGGATTTCCGTCGTCACTTGATCGTGCAAATTAAAGATCCAGTCGTGAAGTCGTTCTGGATTACGGAGTTTGAGCAGTGGGAAGTAAAGTTTCGATCAGAAGCGATCGCCCCGATTCAAAACAAAGTTGGACAGTTTTTGTCGACCTCGCTTATTCGCAACATCGTCGGTCAGCAAAAGTCAACGATCGTTCCGCGAAAGATCATGGACGAACGCAAAATTTTCATCATCAACTTGGCCAAAGGACGCGTGGGGGAGGACGCCTCGCGCCTAATCGGTGGGATGCTTATTACCAAGATGCAGTTGGCGGCGATGGAGCGCGTGGACATTCCAGAGCCTGATCGTCAGGACTTCTACCTCTACATCGACGAGTTTCAAAACTTCGCCACAGAATCCTTCGCCAACATCTTGTCCGAGGCGCGTAAATATCGCTTGGCCCTGATCATGGCGCATCAGTACATCGAGCAGTTGGAAGAGGAAGTTGCCTCCGCCGTATTCGGGAACGTTGGGACGATGGTTGCCTATCGCGTCGGGGCGGGGGATGCGGAAAAGATGGCCACGGAATTTGCTCCGCGGTTCACGGAAGAGGACTTGGTCAACTTGCCGAAGTTCAACGTTTATTTGAAGTTGATGATCGATGGGATCGCATCGGATCCATTTTCAGCAACGACCTTGCCGCCGATCAGTGCGCGTACCAATTCAACGGATGTGGTCGTTGCCGCTTCGCGTCGGCAGTACGCGCGTCCGCGCGAAGATGTAGAGGCGTCAATCGTTTCGTGGAGCGAAACAAAACGCGCCTTGACGCCGGAAGCGGCTGCGGCCTTACCGCCGCCAAAGATGGGCGGAGCAAAAAAGTTGAACGAATACGACTGTACGCGCTGCGGCAAGAAGATGCTGCTGCCAGTTGAGTTGGATCGCTCGCGGCCGATTTACTGCGAAACGTGCATTGAGATCGTTCGTGCAGAACGCAAGGCAGGGAAGCCGGCCGATGGGGCACCTGCGGCCAAACCGACGGATGCGAAGCCGGTAACTCCGGCGCTGCCAAAACCGGCCGATTCTTCAGCTCCGGCTCGTCCGGAGCCGCCAAAAGTGGTGGAAACGGATCTAGCGCAAAAAGATGCCGCTGCCCCTGTTTCTCTTACCGAGCTCAATAAACCGGCCGCGCCGATTATTAAGGCGACTACTACGGAGCCGAAAGTTCCATCGACCCCGAGCGTTGTTCGCCCCGCGCCGACAAGCCCGGCTGGCGGTTCGAGTTCTGGCGGAGAGACTGAAGAGCAGAAAAAGCGCCGGCGCCGTCGACGCCGGTCTGGTTCTGGTGGCGGAGGTGGATCATCATCTCCTTCAGGTGGTGGATCCTCGACTCCAGCACCAACCAAGCCGTCGGGTGGTAATGATTTATTTCCTTGGTAATGTATGGAAGACGATCTCCAAGGTGGGTTCGGATCATTTGCAGCGCCAACAACGCCGCCCGAGTTTGAGGCGTTCGTTGCTCGTCGCCATGAGCCGCCAGAAACTGTTCCGGTCAAAGGGTCGATCCCTGACGCGGACATCTCCCTATTTGGTCAAACAAATTACAGCCGCGGGTATGCCGGCGAACGGTATATTTTCGGTATCAAGCGCAAGGATCGCCGCCGTCATCTCTACGTTATTGGAAAGTCTGGCGTGGGAAAGACCAAGCTGCTCGAACAGTTGATTCGGGCGGACATCTTTTTTGGCCACGGCGTCGGAGTGATCGATCCGCACGGAGATTTGATCAACTCGATGCTCGAGTTCATTCCAGAGAATCGCATCAACGACGTGGTGGTGATCGATCCGGCCGATCGTGATTTTCCGATTAGCTTCAACCCGATCGCCAACGTGGCTGAAGAGGACAAGCACATGGTCACCGACTCGATGATCGAAATTTTCAAAAAGCAGTTTGCGTCGGATTGGTCGCCACGTATTGAACACTTGCTGCGTTTTTCCACGCTCGCCATGATCGATTACCCCAAAGGAACGATGAACGGGATGGTTTCTTTGCTCTCGAGCGGGCCGTATCGTTCCAAGGTGATTGAGCATATTAAAGATCCGGTCGTGCGTCGTTTCTGGGCGATCGAATTTCCAGAGTGGTCACAGCGCTATGACGCTGAAGCGGTGTCGCCGCTTTTGAACAAACTCGGTCAGTTGCTGGCGGACCCATTGATGCGCAACATTTTTGGACAGACAGAATCGAAGATCGATCTGTACGACATCATGCAGAAGAAAAAGATTCTCCTCGTCAACTTGTCCAAAGGACGCGTTGGTGACGAAAAATCGGCGTTCTTCGGTGCGGTGCTTGTGACGAAGTTGTACCAAGCATCAATGCAGCGCATTCGCTTGGCAGAAAAAGATCGTCTGCCGTTTTATCTGTACGTTGATGAATTTCAAAACATCGCTACCAAGACGTTTGAAAATATTTTGGCCGAGGCGCGCAAATTCGGATTTTGTTTGACCGTGGCGAACCAAAACTTGTCACAGTTATCGCCGTCCTTGCGCTCGTCCTTGTTTGGAAACGTCGCTTCGATCATCGTTTTCCAAATCAGTGCTGAAGACGCTGATCTGATGAGCAATGAAATGAAGCCGATCTTTGAAACACAAGACATGATCAACCTTTCTGAACGTGAAGTGTATGTCAAAATGACGATCGATGGTCGCCGCTGGGATCCGTTCTCGGCCGAAGTGCTCCCCGTGACCGCTCCGCGTCATGCCCCGTTTACGGAAGCGATCATGAAGCAATCCCGCGAGCTGTATGCCAAACCGCGCGACGTGGTGGAGCGTGAACTAGAAGGTGGCGCGGTCGAAGAGCAAAAAGCCGCCCCGGTCATCAGCGCCGACGATATTATTGTATAATCAAGAGGTATCCGATACGATAGGCGGGGTCACGTACCCCGCCTTTCACGCAAAAAATATGTCCAACACCCCCAACTACGACGCCAAGGTTCAAGCGATTCTCGACGCGACTCAGCCGGGGGAGAGGACGTGCGCGATTACGGGGGAGAAATGGGTTCAGGACGACGAAGAGCTTCGCTGGTACAAAGAGTTTAACGTCCCACCGTCGGCCCATGCGCCGTACACACGGATGCAGTGTTTTACATCGTTTTTTCGAAGCGGACAGTGGTGGTGGAATAAACATCCGGTGACGGGAAAGCCCCTTATCTCGTCGGTGCACCCGGCGTGCGGTGTCCCTGTTCTACCGGACAAAGAATGGCATCAGAAAGATTTTCAGGAGGTGCAGTCTGAAGTCGATCTTTCGCGATCGTTCATTGATCAGATGTTTGAGCTGCGGAAACGCGTTCCGGCCGCAGCGCATGGAAATTATCAGGAGCCGGAGAATTCGATCGCCGTTGCTTCGTTTGGCGACGTCAATTCGTATTTTATGGTGGCGAGCAAAGGGAAGAATTGTTTCTTCAGCATCGTGGTGTTGAACGGCGAGAATTCATCCGAGGTGTACAACAGCGAATCGATCACCGACAGCTATCACGTCATTCACTGCGAGCGGATGTTTAATTGTCAGTACGTGCGCGAGTCAAAGGATTGTCTCAACGCGCTTTTCTTGTTTGATTGTCGCAATTGCGAGTTTGTTTTCGGTGGATCGAATCTACGCAATAAAAAGTACGTGTGGTTCAACGAACAATTAACGCAGGAAGAATGGGAACGTCGTCGAGCCGAAGTGAACACCGCTTCACGGTCGGCGATGCAACCACATCTCGAACGCTTCGAACAGATGATTCAGGACGCGGTCTGGCCAGAAAATTTTAACATCAAATCAGAGAACTGCGTCGGTGAATATCTGACTAACTGTGAAGACAGTCGCTTTGTTTACTATGCCGACGGCGGCGCCCGTAATAACTACTGGATCGCTTGGTTAATTGGCAAGGCCGAACACAACGCCTTTGTCGCCGATCCGGCTAGTTCGCAAGATACGTATTGCTCGACCGCGCTTTCGAGCTGTTTCAATACCAAGTTCTCTGTCTATTCCGTGCGCTGTAAAGATGTCGAATATTGTCTTGAGTGTTATGACTCGGAATACTGCTTTGGATGCGTCGGCTTGCGTAAGAAGAGGTTCTGTATTTTGAACAAGCAGTACACCGAATCTGAGTATTGGCCAATGATCGACGCGATCAAGTGTGCGATGATCGATCGAGGGGAATATGCCGAAGGAGTTCCTCCGAAGTTTTCGCTCGGCTGGTTTCCAGAATCTGGCGCGGCCAAATATTATCAGTCGACAGAAGAGTTTGGGCGCAGGATCGGTGCCAACGTATTTGATCCTGCATCTGAAGGAGCGTACGGCGACGAATTGATGACCGCCCGCGAGGTACGCGACGTTTCGCAAATCCCAGACGATGCCAAGGAATTGGATGGCTGGGCAGGTGTTGCTTTATTCGATCCGGAATTTAAGCGCCGGTATTCTTTGCTCGCGCCCGAAATCGCTTTGTACCAAAAGCTGAAGATCGCTCCGCCGAACACACACTTCATTGATCGCGTTCATAAGTACATTCGCCTCGGCAACGCTCCAATCTTCCTCGAGGCCTCCTGTGCAAACTGCAGCAAGCAAGTGACGATCGCCAAAAATCCAACGTACACCAATCGCAAAATCTACTGCACCGAGTGCTACGTGAAGTACTTGGAAAGCAAATAATATGTCCAACACCCCCAACTACGACGCCAAAGTCAGAGCGATTCTCGACGGGCTTACACCCGGCGAGCGTGTTTGTTCGCTCACAGGCGAGAAGTGGATGATGACCGAGGAAGAGATCGGTTGGTATAAAAAGTTTAATGTGCCACCGAGCACAGTTGCGCCGATGAATCGGGTTAAGCTGACCACTCTTTTTGGTACGGGATTTGGCTGGTGGTGGAATAAGCACGCCAAAACAGGGAAGCCGTTGTTGTCGTATGTGCATCCGGCCAACGGAATCAAAGTTCTGCCTGATCCAGAGTTTTTTGAACAGGACAATACGGACAAAGCGCGTGAGTACGACACAGAACAGAGTTTTTTTGATCAGATTCGTGCCCTTCAGCTTGAAGTTCCCTTTACGGCTTGGCGTTCGTTGACTGTGCCGGTCAATTCGATCGCTCTTTTGTCGCAAGGGGACGAGAACAGCTATTTCGTCACCGCCTGTAAATCCAAAAATTCATTCTACGCCTATTCGGTTGATGACATGGAAAACTCGGCCGAAGCGTTCGAATCCAAGTTTGTTGTTAATTCCTACAACGTTCTTAACTCGCAGCGCATTCATAACTGTAAGTTTGTGCGTCAGTCGTATGACTGCATGAACTGTAGTTTTGTTTTTGACTGTCGTAACTGCGAGTTTGTCTTTGGTGGCTCAAACCTGCGCAACAGAAAGTACGTATTTTTCAACGAGCAGTTGAGCAAAGAGGGCTGGGAAGCGCGCGTTGCCGCAATCGACCTCGGCAGCCGTCAGGTTCTCGAGGAATATATCGCCAAGTTCCAAGATCTGGTGGGACATAAAGCGGTCTGGCCAGAGAACTTCAATGAACAAGTCGAGGATTGCATCGGTGAATACTTGAATAAGTGCCGACAGTGTAAGTATCTGCTGGCAGGACATGGATCAGCCAATAACTACTACGGCGCGGTCTTTATCGACAACAGCGAAAATAATGCCTTCGTCGGCGGGGCGATTGGAAGCTTCGACAACATCTATTGTCATGCTCCGCTCAAGTCACGTGGTTGTAAGTACGTGCATTCAACGTACGAATCACAGAACATGGAATACTGTATGCAGTGCTACAACTGTGAAAATTGTTTTGGGTGTGTTGGTCTGATCCGCAAGTCGTTCTGCATCTTCAATAAACAGTACACGCCAGAAGAGTATTGGAAGCGCGTCGATGAGTTAAAATGTGCCATGCTTGATCGCGGAGAGTACGGAGAATTCTTCCCAGCGAAGTTCTCCCCGAGCTACTGGGCCGTTTCTGTCGGGTTGCTCTATCAGATCGAAGATCCTGAAGCGATTAAGCTCGGAGCGCTCATGCTTGATCCGGAATCGGCCGGCGCGCTTGGGGAATTGCCGGTCGGGGCGGTGATGCGTTCATCTGATGATCTGCCAGATAACATCAAAGAGGTTGGTGAGGACTGGGGTGGTCAACCGATGATGGATCCGGTTGAAAAGCGTCGTTACGCCCTGTTAAAGCCCGAGATCGCCCTCTACAAGCAGTTAGGGGTCGCTGTGCGCGCTATGCACCCAATGAAGCGTCTTCGATCGATGGTTTTTGAAGCCAACTCGGGGAACTTCATCGACTCAACCTGCGCCAAGTGTGGCAAAGCAGTGACGGTAGCAACCAATAAAACATATCCCGACCGCGTCATCTACTGCCGCGAGGATTACCTCAAATTCATCGAACAAAACGGCTAGTATGAGTAACACCCCCAACTACGACGCCAAAGTCAAAGCGATTATCGACGGCATTCAGCCGGGCGCACGGGTGTGTTCGGTGCTCGGAGAGAAGTGGGAGATGACGGAGAAGGAGATCGATCTCTACCGTCGATTCAATATGCCGCCGCGGACGGTCGCAACGAACACACTGTGGAAACAGATGGCGTATTACGATGCCGGCTATCAGTTTTGGTGGAACAAGCATCCGGACACAGGAAAGCCTGTGCTTTCGTTTCATCATCCCGCTTCAGGTGTAAAAGTGCTTCCAGATGCAGAGTGGCACGCGCGAGACTTTAGCACGATCAACATCGATATCGATCCTTCGAAGCCATTCTTCGAGCAACTGCGTTCGTTGCAAGTTCAGGTTCCACTGCTTGCTACATTTAGCCGCGTCGAACCAGAAAACTCCATCACCTTGTTTTCGTTTGGTGATCGTAACAGTTACTTCACCTTTGCCTGTACGTCGGAGCGTACCTTTTTTGCTACCGGCGGATTTGAAGCGCAAGGGTCATCGCTGCTGTTCACCACGAATCAAACGACGGACTGTCACCATGTTTTTAAATCTCAACGCATCTTCAAATGTCGTTATGTGCGTGAATCGCTTGACTGCATCGACAGCGCGTTCCTGTTCGATTGTCGTAACTGTCAGAACTGCTTCGGGGCGAGCAACAAGCGCAATCGGCAGTATGTCTTCATGAATGAGCAGTTGACGAAGGAAGAATACGAACAGCGCATGAGTCAGATTGATTTAAGCAAGCGCAGTGAAGTGGAAACGTGGTCAAAGGCGTTTGATGAACTCTTAGCACGTGATGGTGTCTGGCCGGAAAACTTTAATGTCAATTGTCAGGATTCGACCGGTGAATATCTCACGGGCGCGGTACGCTGTGATACTTGCTATGACTCGGCGGATGCGCCGAGCGATCAGTATCACACCTGTTGGAGTTATGGGGTCAATAACAATAATGCCTTCATGTGGGGCTCGGTCGATAGCACGGACGGGTACATGGTTTGTTCCTGTCCAAACTCAAACCAGACGAAGTTTTCGTATCGCTCGTTCCGGTTAGATAACTGCGAGTACTGTTTCATGTGTGCGGACTTGCGCGATTGTTTCGGTTGCATCGGCTTAAAGAAAAAACGGTTTTGTATTTTTAACAAGCAATACGAAGAGGAGGAGTATTGGCGTCTGGTCGACGAAATAAAATGTGCCATGCTCGAACGCGGGGAATATGGTCAGTATTTTCCAACTTCGATGGCGACGACGTTCGTGCCGGAAGGCGGAGCAGTTGTGTACTGCGGGGCGACGCCAGAAGAGTTGCAAAAGCTCGGCGGGCAAACGTTCGGGGCGGAAGACATGGATGCTACGGGTACGGGCCGGATCGACCCATCAAAAGCGCGTCGCCGTGAGGACATTCCAGATGCGATCGATGACCTTGGCGACGAATGGATCGGTGTACCGATCTACGATGAGGTGTCTGGACGGACGTTCGCCTTTTTAAAGCCAGAGGTCGAACATTATCGCCGCTTACGCATCGCTCCTCCGAATACGCACTTCATTCGTCGTATGCATGAGGTATCAAGTGCGGGACAGCGTGCCTGTTTGCAAAACGCTTCCTGTGCGCAGTGCAGCGCTACATTTATCGTAGCCAAGAATTTCCGCTATCCGGACCGCCGCATCTACTGCAAGGCGTGCTACACTGCCTTCATTGAAAAGAACGGCTAGTATGTCCAAAACTCCTCAGTACGAAGCAAGAGTAAAGGCAATTCTCGGCGGGCTCACGCCTGGCGAGCGGGTCTGTGCGATGACAGGGGAGAAGTGGATGATGGATGATGAGGAGATCAGCTGGTATCGCAAATTTAACGTCCCACCGTCGCCGTTTTCGCCAAAGGCGCGTTTGTGGCACTTGGCTGCGAACGGCTGGAGCGCCTACCAGTGGTGGTGGAATAAGCATCCAGAAACTGGAGCGCCGGTGTTGTCCTATGTGCATCCAGCAAGTGGAATTAAGGTTTTGCCAGACAAGGAATGGTTTGCCAAAGATTTCTCGAACGTGTTTTTAGAGCCAGCCGTGGAGCAGCCGTTTTTCGAACAATTCCGCACGCTTCAGGTACAGATTCCGGTCAACGCCACGCGCAATGTAAAGGAGCCTGAAAATTCAATCGCTACGGTCTCCGCGGGGGATGTAAATAGTTTTTTCGTCCAGGCTTCGCGCACCCGCGACTGCGTGTATACGATCGATTGCATGGATGCAGAAAATTGTGTGGAATGCAGTGGTTGTGAATCCATTCAGGAGTGTTATCGCGTCGGTCACTCTCAGCGGATGTTTCGTTGTGGATTTGCGAATGAGTGCATCGACTGTCAATCTTCGTCATTCATTTTTGATTGTCGCAATTGTGAGTTCTGCTTCGGCGCTTGCAATCAACGCAACAAAAAGTACTTGTGGTGGAATGAACAGTTGACCAAGGAAGAATGGGAAAAGCGCATCGCTGAGATTACACCGGGGAATCGTGGTTGGCTCGAGGCGCAGAAGGAACGCTATCTCAAGATGGTCGGATCAGAGGCGGTTTGGCCAGAGCATTTCAATTCGCAGAGCGAAGGTTCAATTGGCGAGTATTTGTTGCGTTGTGCTAATTGTCGTTATAGCTTCTTTGGTCTTGATTCGCAGGATAATTACTACGCCTTCGGATTTTATAATGCGCGGAACAGCACGTTCTGTACTTCGATCGTCGGTGACAATAATTATCAGTCGGGTACAAACGGCGAGTCTTCAAATACCAAGTTCTCGAATTCGCTCGTACGCTGTGATGACCTCGAGTACTCGTTCAATTGCTATGACTGCACGCACTGTTTCGGCTGTGTCGGTTTGCGCCACAAAAAGTTTTGTATTTTGAACAAGCAATATACTGAAGCGGAGTACTGGAAAAAGGTGGATGAAATGAAGTGCGCCATGCTCGAACGAGGGGAGTATGGAAAACCAGTTCCTACAAAATATTCATTCTCTTACTTCCCGGAATCGGGCCCAGCGATGTATTTAGCGGCAAAACAGGAGGACTGGGATGCGGTCGGTATGCAGAAATTTGATGCCTCGGCTGAGGGGGCATTCGGTGCAGTGCGTGAAGGGGCACGTCCCGCCGCAGATGTGCCGGAGAATATTGATGATCTGGATCCTGCTGTTTGGTCAGGTGTGCCGATCGAGGACGCCGAAGAACATCGCCCGTTTACGCTTCTCGCCCCGGAAATCGCTTTTTACAAAGAAAAGCGGATCGCCCCGCCCCGCACCCATTTTATCTCGCGAATGCGTGAGTTGATCTGGATGCAGAATACCGGCTTGTTTGAAAAGGCTACCTGTTCGGCCTGTAAGAAAGAGTTAACCGTCGCAGTGAATCGTACTTTCACAAAACGGAATCTTCACTGCTACGAATGCTACCTGAAGTATCTTTCACAAAGGGGATAGTATGTCACAGACACCAAACTTTGACGCGAAGATGAAGCAGATTCTCGAGGCCACACAACCGGGTGAGCGAGTTTGTGCACTGACAGGTCGTGCATGGAAAATGGATGAGGAAGAACTTGCTTGGTATCGGAGATTTAATGTGCCACCATCCAATCGGGAACCATTGGCCCGTACACAGCTGCGAGCAAGTTTTTGGACAGGGTATCAGTGGTGGAATCATAAGCATCCGATAACTGGCAAGACCCTTATTAGCAATATTCATCCGGCGACAGGAATTAAAGTTATTCCAGACAAGGAATGGCACGCGCAAGACTTTTCTGAAATCAACAGTGATTACAGCGTAGACCAGCCATTTTTCGATCAGCTTCGAGCGTTACAACTTCGAGTTCCGCATCCGGCCAGCAGAAATGTCGTTGAGCCAGAAAACTCTATCGCCACAATTTCAATGGGGGATCGTAACAGTTACTTCACCCTCGGTTGCACCTCCGAAAACTCTCTCTACAGTATTTGGGCAGCAAACTTGAGTAATTCTTCCGAGGTGAATTTTGCCGGGGTCATTAGTGATAGTTACAGCGTTAACAATGCCAAGAACGTCCATGGCTCACTTTTTGTACGTGAGAGTAAAGACGTTATCAAGTCCGCGTTTGTTTTTCTTTGTGATGACGTTGAATATTGTTTTGGTGCCACGAATCAATCACACAAAAAGTTTATCTTCTTTAATAAGCAACTGACAGAAGATGAGTTTAAGGCAGAGATCACCAAGATTGATCTCTCCCGACGCGATCAACTTCAAATGTACATAGGTCGTTTTCGCGATCTCGTGGGTAACCAAACGATCTGGCCAGAAACCTTGAGTAACCGTAACGTAAACGTGACAGGTGAGTACAACTACGACTGCCGAGATCTGCAGAATTGTTACGGGTGTGTTGATAACTGTGCAAATTTGTTTTGGTGTAATTACGGAGTCGACGGTACGGACAGTGCTTTTTCTACACCTGTTCGCTCAACGGCGTGTTACGAAGGAGATAATACGTATAATTCGCACGACGTAAAGTTTTCGTATGCGACGTACCGTTGTCGGTCGATGGAGTATTGCTTGATGAACTACGACTGCGAAGATTGTTTCGGGTGCGTCGGATTGCGCCACAAAAAGTTTCACATCTTTAACAAGCCTTATGAGGAAGCAGAGTATTGGAGGCGTGTCGACGAACTAAAGTGTGCGATGCTTGATCGTGGGGAGTATGGAAACTTCTTTCCGCTTTCTATGTCGACGGCCTACTTCGGGGAATCAGGTGGAGTGATGTATTACGACGCGGACCCTTCGTTAAACAAAACCTTTGGTGGATTGGAGTACGATCCAGAGTCTGCCGGGGCCATTGGGGACTTGGCCATGGCATCAGTCGTCAAAAAAACAACGGATATCCCAAACAGTATCGCTGATGTACAGGACGCGGATTGGGTTGGTGTACCTGTGATGGACGTTGTTCATAATCGACGTTTTGCTTTTTTGAAGCCGGAAATGGATTTTTATCGTCGAAAAAAGTTGGCACCACCTGCAGAACATTTCGTGTATCGCATCAAAAAGTTATCGTGGGAAGGCAACTTGGGTATTTTGGAAGAGCGGTCCTGTGCGAAGTGCGGAAAGAAGATACAGGTTGCTAAAAACCTCACATATCCAAATCGTCAGGTGTATTGCATGGACGATTACCTTCAATATCTTGAAGAAGCAACTTAGTATGTCGCATACACCAAATTTTGACGCCAAGATCAACGCCATTCTCGATGCAATCCAAGCAGGCGAGCAAACCTGTGCATTGACTGGAGAGAAATGGATGCTGGATGAACTTGAATTAAACTTTTATCGCAAGTTTAGTTCTCCTCTATCTGTGTATTCTCCGCAAACGCGCATGAAGCTTCTCGGTGGGTTTCGGACGGGTTTTGAAATTTTTTGGAATAAGCATGCGAAGTCCGGGGAGCCGATCCTTAGTTATATTCACCCGGATAATCCAATTCCTGTTGTCACCGATGCGGATTGGCACGCCATGGATATCGGCGGCTTGCAGGAGTACCAACGCGAGATCGACCCTGCCCAACCATTTTTCGAGCAGTTTCGCAGCTTGGCACATGTGGTACCAATGGGCGCGCGCCGCGAATGGAAGAACGTCGTCAATACGGTCGGGGTTGGTATGTGGGATATTGAAGATAGTTATCTTGTTTTTTCGACCGTTGGCGTGAAGCGCTGCATGTACACCTTTTACTGTCTTGAAGGATCAGAGGACATCACTCAGTCCGTGCATATCAATCACTCACAAAACTGCTTTGGATCAACGCAGATTACTCGTTGTCATTCATGTACTGTAGCGGTCATTAGCTTCGATTGCTTGAAGTGTGATTTCGTTTATGACTGTCGTAACTGTGAGTTTGTCTTTGGGGGAGCGAATTTGCGTAACAAAAAGTACGTCTGGTTCAACGAGCAATTGAGTAAGGACGAGTGGGAACGTCGTCGCGCGGCGGTCGATCTCTCCTGTCGTTCTGTGTTCAAGGAGTACCAACAGAAGTTCCTTCAACTTGTCGAACAGTCGGCCACACCGGAACATTTTAATGTGAACGCGCCGGACTGTACGGGGGATTATCTTACGGACTGTGTGCGCTGCAAGGATTGCTATAGCTCGCAGCGGCTGACGGATTGCGCCTATATGCATGGATCGACCGGGGCTGAAGGCAGTGCATTCTGTGTCGGGGCGTACCCAGCGACGCAGTCCTGGATGTGCAGCATGATCTCGAATTCCAGCAATCTTAAATACTCCATGACCTGCGGGCGGAGCCAGAATCTCGAGTACTGCTTCAATTGTCATGATTGTGAAAACTGTTTCGGGTGTGACGGTCTGCGCAATCGTAAGTTTTGCATTGGGAACGTGCAGTACAGCGAGGACGAGTACTGGCGCCGTGTCGATGCGTTGAAGTGCGCCATGCTGGAACGGGGAGAATACGGCCAGTTCTTTCCTCAGGATCTTTCGCCGACCGGCATGCAGTTTAGCCATTCGGCTATGTATTATCGGCTTTCAACCGCCGATGTGCAGGCTCTTGGGGCGCCGCTGTATGATCCGGATCAAGGCGTGGTGCTGGCTCCAAAGAAAACGGTTGAAGAACCTCCAAAAGATGCATCTGCGGCTCCAGACTGTTTGCGGGACGTTGATCCGGCCGTGTGGGTTAGTAAACCGTTCATGGACGAGCGGGTGCGTCGTCGCTGGAGTGTTGTGCCAAAAGAGTTCGCTTATTACACGGATCGTCAGTTGCCATTTCCGGAAGAGCACTATTCTTCTCGGTTGCAAAAACAGATTCAGATGATGAACCAGCCGGCCTTTGAACAACTGCCGTGCGTGGTCTGTCAAAAGCCAG
Source organism: uncultured Parcubacteria group bacterium (assembly GCA_947084965.1). Taxonomy (GTDB): domain Bacteria; phylum Patescibacteriota; class Patescibacteriia; order UBA9934; family CAMTUG01; genus CAMTUG01. Next base: position 372,206 of record CAMTUG010000001.1, read on the forward strand.
TGCAGGTCGGGCGCAACCCAGCATTTACAAAGCGTCGCGTGCATTGCATGAGTTGCTACCTGAAGTATTTGGAAGCACACTAGTATGTCGCATACGCCAAACTTTGACGCCAAGATCAACGCTGTCATCGACGCTTTGCCTGCGGGTAAGGACGCGGAGATCTGTCGCAAGTTTCGTGTCCCGCCAATTAAAATGGATCCAACCGAGCAGTTGGATCTTCTAACCGGATTTAACACCGGAATGGCTTTTTTTTGGAAGCCGCACATGAAGACCGGTGTGCCACTGCTTTCGGCAATTCACCCAGATACCCCGATTCCTGTCGTCACCGAAGAGGAGTGGGTGGAGATGGATGCAACGACATTTGGTCAAGAGATTGATCTGGCACAGCCGGTGTTTGATCAACTCTGGGGATTAGTGACACGTGTCCCGCATAATCCGACGCGTAACTTGAATTGCACACAATCGGTCGCGGTTGGAACGATTAATGCTAATGATTGTTATTGCGTTTCTGCCTCGTATATTGTGAACCGCTGTTTATATGGATACGCCATGCTCAACGGGGAAGACTGTATCGATTCCGGCAATGGGATGAACGTCGCCCGTTCGTATCAATCCGGCGGAAGTAACGACATCAGTGATTGCCAGTATGTTTATGAATCAAAAGGGTGTTTGAACTCTTCGTTCTTATTTGATTGCTGGAACTGCGAATTTTGTTTCGGAGCCACGAACCAGCGTAACAAACGGTTTCTCTTTTTTAATGAACAGTTAGACGAGGCGGAGTACAAAAAACGCCTTGCCGAGATTGATCTCTCCGATGCCTCGGTCGCTAACGTGTACATTAAGCGCTTTATGGCCTTATGGAGGGCGGAAGGTGTCTGGCCAGAGGCGTTTGGCTACGGAAATACCGAGGCGGAAGGGGAACACGTCTTCGGTTGTGTGCGTTGTCAGGAATGTTTCTGGCAGAACATGTCTGTTGACTGTTATCGTTGTCGTCTGGGTGCGAGCAACAGTGGTTGTGCGTACACATCAGGGGCCGGTTCCCAGCAGGATAGTTACATGACGACCGGAGGTACGTTCGGATCAGGAAACAAGTTTTGCGTTGGTGCAACCAAATGCATTGGCTGTGAGTATTGTTTTAATTGTCGTGAGTGCGAGAACTGCTTTGGATGCGTTGGATTACAGCACAAGAAGTTTTGTATTTTTAACAAACAGTATACGGAGGAAGAATACTGGCGTCGTTTGGATGAACTTAAGTGTCAGATGTTAGAAGCAGAAGAGTACGGGTCGTTTTTCCCAGCCAAGTTTTCACCGTGTGGATTGCAGTTTTCCGCCGGGGAGATTTATGTTGGATACAGCGCTGAGCGTCTGAAGCAGTACGGGGCGCCGTATCTTGATCCAAAACGCGGGCAGGTCTTTGCCCCACATCCGCAGGAGCTACAGCCGATTGAAGCTGACAGCTTACCGCTTCGTTTAGATGATGTTGATTCATCGCTGTTCGTGGGAAAAGCTATTCATGATCCAGAATGCGATCGTCTTTTTACGATTCTCCCCTCTGAATTTGAAACGTATAAGGCGAAGCGTTGGCCCCTACCACGAAGGCACTTTACGACGCGGCTGATTGAGCTCGTCCGTCGCTCTAACTCGCCTATGCCAAAAGATGCTGAATGCGCTGCGTGTCATGTGGCGATCACTACCTATCGTAACTTCACCTTTCCAGAACGGACGGTCTATTGTCGTTCATGTTACTTGAAGTTTTTGGAGACGCGCTAATATGTCGCATACACCAAATTTTGATAGCAAATTACAAGCTCTTCTCGACGCCACCACGCCGGGTGAGCGCGTTTGTCGCATCTCTGACGAACGCTGGCTGCTCACGCCAGAGGAGATCGATCGCTGTCGCGCTTGGGGTGTGCCTCCAAGCCCATACGCCCCAACAATGCGCCTCAAGCTGCTCGCTGCCTCAGCTGCGGGAGTTGATCTGTGGTGGCGTCCGCACGCTTTGACCCAAAAACCGATCCTTTCTTCTAGTGATCCGGACGCCCTTGCGCCCGTGGTGACAGACGATGAATGGTATACGCTCGATGATGGTTCTGCTCACGGCTTTTCTGCCGACGCGGAGCGTCCATTTTTTGAACAGTATGTTAAACTGATCCCGCTCATTCCGATGCAGGCGAACTACTCAACCGGATCAGAAAACTGCATTGGGGGTGGTTTTGAAAAGTGCGTTAACGGATTCATGATATTCGGGTCGTTCACTTTGCAGGATTGCTGGTACACCTTTCGCAGTAAATCGGATGAGCGCTGTATGGATGTGGCATTCGTCGCTTACTCGCAGGACTGTTTTTCTTGCTGCATGGCCGACCGTTTGCACGGATGCACGCAGGTCTTTGATTCTCTTGATTGTATCAACTCACAATTCCTCTTTGACGCCCGCGACTGCGAATCCTGCTTCTGCTCGACCAACCTGCGTCGCCGCAAGTATGTTTTCATGAACGAACAGCTGACCAAAGACGAATATGAACGCCGGATGAGCGAGATCGATCTCGGCTGCTCGTCTGTCTTTGCAAAGTGGAAAGAGATCTTTCATCAACTGCTTGCGACACAAGCGGTCTGGCCAGAGGCCTTTAGTATCAACTCGCCTGGGTGCGTTGGGGATTATCTATTGAATTGCCTGGATAGCTCGGGGTGGTACATGGATGATGCCCGCGACGTGCGAGGAGGATGGATGGTCTTCGGACAGTCCAGCCATTCGGAGGCGATCGTTGTGGCTCGCTCGGCGCAAGATGCGTACATGTCCGCTGGCGTCCTCGGAAGTCAGAATGTGAAGTTCTCGCTGGTGTCCAAGGACTCGACGGCGCTTGAGTATTGCAATAACTGTCGCGATTGCGAGAACTGCTTTGGCTGTCATTCGCTCCGCAGTAAAAAGTTTCATATCTTTAACAAGCCGTACAGCGAAGAGGAGTATTGGAAGACCATTGATGCCCTGAAGTGCGCCATGCTCGATCGTGGCGAGTACGGCCAGTGGTTTCCGCCGGTTGTTAGCAACTGGCGACCAGAAACGGGGTTCGCCTCTATTGTTTCGCCGCTGACGGATGTGGAGATCGCGCGTCTTGGTCTTACACCGTTCGATCCGAAGTCGGCGATGCGCTTTGCTCCGGCGAACAATCAAGCGGTCGGTAACTTGGCGGAAGTGCCAGACTGCATCGATCAGGTTGGTGCTGAATGGGCGAACGTGCCGTTTGACGATGTTTCTCAAGCTCGCCGGTTCAATGTGAGCTCACGCGAAGTTGAATTTCGCAAAGAGCGTCGTTATCCGTTTCCAAAATCGCATTACCGCGCTCGGCTGACCGAGCTTGTACGCCAGATCAACGGACCGGAAACGGAAAGCCGCCCCTGCGCCAAATGCCAGAAGGCGATGACAGTGAATAAAAATCAGATGTTCCCAGACCGTACGATCTATTGCATGGACTGTTTTTACACGTTCATCGAAAGTCGTGGTTAATATGTCCAACACGCCCAACTACAACGCCAAAGTGAAGGCGATTCTCGAGGCGACAACGCCTGGGGAGCGGGTTTGTGCGTTAACGGGTGAGAAATGGATGCTGACAGATGAAGAGATCGGCTGGCTCAAAAAATTCCAGGTTCCGCCACATCCGTGGGCGCCGATCATGCGTTTGAAACAGATGATGGGATTTCCGACTGGAATCGCCATCTGGCGCAAGCCCCACGCAGACACAGGGGAGCCGATCTTATCGTTCGTTCACCCAGACAATCCGTTCAAGGTGATTACGGACAAAGAATGGTTTGCTCGAGACTTTGCGCAATCAACCAAAGAACTTGATCCTGACCGGCCGGTGTTCCCGCAACTGCAGGCACTAGCACAAGCAACGCCTGTGGGCGCCCTGCGCGACGATGGAAGTAATATCAATTGCGTCGGCGTAGATATTATTGACGGCCAAGATTGCTACATGTTTTTTGGTGGCTACGGTAACAAACGCAGCATGTACGGTGCGGTTAGTTACGAATCTGAAGACGCTTGCCTGCTCACCAACACCAAGGGTATTCAGCGCTCCTACATGATCAATGCCTGTTCGGACCTGCATGGTTGTCGTTACTGTTTTCAAAATGGCAAGTTGATAAACTGCACTTTTTGTTTCGATTGTGACAATCTCGAATTTTGTTTTGGCGCATCAAATCAAAGTCACAAAAAGTATCTCTTCTGGAATGAACAGTTAACGAAAGAAGAGTGGGAACGTCGTGTTAGTGAAGTCGATCTTTCCGATCGTGGGGTTTGGGAAGCGCAGGTCAGGCGGTTTCATCAAATGGTTTGCGAAGAGGCGTACTGGCGTGCGGATTTTAACCTTGAGCCGCTCGAGGATAGCACTGGGGAATACTTGTTAAATTCGACCCGCCTGCACGATTGTTACTGGCAGGATGGCGGCACGGATCTCTATCGTTCTTGGATCGGGGTGGAGTCGCGCGAAAGTGCCTTTGTCGTTTGGTCCGGTTGGGGAGATGCGGCTTACATGTGCACAGATATTTTGAAGCATCATAATATCAAAATGTGCATGCGCGTCTGGCGTTCACAAAACTTGGAATACTGTATCGATTGTTTTGACTGCGAGGACTGTTTTGGTTGTGTGGGCCTGCAACGCAAATCGTTCTGTATCTATAACAAACAGTACAGCGAAGCCGACTATTGGCAGAGGGTTGATGCCCTGAAGTGTGCCATGCTGGACCGTGGGGAGTACGGACAGTTTTTCCCCGCGCAGTTTTCTCAGGTCGGTTATGCCTATTCCATGGGGGAGTTGTACTTGGGCTACACACCGGAAGAATTGTCCCTTTTTGGAGCGCTGGAGTTTGATTCAACAAAGGGGAACGTGCATACGGTCGATGGCACGCTCAAGGTAACGGATTTGCCGGACCGCCTGATAGACACCATTCCGGAGCAGCACGTGGGCAAGCCGATCCTCGACACCGCTCTCGGGCGACCGTTTACGATCACACCGACAGAGTTCGCCTTTTATCAGTCGCACGGGCTTCCTCTCCCACGCGAACACTTTTTGTCGCGAATGACGACCCTCTTCCGTCACGCCAACGGCCCAATCCCTGAACAGGCTCCGTGCGCCAAGTGCGGCACAAACGTGACAACGTGGAAAAACGCGCTCTTCTCCGGTCGCCGTCGTGTACTATGCAGGCCGTGTTATTTGCAGTATTTTGAGACACGATAAGTATGTCCAATACCCCGAATTTTGATCTGAAAGTGAAAGCAATTCTCGACGCCACTACGGCTGGCGAGCGTGTTGATCGTTTGACGGGAGAGGCGTGGATGTTAACGGACACGGAGATCGATTGGTGTAAGAAGTTCAATGTACCACCAGCGACGGTCAGTCCAGAAACGCGCTGGAAGCACCATGGCGTTTGGTATGTTGGGTATCAGTATTGGTACCAATCGCATCCAGAAACGAGGAAGCCGATTATCTGCACCGTCCATCCGGCGACAGGAATCAAAGTACTTCCAGACAAAGAATGGTTTGAAAAAGATTTTCTCTCCCACGGCCGCGAGTACCAACTCGACCGTCCATTTTTTGAGCAGTGGCGCGAACTGCAGCTTGCTGTACCGATGCCAGCCAGTCGCAATCATGTTGAGCCGGTCAATTCAATCGCCTTTGTATCGCAAGGTGATGAGGATAGCTATTTTGTCGGTGCTTCGAAAACAAAACGCACCTATTATGCTCATGCCGCCATGGATGTTGAAGATTGCGCAGAGGTATATGAATCCTCGAAGTTGCAGGAGTGTTTTAATGTCGCCGACTCTTCGCGTTTGCATCGGTGTTCATTTGTACGTGCGAGCTACGATTGTCTGAACTCCAGCTTCTTGTTTGACTGCCGCAACTGTGAATTCTGTTTTGGTGCGACCAACAAGCGCAACAAGAAGTATCTGTGGTGGAACGAACAGTTAACGAAGGAGGAGTGGGAAAAACGACGAGCGGAAGTTGATCTTGGGTCGCGTGCTGTTGTCAGTGAGCAGATGCAAAGATTCCGTACGTTCGTGCGCGAACGGGCCGTTTGGCCAGAAAATTTTAACGATCATGCGATCGACTCGACAGGAGAGTATTTGTTCAAAACAACGCGGGTGATGGACTCCTATCTTTGCGGCGAAGGAGCGATAGACCAGTACTTCTGCAATTTTAGTTTCGGTCAGTCTGAGAACAATGCCTTTACAGGCTATCCCGTGAACGGAAGCGATATGTATTCTTGCGCCTCGATTTCCGGTCGGCGTCAGAAGTTTTGTTTTTTGACGATTCGTTCGGAGAATATGGAGTACTGCATGCTCTGTTATAATTGCACGGACTGCTTCGGGTGCATCGGGCTTCAACGCAAGCAGTTCTGCATTTTCAATAAACAATACACAGAGGAAGAGTATTGGAAGCGTGTAGATGCGCTCAGGTGCACTATGCTTGATCGCGGCGAGTATGGAGAGTTTTATCCAGCCGGGTTTTCACCGAGCTATCCGGGGGATTCGGGGGCGATGTATTGGTTTGGAGCGACCAAGGAAGAGTTGAAAAAGATGGGAGTGATGGAATTTGAACCGGAATCCCTGGGAGCGATCGGGGAGGAATTGGCGGATCCTTCTAAAATGAGAAACGTGAGTGAGCTCCCGGATTATGTACGTGATCTCACCGACGATTGGATCGGTGTGCCGTTGTTTGATCCGGTGGCAAACCGTCGCTTCGCTATGATTCGTCCAGAAGTTGAGTTTTACCGTCGGATGAACGTCGCTCCGCCGACCAAGCATTTCACTGCTCGGTTAAAGGATCTGTGGGTGGAGGTTAATCAAGGGAGCTTTATGGAAACTACCTGCACTGCTTGCGGAAAAGCGTTACGCGTTGCCAAGAACGCAGGACACCCCGAACGGAAGATCCTTTGTATTGAGGACTATCTCAAATTCATCGAGCAACACGGATAATATGCATCAACGCGTTACATTCAACACGACAGACGGGGTTGAGATCGTTGGTAATTTGTATCGTGGTGGGGCGGGGAGATTTGTGATTCTGCTCCATATGCGCCCTTCAACAAAAGAAGGATGGGAACTGCTTGCCACAAAACTGCAAGAACTGGGGACGACTGTGCTGGCGATTGATCAGCGCGGGCATGGAGAATCGACGATGCATGGGACGTTGAATTACGAGAACTTTTCGGACGAAGAAAGTCGAGCCAAGATTTTGGACGTCGAAGCGGCATTCGTGTTCCTCACGTCCCTCGGCGCGACGGAGGAGAACACCAGCGTGATCGGCGGATCGATCGGGGCAAACTTGGCGATTCAGTTTTTGACTGAGCATCCCGGGATGAAAAAAGTCGTCGCCCTTTCACCCGGTTTGCTCTATCGCGGAGTATCGACGGACGACAAGGTTGTGAGGCTCGGGGCTGATCAACACATCTTGTTGGTTGCAAGCGATGACGACCAACATCGAGCGTACGAAGGCGCTCAAAAGCTCCACGAATTAAATCCAAGTCAGACGGAGCTGGTGCTCGTGAGCGGCCTCGGTCATGCGGAGGCGATGTTTGATAAAGACCCATCACTCGCAGATAACGTGATCGCCTGGTTATGAGTATTCTCCAAGCAATCATTCTCGGCATCGTTCAAGGTATTTCTGAATTTCTTCCAATTTCAAGCTCGGGGCATTTGATTTTGATCCCGCGTCTGTTTGGCTGGGAAGATCAAGGCGTTGTGTTCGATGTTGCTCTGCACATGGCTACCCTTGCCGCCATCTTGTACGTCTTCTGGCCAGAAGTTTCGCGCACAGGCAAGGCGTTTATCGGCGACGTAAAATCTGCAGACGCCCGACTTGGTTGGATGATTATTGTCGCCACCGTGCCGGCCGTGCTCGTCGGACTCTTTTTTGGTGATGCGATTGAAACAGCGTTCCGCGATCCAAAGATCATCGCCCTGAACCTTGCCTTTTGGGGTGTTGTGCTCGCCCTAGCAGATCGTTTCGCTGTGAACCGAGGCCCACAGCAAGGTGTGCGTGTCACTTGGCGCTCGGCGATCGCGGCTGGATGCGCACAAGCCCTCGCCTTGATCCCAGGTACTTCGCGTTCGGGAATCACCATCACTGCCGGCCTGTTCACTGGCCTTGATCGTGTGCAAGCCGCGCGGTTTTCTTTTCTTCTTGGGATCCCGGCGATTGCCGGTGCTGGGGCGCTGACGTTCGCCAGGGCTTACGCTGCCCAAACAGCGGTCGAATGGCTCCCCACGATCGTCGGTTTCACGGCCGCTCTTATTGCTGGCATTGTCAGCATCAAGTGGCTTTTGCGTATTTTAACCAAAATCAGCTATTCCTGGTTTGCTTTTTATCGCATTTTGATCGCCATTTTGATCCTTGTCTTGATCGTCTAACCTTGACAAAAGGGGATTTGCCGAGTACGATCCTCCTCCACCCAAGGACCAACCATGTTTCGTGATCTTCTCTTCGGTCTTCTCGACGTCATCGATCGCCGCCTCCGGACCAAGCGACCCGAGATGCGGATCGTCGATCCGCAGATCTTCATCGAGAAGATCATCGAAGCGTGCCCGGGCGAGCTCGACGTCCACATCTTCGGAACGGACAGCGGCGGGTGTGAGTTCGACCTCCTCGCGACCGAGCCGGACGGCCCCGGAACGCTCTACCGGGTGATCTTCTTCCCGGAGATGCACCCCTTCCCGCCGATCTACCGCGTCCTGGTCGCCCAACACGACGGGTGTGGCACCATCCGGAACCCCCTGCAGGTCCTTGAAGCGAACCGTCACACGCTCCTGGACTACATCGGGATCGAGCGCCTCGAGAAGGCGGTCGGCATCCAACCGGTCCCTGAACAACTCGCCGAGGCCTGAACCTCGCGCTTCGACCCTCCCTGGACACTCCAGGGAGGGCCGCTGCTTGATAAAGGAGGATTTCTTTGATAGTCTCAAACGTTATGGAAGCAAAGAAGCCCAAAGTTCTGGTCGGTATGTCTGGCGGAGTCGATTCATCGCTCTCCGCGGCGTTGTTATTGGAACAAGGGTTTGAAGTCATCGGTGGGTTCATGAAGAACTGGAGTGGGTCAACGAAGGTTTGCGAAGGGACGGAGGAGTTTAAAGAATGCGATTGGCGCGATGAGCGCCGTGATGCCATGCGCGTCGCCGCCCAACTTGGCATCCCGCTTCTGACGTTCGATTTTGAAAACGCATATCGCGCTAATGTTGTGGATTACATGGTTGCCGAATACGAAGCAGGTCGCACACCAAATCCCGACGTGATGTGCAACAAGTTCATGAAGTTCGATCTGTTTGTGAAAGAGGCGGATAAGCTTGGTTGTGAGTATGTCGCGACAGGTCACTATGCGCGACAAGAGAATGGAAAGCTTCTTGCAGGATCGGATCCAAATAAGGATCAAAGTTATTTTCTCTGTCAGATGCCACGTGAGGTGTTGCCTCGGGTCCTTTTTCCTGTCGGCGGAATGCTCAAACCTGACGTTCGTCGTGAAGCAGAGGAACGTGGTCTTGTCGTTGCTGATAAGCCAGACAGTCAAGGCGTCTGCTTCATCGGGGAAATCAACATGACGGCATTCCTCCAGGAGCGCATTCCAAAAAAACCGGGAAAGATCGTGACGACGGATGGAGTAATCGTCGGGGATCACGACGGCATCGCCTTTTACACGATCGGCCAGCGCGAAGGGCTGAAGATCGGCGGACTGGCCACTCCGTATTATGTTGTTGCCAAGAATGCGGAGCGCAACGAGCTCGTTGTTTCTAGTAACTTTCATGAGGAGTTGTATAAAGATGAACTCGAAGTGGCGGACATGAATTGGCTCGTGGATCCAAAAGAAGGGGAGTTTACTGCGCGCATCCGCTATCGCCAGCCGCTCGAGACGTGTCAGCTCACAATGAACGGCGACACACTTCACATCAAATTCAAAACGCCCCAGCGCGCAGTGACGCCAGGGCAGTTTATTGTGTTCTACGATGGGGAGATCGTCCTCGGCGGTGGAGTGATTGTCTAATTTGACATCGCCGTTTTTTCGTGATAATTTTTTCGTGATATGAATATTTTCCGCCGCCATTACGACTATAAGAACTTCTCACCTTCTTCCGAGAGCGGGCTGCGTTGATGTACTCAAAGCATAAATTCGGCCCCTTCTCGAAAGAGAAGGGGTCTTTCGTTTAATCAAGGACGAGAGCTTGATTCGAGCCGTCCTTTCACAACTCACACGGGATAGGTGAAACATGTCGAAGAACAAACCCCCTCCGCCGGGTAGTGTGGAGGTCGATCCGCTTCTGTTCGTCATCATCTTCGGTGCCCTGGCTTTTTGGGCCATTGTCCTGGCTTTGATTGCCGGTGTGTATGCTGTGTGCGTTGCGGTGTGGATGTTCATGACCACCTACCCGTTGGTGAGCGTGCTCATCGTTGTTGCGGTGACTATCCTCCTCCTCGTGATGTGGACCGTCCACACGAGCAAGCCCGAGCTGCTCCCGGGTCACTTCAAGGTGATCCCGCTCTGCGATCGTGACCGCCGCGAGTACCGGGTTGCCAAGGTCAACGATGCTTGGTGGCTGATCCTCCCTGGCGCCTGGATCATCGCCACGGCCATGGGGTTCGTGTTGAGCGCCATCTCTGGGCTCATCGGCCTGGCTGACGTCCTCTTCAGTGATGCTTTGGCCGGCGCCCTCCAGTTCGATCCGGCGCTGTCCGCGATCGTCAGTAGTCATCCGTGGCTGGGGTACATGTTCCTTGTTCTGGTGTTTTTCTCCGCCGCCATCGGGGCGATGCGCCAGACGATCTGGCTCGCCTGGGTTCGCTCCTCGGCCGTGCGCAAGGATCCGCGGCGGATCCAGCTCCTCAAGCTCATTCGTACGATCAACTGGTGGAACGAACATCTGCCGGTCTTCAACGATCTGGCCGCCTCGGGCGAGGGTAAGGAGCAGGTGGAGAAGCTCGCGCAGACCCGTGCCAAGCTCGTGGAATGGCTTAACCGGATGTGCAGTCGGCTCGCTGTCGCCCCGCTCGGTTCCTTCCCGCAGAGCGCCACCCCGCTCGAGATTCCCGAACTTCGGGAACTTGGCGCGCTGGTCGAAGACCTGAAGCACCAGCCGATCCTTCAGGCCATCAAGGCCGATCTCGAGGATCTCGAGCACCCCGACCGCACCCCTGACCCGAAGACGGTCGAGCGCTGGCACGCGTTTGCCAGGTTCCTTCGTCTTAAGGTCAATCGCTAGTGGCAACTTCATGCCGCAAAGAAATGCCCCGGACCGTACTGGTCCGGGGTACTTTCATTATTTTTTCTTCTTCCCGTTCATCGACGTTTCAATGCTGCGTTCAATTTTGCCAAGATCGAGCCATTCTTTCATCTGTTCGAGTTCAGGGTCGTCTGCGTGCTTGACGTTCAGTTTGTGTTGAATGTCATCGAGCATGCGTAAAACTTTCGTCACTTCTTTTTCAGCGTTGACGTTGATTTGAAAATTTACTTCGTCGCGGATGACGTCGATCTTTGCCGCGCGGTTTTGACTGACCAAGACGAAGATAGATAGGAAGATCGCTTCCAAAGAGACGACCATGGTCAACATTCCGTACGGATACGGATCAAAAATAGAGATCTGCGGAATCCACCCTTGATTCGTCACTACCCAAAAAGTGAAAAAAATGATGTTTAACAACAAAAACCAAATACTACCGAACGCCTCCGTCATCCAGTCCGCCAAACGTTCGCTCCGCGTTTTGGTGTACTGCAACTTTTCTTCGAACAGGTCGACAATTTTCTCGTGCGGTAATTTCCTCCGTGCCATATAAATAAAGTATACCATAAAATCGAAGCGCCCGGGACCAGTACGGCCCGGGGCTTGAAGAAGATGTGCTCAGACGGAGCGACGGATGACCTGCACCGGTTCGAGGTCGTACAGGTACACCAGCTGCTTCTGGCGGCGGCTGCCTCCGAGGTGTCGGCCCATGGGGCGGGCCGGGACGATCACCCGCGAACCCTCCTCGATGTAGATCTTCGACCTCCGCGGATGGACGAAGGTCAGGCGTTCTTCGCAGCGCTTGATCGTCGCGACCTTGGCGTTGAACCTGCGATCGACCTCCGCGGTGGTGACGAAGTAGCCGAGCGATTCGAGGTGAGCCAGGAGCTGACCTTCCTCGGTCGAGTAGGGCTTGATCTGTCCGCGGAGTTCGCGGAAGACGCGGATGGCGTTGTCGGCGGTCATTGTGGCCAGGACAGCAGCGAGCAGCATGGGTACCTCCACCCGCAACCTACCGACAATGGACGGAATGGTCAAGATTCGCTAAAGTGCGCACGTATGGCCGACCAAAAACAGATTCGCAACTTCTGCATTATCGCCCACATCGACCACGGCAAATCGACCCTTGCTGACCGGTTGCTTGAAGTCACTGGGACGGTGGAAAAGCGCAAAATGCAGGAGCAGATTCTGGACTCCATGGACCTGGAGCGCGAAAAGGGGATTACGATCAAGCTCGCTCCGGCACGCATGCATTTCAAAGATCACGTCTTGAACTTGATCGACACTCCCGGCCACGTTGATTTTCATTACGAAGTTTCGCGCTCGCTCGCTTCGGTCGAGGGGGCTGTTCTGCTCGTTGACGCCGCCCAGGGGGTACAGGCCCAGACGATCGGAAACTTGTACACCGCCCTTGAGCACAACCTCACCATCATCCCGGTGTTGAATAAGATCGACTTGCCCGCGGCGGACATCCCTCGTTGTACGGCCGAACTGGTCAACTTGCTCGGTTGCGCTCCAGAAGAAATTTTGCACGTCAGTGGAAAAACGGGCGCCGGCGTGCCAGAACTTCTTGATGCCATTGTCGAGCGGATCCCTGCGCCAAAAGGGGAATCCGCAAACCCTCCACGCGCGGTTGTGTTTGATGCCAAATATGATGAGTATAAAGGGGTCGTAGCGTACGTTCGTGTTGTGGATGGTACGTTCAAAAAGGGTGACAAGATGATCATGCATGCCACCCATGCGGATTCGGAAATTTTGGAACTCGGTGCACTGACCCCGAAGTACTCGCCCCTTTCGCAACTCGAAACGGGCCAGATCGGCTACGTCGTCACCGGTTTTAAAGACCTCTCCGCTTGTCGCGTTGGGGATACCGTTTCCTTGCAAGGGGAAGACGTTGCCGCGCTCCCTGGATATCGTGAAGTGAAACCGATGGTTTACGCCGGTATTTTCCCAAAAGAAGGGCATACCTACGAACATCTGCGCAACGCCATGGGTAAGTTGAAGTTAAACGATGCTGGATTGGTCTTTGAACCAGAGCATTCGCCCGCGCTTGGCTATGGATTTCGTGTAGGCCTCCTGGGGATGTTGCACTTGGAGATCGTTACTCAGCGCTTAGAGCGTGAATCGAACATGGAGATCGTCGTTACGGTGCCGTCTGTTGTCTATCATATCTATGCTAAGGGCAAGCCGGAAGCGATCCCGATCAAATCTCCGCTCGAAATGCCCGATCCGTCGCATATTGATCGGATTGAAGAGCCGTGGGCAACGGTCGACATGATTACCCCCAAGGAGTACATCGGGGCTGTGATGCGCGTGGCAACGGAAGGCAAAGGGGAGTACGTCAATACCAACTATCTCTCCGGCGAACGGGCTATTTTGCGTTACAACATGCCGCTTTCGCAAGTGATCGTTGATTTTTACGACATCTTAAAGTCTGTTTCGAGCGGCTATGCATCACTCAACTATGATTTGATCGGCTACCGCGAGGCCGATGTGGTGCGTTTGAGTATCCTCGTGGCCGAAGAGGAAGTGGAATCCTTATCAATGCTCGTCTATCGCTCCGAAGCCGAACGCGTCGGCCGCCGTATCTGTGAAAAACTGAAGGAGTCAATCCCACAACAGATGTTTGATATCAAATTGCAGGCAGCGATCGGTGGGAAGATCATTGCGGCGGAGCGCATTCAAGCGATGAAGAAAGATGTCATCGCCAAATTGTACGGCGGTGACGTAACGCGCAAGAACAAGTTGCTCGACAAGCAGAAAAAGGGCAAAAAGAAGATGATGGCGATGGGGGTTGGGAAGGTTGATATTCCAACGGACGCTTATTTGAATGTGCTAAAACGCTGATATGCAAAAGCAATGGGTCGTGGCTCCAGCGATCCCTGCGCTCGAAGCGCTTGCTTTTCCTGAGATTCATCCGACGGTGCTGCAGATTTTGTGGAATCGCGGGATCAGAACACAGGAAGAGATGGATCTCTTTTTGAGCCCGGATTGGAGCCGTGATGTTTGCGATCCGTCGCTATTTTTGCAGATGCCGGCCGCGGTCGCTCGTGTTTTTAAAGCACTTGCATCAGGTGAAGTGATTACGGTTCACGGGGATTACGACGCTGACGGCGTGTGTGGATCGACCGTGCTCATGTCTACGCTGCGCGAGTTGATCGCACATGGATTTGGTGGACAGGCAACGCCGACGATCTTTCTTCCACATCGAGAAAAAGATGGATACGGTTTGTCCGTCAAAACGGTCGAGCACCTGCACGAACATGAAAAAACGAAGCTGATTATCACCGTCGACTGTGGGATCAGCAACACCGAAGCGATCGCCCGCGCGGGCGAATTGGGAATTGATGTTATCGTTTGTGATCATCATCAGATGCCGCCAGAATTGCCAAAAGCTATTTTGCTCCATCCACTCGTTCCTGGTGAAACGTTTCCGAACAAAAAACTGTGCGGAACGGGTGTGGCGTTTAAGCTCGCTTGTGGATTAATCGAAGAGGCGCGCAAGAAAAATCCAGAGGCGTTTCCTGAGGGCTATGAGAAATGGCTTCTCGATTTGGTAGCGATTGCAACGGTCACGGACGTTATGCCGATCCTCGGAGAAAATCGTTTGCTTGAGAAATATGGCCTGGTTGTTTTAAATAAAACAAAGCGCGTCGGCTTGAAAGCTCTTCTCAAAGCTGCGGGGGTTGAAGGCAAACCCCTCGATACATGGTCGATCGGATTTCAGATCGGGCCGCGCATTAATGCGGCTGGTCGCATGAACCACGCCAACGCGGCGTTTAACCTGTTGATGTGTGAAGACCCTCTTGAGGCAGAACAGCTAGCGCTCGCACTGAATATCTCTAATCAGGATCGTCAAAAGGCTTCGGAAGAGATGTATCAGGCGGCCAAGGCGCAGATCGGTGATCCGGGTGAGCGAAAGATTTTGTTTGCTGTTGGGGATGGCTGGCCGGCCGGATTGGTTGGGTTGGTTGCGGGAAAGTTGATGAATGATTTTCAAAAGCCTGTGTTCGTTGTTGGAAAGAATGAAGAAGGGAAGTACACCGGTTCTGGTCGATCGTTGCATGGATTTGATGTCACAGCGGCGATGAAAAACGCGGCCCATACGTTGCTCAGATTTGGTGGTCATCCACAGGCCTGTGGGATGTCGACCGACACGGCAGAAAAGCTCGAGGCCTTTATGCAGTCGATGTCTGCCCAGGCGGAAGAGTATTTTGCTCACAACGACGGTACACCAACGCTGAACATTGATGGTGATGTTCCACTCGGAAACGTTGACTGGCAGCTTGTTGAGTCGCTCGAAAAGCTCGAACCATTCGGTGAAGGAAATCCAAAACCGCTCTTCATGCGCGCTGGTCTTACGGTCGTCTCGGCCGATTCGCTCGGGGCCGACGGAAAGCATATGCGGCTGACCGTTAAGGATCCTGCCTCGGGTCGCAATCACAAATTTGTCGCCTTTCGCTTTGGTGAATGGGTGCAGAAGTTACGAACGGGTGATACGATAGACGTGGCTTTTGAAGTCGGCATTAATGAGTGGAACGGAAATCGGGAGATTCAATTGAGAGTGGTCGATTTGAAGTTGGAGGAAAGAGGTTAAAGGACAGAAGAGATGCTATGCACAAACGTCTAAGAATTTATACAGACGGCGGTTCTCGCGGAAATCCAGGTCCTGCCGGACTTGGCGTTGCTATTCATGCTGTGCATACCGATGGGAGTGAAGGTGAAACGATCGCCACGGTACACGAATATCTCGGGAAAACAACCAATAATCAGGCGGAGTACATGGCGATCATTCGTGGGCTTGAAAAAGCCAAGGCTCTCGGCGCAGACGAGGTCGAGATGTTGATGGATTCGGAACTCGCCGTTAAACAATTGAATGGCCAGTACCGCGTAAAAAATCCGGAACTGGGTAAGCGATTTATGGAGGTGCATAACTTGCGCCAGCAGTTTTCCAAAGTCACCTTCCGACACATCCGGCGCGAGAAGAACACCGAAGCCGATGCATTGGCGAATGCGGCGATGGACGAGGGTCATTAGAGCCCAGACGGCGGAGGTGCGAGCTGACGAGTTCTCTTTTCGCGCGCAGCCCTTATACCGTCCGCAAGGGGTCGAGCACGAAAAGAGTGTCAGCGAGACCGAGTACGACTGGGCTTAAGTGAATCTCCGCCGGTTACACAAGCTGTGCTATACTATTCCCACTATGTCCCTTTTTGGTAAATCGAAATCACAATCCTTTCTCGGGATCGATGTTGGTGTTCATGGCATGAAGCTCGTCGAAATGCAGAACGAACACGGTCGTGCCAAGCTGATGACCTATGCCTACTCCGAGCGAGGACTCGAAGAGCAGTCAAAATCGCTCCTCGATAATCCGCAAGTCGCGGCCAATTTACTTTCAACAATCGTAAAAAAGAGCGGAGCCACGACAACGCGTGCAGTCAGCGGTCTGCCCCAGAACGCCGTCTTTTCTGCGATCGTCACCGTGCCGAAACTGAAAGATCCGCGCCAGATGAAACCGCTGATCGAGGGTCAGGTGGCAAAGCTCACTCCGATCCCGGTCACAGAGATGATTTTAGACTCCAAGGTTATTGATGAAGAGAAGTTAAAAACGCCAGAAGAAAAGAAGGAGGAGAAAAAGGCCCCGCCTGTTGATCCAAAGAAAGGGGAGCTAGTACGTGTATTAGTCACAGGCGCGGCTAAAACACTCGTTCAGAAGTATGTGGAAGTGTTTAAACTCGCCAAGATCGAGCTTGTTGCGCTAGAAACGGAATCCTTCGCCTTAATTCGTGCGCTTGTTGGTCGTGACCGTTCAACGATTCTTATTATCGACATGGGGGCGATGCGCACCAACATGACGATCGTCGAACGTGGAATCCCTATTTTTACTCGTTCGGTCAACGTTGGTGGCGGCCAGCTGACGAAGACGATCGCGGAGCAGATGGGTATTTCGTTGGCGGATGCGGAGCAGATGAAAGTCGATCTTTCCAAGGGCCAGGTGGACGGAGTCCCCCCGCAAGTGGAATTGATCCTGCAGCCGATTCTGACCGAAATTAATTACTCGTTCGGTGAGTTTAAGCGTTTAGAAGCAGACAGTGCTAAGCGCGTGGAGAAGATTATCATTACAGGGGGGTCAGCAAATTTGCCAGGGATGGTGACGTATCTTTCGCAAAAGTTAAACATCAATACCTACGTCGGTGATCCCTGGGCACGCGTTCAATTGCCACAGGCACTGCGCCCTGTTCTCGATGAGATCGGTCCTCGCTTTGCCGTATCGATCGGTCTGGCGATGCGGGACATGGAATGATATGGCCACAAAGTTGATTATTCAAATCATTGAGCCGGACAACTATCTCGCCGGCATTTATGGCCGCAAGTTTGAAGCAGAAGGCTGGAAAGTACTCATCGCCGAGAATTTTGAGGAAGCAGAAAAACAGCGCTTAAAGGTTAAGGTTTCCGCTATTATTCTTGAACCAGATATCGACATCAAGGCCGCAGAGAACGTTTTAAAAAGCTTGCGCAAGGATCCGGCGACAGCAACGATTCCGCTCCTTATTTTTTCAACGATCGCCGAAAAGGCCGAGATCGCCAAGATGAAAAAGGCCGGCGCTAACGCCTATCTGCTCAAAGGGCATTTTGTCCCGAGCGAGGTTGTGCGCAAAGTTAAATCCATGTTACTCTAATAGTCGTATGCGTGGTTTTACCAAGATCGAACTTATCGTCGCCCTGGCCATCGTCGGTATTTTGGCTTCACTTTCGGCGGTCGCTTTGAATTCTGCCCGCGAACGCGCCCGAGACGCCAAACGCATCGCGGATGTCGCTCGCACCCAAGTCGCGCTCGAACTCTATTTCAACGATCACAACAGCTATCCTGTTTTGACTTCAGCAACGGCGCTCGGTTCTTCGGCGGCCCGTTGTTTGGCTGGAGAGGGGTTTGTCCCTTCCTGCGACACCCAGACCGAGTCGGTTTACCTGGAACGCGTACCGTCTACCCCGACCGACGGGCTCGGTGAATTAGTTGGGTGCTCCGGAGCAGAAAATGCCTATTGTTACGTTGGAGAGGCCGAGGCGTATCGTATTCAGTTTGAAGTGGAGAACGACAATCCCGAAGGGAAATTACAAGCCGGCGTAAATTGTGCGACAGAATCCGGTATCGTTGCTGGAGCCTGTGAAGCATTATAGGAGGAAAGTCGTAAGCGGTAATGGGTAAGCGTAGACGCACGTATCTCTGCTTTCTGCTTACCACGTACTGCTTTCTCTTTTTTATGATCAAATTCTACAACACGCTTAGTCGCAAAGAAGAGATTTTTCAGCCTATCTACGACGGCAAGGTTGGTGTGTATTCCTGCGGGCCGACGGTCTATAACTTCGTCCACATTGGAAACCTCCGGACGTTTGTATTTGAGGATATTCTTCGTCGGGCAATTAAAGCGAATGGTTTGCAAGTAAAGCAAGTGAAAAACTTGACCGATGTTGATGACAAGACGATACGCGACAGTCAAAAGGCAAAGGTGTCGCTGAAGGAATTTACAGAAAAGTACTCCGACGAGTTTTTTAAGGATAGCGATGCTCTCAATATCGAACGCGTAGAAGTTTATCCAAAAGCCACGGAGCACATCGCTGAGATGATTTCGTTGATTGAACGTTTGCTTGAAAAAGGGCTCGCTTATGCGAGTGATGATGGAGTGTACTTTGCCATCAGCAAATTTCCTGCATACGGCAAACTCGCACATCTCGATCTCGACGGCCTGAAAGCTGGAGCTTCTGGCCGTGTGCTTTCTGACGAATATGAAAAAGAGAACGTCGGTGATTTTGCACTCTGGAAGTTTTGGGATGAAAATGATGGTGATGTGAAGTGGGAGGCTCCGTTCGGAGCTGGTCGTCCAGGTTGGCACATCGAATGTTCGGCGATGAGCACAAAGCATCTCGGGGAGACGTTCGATGTCCACACCGGGGGGATCGACCTGCTCTTTCCGCATCATCAAGATGAAGTCGCACAAAGCGAAGGGTGCACAGGCAAACCGCTTGCCAACTACTGGCTTCACGCGGAACACCTGCTTGTTGATGGCAAGAAAATGTCTAAGTCGCTCGGGAATTTTTATACCTTACGCGATGTGTTGGATAAAGGGTTCGATCCCCTGGCACTGCGTTACTTATTCCTCGGAGCTACGTATCGTTCGAAGCTCAACTTTACCTGGGAAGCGCTCGAAGGGGCCCAGAACGCTCTGCGGAAGCTCCAGGTCCTGGCGCGCGAGCTCGAGGCTTCTGCTGGCAAGGCAGGGAAGTATGAACAGGATTTTCTTGAAGCAGTCAACAACGACCTGAACACCCCGCAAGCGTTGGCGGTCATGTGGATGATGCTTGACGATGCCTCGGTTCCAAGCGCGTCAAAGGCGGCAAGTTTGCTTACATTCGACAAGGTGCTCGGCCTGAAGCTGGAGGACCATGTTGGGAAGCGCAGGGAAGTACCAGCCGAGATCCTCGACCTGGCCAAACAACGGGAAGAAGCCCGTGCCGCCAAAGATTGGCAAAAATCTGATGAACTGCGTGACCTGATTATTTCAAAGGGATTTACGGTTGAAGACACACCTGACGGACAAAAAATTCGGTAAGACGAGGCGGGGTGCATGGACCCTGCCTCTATGTTATAATTTCCGCATCTATGGCCGAAGTTGAAAAACTCATCCCAGAAGTTCCGCGCGCGGCGTCGCCTGAAGGGCAGGCTGGTGTGCCGAATGCGGCTGAAACGGTGGAATCAAAGCCCGCGGTACCAGAACTTTCGCACCCATCGCCGGAGCGGGTCGCGGAGCCTGTGCCTGTACCTACGCCCGTTGCTATTCCTGCGGCTCCGGTTCGGCATGCTCCAGCAAAGGATGTGCTCACCCAAGAAATCGAGGACGTTCTTGCCGAGGACCTTGGGGATATTTATAAAAATCTTCCGCCCGAAAAACAGAAGAAATTTAAAGAAGAGGGGGAAAAGACCGCGACACGCATTAAGCAGATGATCGAAACGGGAAAGCTTCACGGTCGCAAGCTTGTTCAGCTGATCATTCATTGGCTTAAATTGATCCCTGGTGTCAATACTTTTTTCTTAGAACAGGAATCAAAGATCAAAGCGGATAAGTTGATCGAAATCGCCGAAGAACAAAAACGAAAATAGCGTATGCCCCTTGAGGTGCAATCAGGAGGAGTGGATTCAGCAACGATCGTCATGATCGCCGTCTTAGTGTTGTGGCCAGCCGCCCTGGCGATCGTCGTTTTTGCTGTGCGCTGGGCCGCCCGTCAGTTTTTGCACCGTCACGGCAAGACGTTTAAGATGGTTACCCTGTTGGTAACGTTGCCAAAGTTTCGTCGTGAGGAAGAGACCAAAGAGGATTCTACAGCACAGAAGGTGCAGGAAGATATTTCGGTAGACGAAACATTTTTCGCGGCGATTGCTGGATTGCACGCCCAACGCGGGGTGATGCCCTGGTTGCTCGGCCGTTCGGATAATTATGCGTTCGAAATCGTTGCTCACGAAAAGGTGATCAAGTTTTACGTGACCGTGCCACGGCGTTATCAGGAGTTTGTTGAGCAGCAGATCACTGCCCAGCATCCAGATGCGTTCGTCGAAGAGGTTGAAGATTACAACATCTTCAGTCCAACCGGAACGATCCTCGGTGGATATTTGCAGCAGGCCCGCGAAACATTTTTTCCGATCAAGACATTTCGTAAACTTGAAACCGATCCACTGAATGCGATCACCAACGCCTTGTCAAAAGTTCCAGAAACGGACGGCGTAGCCATTCAGTATATGGTCCGGCCGGCCACGCCGGGTTGGCGCAAGCAGGGCGCTAAGGTGGGAAAGAACATGTTGAAAGGGATGACGTTGCGCGAAGCGATGAAGGGCCATAAAAAAGGATCAAGCTGGGTTTCTCTTCTTTCTGGTAAGAAATCGGAGCAGGCCGAACAAAAGTCCGGCTCCTATTACATGACCCAGACCGAGCAGGACATGACCAAGAATATTGAAGAGAAGATCAGTAAAGGCGGACTTGAGGTCAATATTCGCGTCGTCGTTTCGGCGAAAGGCCCTGAAGAGGCGCATGATTTACTAAAGGATGTCATGAGCGCCTACGCCCAGTACAACATCTTCGAATACGGAAACGCCCTCGAGAAGTTTATTCCGCTGCGCAAAAAGCACTTGATTAAGAAGTTCATCTACCGCGGGTTTGATGAAACGCGTACCTGTGTGTTCAATACCGAAGAGATGGCCTCGCTTTTCCATTTGCCGTTGAAAACAACAGAAACGCCAAACATTCAATGGCTGACCGCACGCACCGCTCCGGTTCCAGCCCAAGTACCTCAGCGGGTGCCAGAAGATGCCGACCTGCTCCTTGGCTATAACGTCTATCGCGGTCGTAAAATCAACGTGGCGATTAAACGGCCGGATCGTCAGCGCCACATGTACATCATCGGTAAATCTGGTTCCGGTAAAACGGTCTTCATCCAAACGTTGGCCTTGCAAGATATTATGCGCGGGGAAGGGGTTTGTGTTCTTGATCCGCACGGAGACATGATCGAATGGCTACTCGGTCACATTCCGAAGAGCCGGATTGACGACGTCGTTTTGTTCGATCCTTCAGACCTTGATCGCCCGGTCGGATTAAACATGCTGGAAGTCAACCAGGAATCGCAGCAGGACATGGCGACGTCGGAGATGATCTCGATCTTTTACAAGCTTTTCCCGCCAGAAATGATCGGGCCGATGTTTGAACACCACATGCGCAACGTGATGTTGACCTTGATGGCCGATCCGGGCAATCAGGGGACGATCGCAGAAATTCCGCGCATGTTTAGCGATAATGATTTTCAAAAGGCCTGGGTGGCTAAAGTGAAGAATCCGGTCGTGCGGTCGTATTGGGAAAACGAAGTAGCCAAGACGAGCGATTTTCATAAATCAGAAATGCTCGGCTATTTGATCTCCAAAGTTGGTCGCTTTGTGGAAGACACGATGATGCGCAACATCATCGGTCAACAGAAGTCCGGATTCAACTTCCGCGAGATCATGGATAAGAAAAAGATTTTGCTCGTTAACCTAGCCAAAGGAAAGACAGGCGAAGTCAACTCGTCCCTTCTGGGGATGATTATCGTTTCCAAGTTACAGATGGCCGCCTTGGCGCGTGCGGATATGCCAGAAGAAGAGCGGAGTGATTTTTACTTATACATTGACGAGTTCCAAAACTTTATTACTGATTCGATCTCGACGATTCTGTCTGAGGCGCGTAAGTATCGCTTGAACTTGATCGTCGGCCACCAGTACATGGGCCAGCTGGTCAAGGATGGGAAGACGGACATCCGTGATGCGATTCTCGGGAACGTCGGTTCAACGTTCGTCTCGCGTATCGGGCCTGAAGACGCGGAAACGCTCGAAAAGTTGTATTCGCCGACTTTTGCTGGATACGATCTGATCAACTCAGATAAGTATACGTGGTATGCGAAGCTAATCGTTGATAATACCCAAGTAAAGCCGTTTACGTTAAAGACCTTCCCCCCACCAAAGACCGATCCCAAGTTGGCTGCGGCTATTAAGCAGTTGGCCCGCTTGAAGTACGGTCGTGATCGCGCGATCGTCGAGGCAGAGATTCTTGAGCGCTCGTCGATCAAGGCGCAAGTGGTGACCGGGACGGGCGAACGAGGCGTATAATAGTGAAAACGGAAAAAGTCAAAACAAAAAAACCGAAACCTTATGAAAAATCAAGATCAAACATTCTACGTCGAACGTGAGCCGCAAGAACTTGGACGTGATCCGCGTTTGAATCTTTCACTGAAGATTTTAAGGCAGATGCAGGATTCGCTTGCTAACGTTATTCAGCTGCTAGAAGCGGGGAGTCACGAAGAGGCGCAGAAGCTGGCAGGGGAGTTGATCATGCAAAAACACGGACTAGATGCCGAATTTGCGCAATCGACGGGGATGCGGGTGATCGAGGGGGTTTTTGATGGCTGTAATATGGTTGGGAGTGATGGGAATAGTTATAACGTCCCTCCAAACTATGCGTCCAAGTCACGGCTGGTTGAAGGGGACATGCTTAAGTTAACGATCAAGCCGGACGGGGGGTTTTTGTTTAAGCAGATCGCTCCGATCGAACGTCAGCGCATCACCGCCACGCTGGCCGAAGATGTGGCCACGGGTGATTACATCGGGGTCCACGAAGATGGCCGACGCTGGCGCCTGATCCGCGCCTCAATCACGTACTATCATGGGGTGCCCGGGGACGAAGTCGTCTTGCTCGTTCCCAAAGGTTCACCTTCAACCTGGGCGGCGGTTGAGAACGTGGTCAAGCATTAAATTGCTCTATTTTGCTCGAGGTGCGGCCGGATTTCGGTTGTGTATTTTTGGCATTGTGTGTGTTAAACTGATGCCGCTATGAGTGAAACGATCTACCGCAAATACCGCCCAAAAACGTTCGCTGAGGTGACCGATCAGGAGCACGTAAAAGCGACGATTCAGAACCAGCTCAAGGCCGGTACGGTCAGTCATGCCTATCTGTTTACTGGTCCTCGGGGGGTGGGAAAGACAACGATCGCCCGTCTTTTAGCCAAGGCGGTAAATTGTTTGAAATTGAAGGACGGGGAGCCGTGCGGAGGCTGTGTGGCTTGCGAAGCGATCACCGAAGGCCGGACGATGGATATCATGGAGATTGATGCGGCGAGTAACACCGGCGTCGACAACGTTCGTGAAAATATTATCGATGCCGCGCGGTTCGCTCCGACGCAGCTTAAGAAAAAGGTGTTCATCATCGATGAAGTGCACGGGCTTTCGATCAACGCCTTTAACGCGTTGTTGAAGACACTCGAAGAACCGCCAGCGCATGTCGTTTTTATTCTCGCCACGACCGAGCTTCACAAGGTTCCTGAAACGATCGTTTCTCGCTGTCAAAAGTTTGAATTTCATCGGGTGAAGCCAGGGGATATCGTCGATCGTTTGGCCACGATCGCCAAAGCAGAAAAGGTGAAGATCGATGCAGATGTTCTGACCGCGATCGCTTATCGCTCGGAAGGCTGTCTGCGCGATGCGGAAAGTTTGTTCGGGCAGATTTTGGCAATTACAGATGGTGAGAAGATCACGCTCGATGTTGCCTCGCTTGTCTTGCCGTTGACCAATGAGAAAACGCTGACCGCCTTGATCATCGCCCTCGCGCAGAAGGATGGAATTGAATCGCTGAAGATCGTGGCCGAGATCGCTGAGAGTGGCGGACGGATCGATCCGCTGCTTGACGAACTGATCGAGATGCTTCGTGCACAGATGATCACCTCATTAAAAGGCGAGCCCTCGCACCTCCCCTCGGACGATGCGCGGAATCTTCTTGAACTCCTCCTAGACAATCGCAAGCGCTTTTCCAATGATCGCATCCCGCAGCTTCCGCTCGAATTACTCGTTGTTCAGTGGTGTGGGCCAAAAACCGCGATCGTTTCGAACGGGATCTGTGCCGTACCTGCCGCGGCCCCGGCTCTGGCTCCCGCTCCCGCTCCCGCTCCCGTGCCGACAGCTCCCGGCGATCGTTCCGACTCCACTCCTGTTCAGAAAGCTGCGCCATCCAAGGAATCTCCACCGTCGAGTACGTCCGCTTTGTCGATCACCCTCGATGACATTAAATCAAAATGGAGGGAGTGCTGTGCGAGCATCAAGGAGCGCTCAGGTACACTTCCTGTTTTACTGCAGGATGTCGAGCTATCCTCGCTTGACGGAGATACCCTGAAACTCAGGGCGCGGATGAGTTTTGTCTGCGATCAGCTCAACGAAAATCGTAATCGCGTCATTTTACTCGAGGTGTTACAAAACCTGATGCAAGCTCCGGTTAAGGTCCACGCCGAATACGTCGCGACAGACCAGGACGCCCTTGTTTCTGATCTGCTCGGAGAATTTGGAGGCCGCGTTGTTGATTAATGTGAACATCCGCCCTTATCTCGTTGCCTTTCGTCTCGCTCTTTCGAAAGCGCTGGTCTATCGCGCCAATCTTTTGCTCGGAGCGATCAACGTGTTGATCTGGTTTGGAACACTGATCCTTATTTATCGCGCTGTTGGTGGTTCGCTCGGTTCCTATTCGGAAGCAGAATTGGTGACTTACATTCTGGCAACGTCGTTTATGGCTTCGACGCTGTTCAACACCGCCACACAGGAGCAAATTTCAGACGAAATTGTTGAGGGCGACCTTGTCAACTTTCTCTTGCGTCCAATTAATTACTTTTGCTATTGGATTTCGCGCGCGCTCGCGGTGCGCTGTGTGTTTATGGTGGTCGCAACGATTGCGGTCTTTATTCTCGCCCAATGGGTGCGGGAGGACATCTTAGTACCGACCGATTCCGTGATTATTTTTCAGACACTCACGATCGCTTTTGGAGCGATCGTCCTGATGACCGTTTTGGATTTTATCTCCGCCTCGTCTTCTTTTTGGACCGGACGGAACTTTGGCCCGCGTTGGATGTTTATGATCTTCGCGCGATTTCTTTCTGGGGCCGCGTTTCCGATCGCCCTGATGCCCGGTTGGGCTCAGACGATCTTTCACGCTACACCGTTTCCATACTTAGTCGGAGCTGCGGCAGAAACGGTCATCGGCAAACTGGCTGGCCCCGCCTTTCTCCAAGCGCTGATGATCCAGTGGATCTGGATATGCGCATCAATACTCGTCCTTAGTTTCCTTTGGCGAAAAGGGATCAGATCATACGCCGCCTATGGAAGTTA
The DNA here is from genome assembly GCA_947084965.1 of uncultured Parcubacteria group bacterium. Lineage (GTDB taxonomy): Bacteria > Patescibacteriota > Patescibacteriia > UBA9934 > CAMTUG01 > CAMTUG01. Next base: position 398,176 of record CAMTUG010000001.1, read on the forward strand.
AACGCTACGCCCGCATCTTTCGGCAGGCCGCGATCAATCGCTTTGCCCTTTATTCGGCTTCGCGCGCGGACTTAGTGACATTTATCCTCGGTAAGTTTGTAAGAATGGGGTTCTTTATCCTGTTGGCGGTTTCGCTTTTTAATCACACCGACACGCTCGTTGGATTCAAAGAGATGGAAGTTCTTCTGTTTTTTGCGATCATGAACATGGTCGATGTTCTTATTCAGGTCATCTGGTATCGTGGCATGTACAATTTGCGGGATTGGATTAAGCGCGGAAAGTTTGATGCCTTTTTGATTCAGCCGGTGTCGCCACTCTTTAAAGTGGCGGCGATGCAGTTGGATCTGTTCGATATCATCACGTTACCGGTCGCGGTTGGGTACATCGTTGTCGTCTGGATTCATTTACCGGTGCAGCCGGATCTGATCATGGCCCTCACCGCTGCGGCGTTCTTTGTCTTGTCGATGATCCTGGCGTTCTCGATCAACCTTTGTATCGCTTCAACGGCCTTTTGGATTCAGGAAAACGAAGGGGCTTGGGCACTTTTCCGCGACTCAATTTACGTCGCTCGATTCCCGAGCGAAATCTTTCCGGACGCGATTCGTCTGGCTTTCACATTTATGATCCCTATCCTCGCGATCGTCGCGTTCCCAGCCCGCGCTCTGCTCGGTCTCCTCCAGCCCACGACCCTCATCTGGGCCGCGCTCCTGACCGGCGCTTGGCTCCTCCTCGCGGTTACCTTGTGGCGCGCCGGGCTCAGGCATTATACTTCTGCAAGCGGTTAATATGCATGCGATCGAAGCACACAATCTGTCGAAGTCGTACTCCTCCTGGAAAAAGCAGGCGGGATTTTGGGGGACAGTGAGATCCATCACGCATCGCGAGACGATCACCGTACACGCGGTGAAGGATTTGAGTTTCACGATTGACGAAGGAGAATTTGTCGGGTTCATCGGTCCGAATGGGGCGGGGAAGACGACGACACTCAAAATGCTCTCTGGCATTCTTTGGCCGACATCCGGCGAAGCGACGGTGCTCGGATACACCCCCTGGAAGCGCCAGAAGGAGTTCCAGCGCCAATTTGCGATCGTTCTTGGGCAGAAGAATCAGTTGTGGTGGGATCTGCCAGCTAAGGACTCGTTTTTGTTGAATAAAGAAATTTTTGAGATTCCAAAAAAGGATTTCGAACAACGTCTTAAACAGTTTGGTGAGATGTTGAATATCACCCACTTGTACGAGATTCCCGTGAACAAACTTTCGCTTGGCGAACGTATGAAGTGCGAGCTCGTCAATTCGCTCCTCCATCGTCCGCGTGTGCTGTTCCTCGATGAACCGACGATCGGTCTAGACGTCGTATCACAGCAGGCGATCCGCGAGTTTTTGAAGAAGTGGAACAAAGAGGAGGGGGCAACGATTATTCTGACCTCGCACGCCATGGCCGATGTGGAAGCGCTCTGTCCGCGGGTGATCGTCATCGATCACGGCACGATGAACTTTGACGGCTCCCTTCATGCATTGGTTCAGACCGTCGCTGATCATAAAGAGATGACGGTTAAATTCAGCGAACCGGTTAAACGTGATAGGATCAAAGGGTTCGGAACGGTGAGTGCGTTTGAGGGAGTCCGCGTTACCCTGCACGTGCCACGAGATGATGTTCGCACGGTCGCGAAGCAACTGCTTGATGAACTTCCCGTGGCGGATCTGAACATTCAAGAGATTTCGATCGACGAGGTTGTTCGTAAAGTTTTTAGGTCATGATGCTACACACTATGAACTTCAAGCGCCCTGTGTTGCTCGGTTACGCCTTAACGTGGATTTCTCTCATCCTTTCGTATCGAGAAAATCCTTTGTTTAATCCATCCGGAGAGGCCGGGGCTTTGCGTTTTGACATTACGGACCCGACAACGATCTTCGCTACCGGCGGTTGGCCGTTCAAGGTGTATGACTATCCGGTGCCGCCGATGGGTCCTGGACCGGAGCAATCAGAGCTCCCGTTCCTCGCCAACTTGATCGTCTGGACCGCGCTGAGCTTCGTGATCCTCCGCTTGGCAAAAGAAGAAAAATTGCCCAAAAACCTTGACGCCAAACTCGTCACCCTAGCGGTCGTTCTGACCATCATCGGATGCGTCTATCTGTTGTTGAAGTTTGACTAGTCGTGCGTTGACCACAGCGCGATGATCTGATAGCATCTGCCTGGAAACAACATTCCGGGAGCCGACTGCGTCGGTCCCGTCGTTCGCTCGGGAATGTCGAAACATTGAGTTTCTCCATCCCGCTCACTCACTCCGGGATCGTCTAACGGCAGGACAGCGGACTCTGAATCCGCTAATCATGGTTCGAATCCATGTCCCGGAACCAGAAAAAATCTCAGCAGTTGCTGAGGTTTTTTCTTGTCATGAATGAAAACGAAGAGCCGCACCTGCCAGGGGCGACCTTCGTGCGTCCGAGAGTGGCTCGGAAGCGGGTCGCAGGCAGGCGCGGCGGTGGGGCCCCGAGGAGTCGGAGGGGCTCAGGCCGGCGGGGTGTAGGCGGCGCGCATCAGGCGCTCGATCCCGGCGGGGTCGAGGAAGGCAAGCGCTTGGTTGCTGTAGATCTCGGGGTCGTCGGTGACTTCTCGGACCACGGTGACCCCAGCCGGGAAGTCGGGCAGCTCCTCGTCCTCGCTCGAGAGTTCGATTTCGAGGATGACAAGCCCCTCGAACGGCCCCAGGAAGACGTCGAGCTCCCAGCGACCGAAGCGGTAGCGCGTCTTCTCGATCTTGTGCTCGCACATCTTGAGGAGACCGTGCCCGTCGACCGGATCGAGGACATCGACCTCGATCTCGGTGCGGACCATGCCACCGCCGCTCTTGAAGGTGAGGTAGAACAGCTTGTCGAAGCGGCGAATGCGCACGGCCGGCGGCGATCGGGTGAAGTAGCCCTGGCAGATCGCGATCTGCTCGTTGGCCTCGCCGTCGACGTCGAAGTCCTCCTTGAGCATGACGATGAAGCGGCGCTCGATCTCGATGTTCTCGGCCGGTGCGGTTCCTGACATGGGTGCCTCCTTGCGGCCCCTTGAACCTAGGGTATTTTGCGTCACCTGTCAACCTGCTGTGTTATGATAGACCCCGTATGATTAAGGAAAGGCAGATCGCCATTGGGCTGGTCATGAAAGATGGATCCCTCTTGATGCTCGAGCGCAAAGACGAAAACCCCATGTGGGATCGCAAGTGGGAATTTCCTGGCGGCAAAATCGAGGCGGGGGAAGACCCGCACACCGCCGTCTGCCGTGAAGTACAGGAAGAAACAGGGCTTCTTATCGAATCCCCCGAGTTTCTCGGGCTTCATTCGCACGACTGGAACCTTCCAGACGGCAGCATTTTGCGCGTCCATTTGCATTGTTTTTTGTGTACAGCGACGACAGATACGGTCATCCGCGAAGTCGATCACTCTTATGGCCACATTTGGATCGATCCAAAGACGATCGATACCTGGAATCTTCTCGAAGCCAACGCCGACTTGACCAAGGATTTACTCTGGCCAAGGTTGCAGAAGTAAATGCGTCAGTATATTCTAATAGTTATTATGACAAAAGAAGGACATAGACCGCCAGAGTTTTCTGCAGAATTACAAAAGCAGATTGAGAATCCTGAAGTCCGTGCCGCAGACATAAGTCGTTCATTGCCAGAGATGGACGGCACAAAGATCATCATCCAACGTCATGAACGCTATCAGCGATCTGGTGAATCGCTCGGGAGTTTGACGCCTGAGTCAGCGCAGAAGGCATACGATCAGTCACGACAGCTAATCAACGATATGCTTCGGAGCGTTCCAGAGCAGGAGCGTACAGATGTGCAGTTTCTTGTCGTCGGAAGTAACACCAAGTTTAGAGGAGAGGGAATGCGTAGCATGGAGACTGCTGGTCAGGTTTTGCGGGCGCTGCACGACGAGTTGTCGGAAGAACATTTGAATGCCTCGCAGATCGAAAATCAGAAATCCGTAAGAAAAGATGTTGCACCAATCACGCGAATGCAAGCCCCGCGTTTTCTCGACGACTCAAAGGAGTATTTTGATCTGCTTCTTCAAAGATACGGAGATGAAACTCAGGAATTTTGGAAGGCGTTCGAAGAGGATTCTCACAAAGAAGAGCGTCTAAGACTTGGTGCAGAAGGACCTGATGAAATGGACCAGCGGTTCACGAATTATCTGAGGGCACTGACCAAATATGCAGAATATTTTCATAAAACAAATCCCGGCAAGCGTCTGGTGGTTTGGGCCGTGTCTCACTATGATACTGTCAGCCCATTCATTAAGAGGCATATCACAAAATCAGACCCCCATCAGTACTTGGCGATAGATTATGGAGCCGGAGTCAGTATTGAAGTGGATCCACAGGGTAATCTTACAAGTAGGTTTCAGGGTACTGAGTATCAGGTCGATCTATAAGTTTTATGCCGCAAGTATTTTGTGATGGCCGCGCCATTTATAAAAAAGTCCTAAAAGATTTTATTGTTCATAAAAAAGGTCTTTTTATTGTTGCTCCATCAGGGACGGGGAAATCTTATTTCGTGAATCATCAGAAAGAGAAAAATTGGGTTGACGGCGACGTCATCTGGAAAGCGGCCGGGGCGATTCCTAAAGGGGATTGGTGGAAGGAGGGTCTGCAGCGAGTTTTTGAAGTTGATCAGAAGTGTGACGTTGTCACTGCTGAGTGTATGCGCATGGGGTACTGGATACTGGGAGCGTCTTACTTTTGGTTGGTGCCGGATGCGATTGTTATTCCTGACTTAAAAACACAGAAGCGCTATATACTAGATCGTCAAAAGAATGCTTACGATGGTGGAGCTAGGCTTGATGACATGAAGAATGTGCTGAATCATAGGGCCTGGCTTTTAGACCAGGCAAAGCAGCATCGGATCCCCGTATTCAAATCGATCGATGCGGCGTGCTACTCTGGCTGGATGACTTGACCAAGGCCCTTTTGTGGCCTAGGTTATGAGGGTATGACGATCAAGGGGAAGGTCATTCCTGGAGAAGGAAAGGCCGGCAGATATTATAAAACGCCGACCGCCAATCTTTCTGTTGCGCCCGCGGGACTTGCTAAGGGGGTCTACGCTGGTTTTGCGACTCTTGATGGGGCGACCTGGCCGAGCGTTATCTGTTGGGGGGAGAAGTTTGAAGCTCATCTCTTCGGTTACGACGGCGATCTGTATGGCAAGGAGGTGACGGTCGAGATCAAAGAAAAGGTAAGTGACCTGGAGTCATTCAAAGGGGAAGCACAGATGCGCAGGAAGATTGAGAGCGACGTTGCTCGGGCTAAAGCCATTCTCAACGTATAAGTATGTACACCGGTATTATTTTGCATCAAGGGACAGTCAAGAACGTGAAGCCCGCAGATGGTGGCGGGCTCCGTCTTCGTATTGATGCGCCAGAAGTGATGGATCGGGTTCATGGCGGAAGTTCAGTCAACGTTGAAGGGATCTGTCTCACTGCGACCGAGACCGATGCCAACGGATTTTGGTCAGATGTAATGCCGGAAACGCTTGCTAAAACGAATATCGGTGGTTGGACTCCAGGTCGCACGGTGAACATTGAACCTTCGCTGCGCGTCGGGGACGAGATGGGGGGTCATATCGTCTACGGCCATGTTGATGGTACGGTTGAAGTGGTCGATCTAGCGATGGATGGAAATGCAAGAGTTGCCTGGTTTCGCATGTCACCTGAGTTAGCGAAATTCATCGTGCCTAAAGGTTCGGTTGCCTTAAATGGAGCGAGCTTGACGGTCGTCGATGTCACTCCCGAATCCTTTACCGTTTCGATGATCCCTGAAACGGTTGCACGTACAACCTTTCGTGATGTGCAGATCGGTGATCGCGTAAACGTTGAAGCTGACATGATTCTCCGTTATGGCGAACGCCGTTAATCCACTCGAACTTGCGATTGAAAATTGGCTCGACCGGATCGAGCACGGTTCGCATTGCGCCGCTTTTCGTGACGCTTGGTTGCGACTCAATACACTCTCAACCGCTGACTTGGAACTCACCCCCCAAGACCTTGGTCCGCACAACACCTCCCTCCTGCTGGCGATCGAGCTGAAGTCGTTCGGTAAGCCGCTTGGGTCGTTTTGCTGCGCCGTACGCGACGGGCATCCGACCGAAGATCGTACGATGATGATCTCCGCACCGACCTTTTCTGCTCGTGTTCCAGAAGATTTGCGCCGAGCAACGCTCAGTTGTCTCTATCGATTGTCTCCACCCAAATCTATTCTTGAAGTCGTTCTTGATGATGATGTTTCCTCGCCGACCTCGACGCTTGAGGTGGCGGGGCGGTATACTGATGCGGGGTGGGGACTTGATCCGAAATCAACGGAACTTATTTCGGAAAATCCGCGCCGCTGGGTCTTTCGCTTTACAAAAAATTAGCCTCACGGATATGGTGGAGAATCTTTCGTACGATCGCGAGTTGGTCTGGTCCGAAATTGTGGAACGCGCCCGGGAACAGGCGGTCACCAGCCAAGAAGCATTTCATGAACTGGTCGACGACTATTTTATGGAGCGGCTCGAGGTTGGCGAACTTGATGAAGATCAGAACGTGCAGGAACTGGCGGCAGAAATCAAAGGACGCTGGGAGGATTTTAAGATCGATCTCGGTATCTAGCCGAAACTTGTCGTGACGGCGGAGGTTCGAGCTGACGAGTTCTCTTTTCGCGCGCAGCCCTTATCCTTTCTTCGGGGTCGAGCACGAAAAGAGTGTCCGCGAGACCGAGTACGGCACGACTAAACTTTATGAAATTGTCCTTTCACGGCGCAGCGAAAGAAGTGACCGGATCTTGCATGCTTCTCGAAACAGCGACCACAAAGCTGCTGATCGACTGTGGCATGTTTCAAGGGGAGCGCGTCTGTGGACGCAAAAATTTCGATGATTTTGAATTTGATCCAAAACAGATTGACGCCGTTGTTGTCACGCACCCACACTTGGATCATACCGGCCGCTTGCCGCGGTTGATTGATCTTGGCTTCAGCGGGAAGATCTACATGACTGAACCGGGTTGTGCGCTCTCCAAGATTGTGATGGAGGATGCCTTTCACGTCATGACCGAGAACGCGGAGCGCTGTCAGGACAAGGTTCTTTACGATCTTGAGGATTTAAAAAAAACGTTCACCCACTGCCATCCCGTTGGCTACCACGAGGCGTTCGAAGTCGGCGACATGTCGGTCATGTTGCATGAAGCGGGGCATGTCCTTGGCTCGGCCTATATCTCTGTTGAGGCGGAAGGAAAGCGCGTCGTGTTTTCTGGAGATATTGGCAATGACAACGTTCCGATTTTAAACGCTACCGAACCAATTTCTCGGGCGGACGTTGTTGTCTGTGAATCGACGTACGGTGGCCGTGTTCATGAACCGATCGAAACGCGCCGAGTGAAGCTTCGTGAGGTGGTGGAAAAAACGATCACCCGTGGTGGAGCATTGCTTATACCAGCGTTTTCCATTGAGCGCACGCAGGAATTGTTGTATGAGCTGAACAATATGCTGCCGTCGTTTTCAAAAGAGATCCCCATTTTTCTCGACAGCCCGCTGGCGATCCGCGCCACGGAACTGTATCGTCACTACAAAACGTACTTACACTTTGATCATCCGATCATGGGTGAAAAAGATCGGGATTTCTTTTCGTTTCCGGGATTGCATGAAACACTCGACGTCAAGGATTCAAAGCACATTCACAACGTCGCCAATCCAAAAATTATTATCGCCGGGAGTGGAATGATGACAGGTGGACGCATTTTGCATCACCTCATCGATGAATTACCGAATCCAAAATCGATGCTGCTGGTGATCGGGTATGTGGCTCACGGTACCCTTGGGCGCCTGTTGTATGAAGGAGCGAAAAAGGTTCGCATTTTTGGGAAGGAGGTGCAGGTGAAAGCAGATGTTGAAGCGATTGGTGCTTTTTCGGCGCATGGCGACATGAACAAGTTAACGACCTGGATACAACCGGTTGATGGCAAGATGCCAAAAGTTTTTCTCGTCCACGGTGACCCAGAAGCCAAAGAACTTTTTGCTACCCATTTACGCCACCACTTGAAAACAGAGGTGGTGATTCCGGAATATCACGAAGCGTTTACACTTTGAAACCATAGGTAAAACGCCTCTGCCGCGCTTCCTTCCACCACAAAGGTTGTATCGGTGACGGCATAAGGAGCAACTTCTGAAACATCAAATGGAGCGGAGCTGATCTGACCTATCTGGTCGTTGATGATCGCGCTCACGAGTCCCGTCAAGGGAATGACACTGACGCGCTGCTGCCAATCGTAGTAAACGAACGACATCTGTCCGCCGATCGTGGTGGCAGAAACGACCTGCGTCTGTGCTGTTACGGCGCGATCTGGTGCGCGAAGGGTGTCGATGGCGAGCCGTCCTTTTTTAACGGTCAGCTCGATCTGCTCCTTGGTGAGCGTGGTCAGTTCAATTTCTGTGTCTTCGTAGAGGCCGATGCGTGTACCGTCGATCTCTAACAGCGTGTGTTCACCGCGCCCAGTTGAGACGATCGCTCCGCGGCGCAGTTCCGTGACGACCCCAGAAGCATCCATCACCGTTGCCCGAAGGTTCGGTGCATAGCCAGCCCCACCAGCAATAGTTAATTGTAAGCGCGTGCCAACGAGTAACATCAAGGTGATAACGCCAATGAAACCGATTATGCTATACTGAAATGGTCTACTCATAATTTCGAATTTCGTTTTTCGAATTCGTACTTTCAACAGCATTATGGCTCTGATTGAATTCTACGGCAAGGAGTGCCCGCACTGTGTGCGCATGGCGCCACTCGTTGAACAGCTTAAAAAAGAAGGGGTGAAGATTGAACAGTTTGAAGTTTGGCATGATGAAAAAAATGCGGCCAAGATGGAAGAATATGATCGCGGCTATTGTGGTGGGGTGCCGTTTTTTGTGAACACGACCAGCAAAAAGTTTATTTGCGGCGGGGCGGATGAAAAAGACCTCCGCGCTTGGGCAGAGGGCAAGGGTGGCGATGCGATGAAATAGTTAGTACTTAGGTCAGAGCGTGCTCGGTCTAGACGAGCCGTTCCACCCAGTGCGGATCGACTTCGACGTTCAGGTCGATGAAGACCTTTTTTTGGAGCACGCCTTCCAATTCTTTGCGTGCTGATTGTCCGACTTCGGTCAGGCCGACGCCACCCTTGCCGATAACCATCCCTTTGTACCGCGCTTCGTTCAATAAAATGCGTGCAGCGATGTAGATCGTCCCCGGTTTTTTCTCAGAAATATCGACCACTTCAACATGAATCGAATACGGCACCTCCTTGCGCAAACGCATGAACAGTTTTTCGCGGATCAATTCCGCCACCCACACTTCGTGCGGCAAACTAGAAAGCTGACCTTCTGGATAAAACGGTTCACCTTCCGGTAGGACTTCAAAGAGACGATCCTTCAGCTGATTGAGGTTGATGTGACGCAGGGCAGAGACTTCGATCACGGTGTCGAAGTTTTTTGCCATATCGCGGTAGGTGTCGATAAATGGCTTTTCCGTGTAATCGATCTTGTTGATGACCAGGATTTTTGGCGCTGTGGCGTGAGCGATCATCTCAAGCGCCTGGTGTTCTTCGTTGCCGATCGCTCGCGAAGGATCAACGACATAGACGATCGCATCAACGTCTTTCAAGGATTCTGCAGCAAACGAGATCAACTTTTTTGTCAGGGCATCACGGGAGACTTGCATCACCCCTGGTGTATCAACGAAAACGATCTGACCGCGTTCTTCACTGATAATTCCGTGAATCGGATAGCGGGTCGTCTGTGGTTTTGGAGTAGTGATCGCTACTTTTGAGCCAACCAAAGCGTTGAGAAGCGTGGACTTCCCGACGTTGCTGCGACCGATTAATGCGACGAAACCCGATGTAGGCATACGACAACTTCGACGTGGGGGGTGTGAGGAAATAAGTCTAAGGCGATGATCTTTTCGATCGTGTACTCCTTTAAGAAGGCCGGAAGCTCCTCAATCAACTTTTCGTATTTACAGGAGACGTAGATGATACGCTCGGGAAGCGCTTTTGTCAACGCATCGATCACGTCCGGATGAAGTCCGGCGCGCGGTGGATCAACGATCACGGTGTCCGGCTGATGCACCGTCCAGTCGTAATCCTCTGTTTTGGAAGCGACAAAGGGGATTCCGTCCAGGTTATTGAGCTTCGCATTTGCCTTTGCGGCCTCGATCGCCAACGGATCAATTTCGATGCCCATCGTTTTGATGCCACGTTTTGCAAGGGCCAAGGTAAAAAATCCTGCCCCACAGTACAGATCCATCACCTGTTTGCCGTTTGCTGCGGCTTCGACAACAACATCCTGGAGCTGGGCGGCCATGAGCGAGTTCGTCTGAAAGAAACTCCCGTGCTCGATCGCGTAGGTGATTCCGTTGATCGATTCCTTAAAGCTCATGCCCCCTTTGAGCACGGCGATCTGCGAGGATCGCGAGACTTCAGACTTCGTACCGTTGACGCCCCAGAGGATATGCGTTGCCAGCGAATCGAGCGCTTGGCGAAACTGCTCTTGCTGTTCGACAGATCCTTCGGAGGAGGTAATTAATTCCACGAGACGCTCGCTGGTATTCTTTCCCTCACGCACAACGAGATAGCGAAAAAACCCTTCCTGCGTTTTGCTATCCCAAAACGGGAGACCGGTTGATCGTGTCCACTCGCGCACGGCGCGCAGAATTTCTGGAGTTTCTGGCGACAACAAATAACAGGTGGTGATGTCGAGCGTCTCCCACCACCGGCCGACCGCCTTTAATCCGAGCTCGCCGCCACGACCAAAGGCGTAATCCATCCGATTGCGGTAGTAAAAAGGATCAGGGCAGGGGATGATTTCAGAAACATGCGCAGAAAGTCCGGCGGCTGCAAATGCATCATCCACGGACTGCCGTTTAAGCTGAACTTGAAAATCATAGGCAACGTCCTGGCTCGAACAGCCGCCACAGTCTGCGGCAAACGGACAGCGCGCCAAAACGCGCGCTTCGGGCGGGATAAATGCTGGTTGAGTCGGTTTCGACATAGATTTTCCCTTATGCTACCATAGTTAAACATATGCTCACGATCGTCATCCCAACAAAGAATGAAGAGGAGTATCTGCCGATCCTTCTTTCTTCAATCCGTAAGCAGTCGTATCAGCCCGCAGAAATCATCGTCGCTGATGCTCACTCGACAGATCAGACCCGAGAAATCGCCATCCAATTTGGCGCGCGGGTTGTTGAAGGGGGGATGCCGGGCCCTGGCCGCAATCGTGGCGCAGAGGCCGCTAAGACGGATTATATTTTGTTTTTAGATGCGGACGTGGAACTACGCGATCCAGAGATGCTTGAGCAGATGATGGGAGAGATGTTGGAACGTAATTTAGATTTGGCGACATGCGACGTTCTGCCGCTCTCCCCAAAACGCATTGATCACCTGATGCACAAATTATACAACCGCTATTCGCGTCTGTTGGCTGATAGCCGTCCGCACGCCCCGGGATTTTGTCTGCTCGTCCGACGGGCGATCCATCAGCAGATCGGCGGCTTTGATGAATCCGTCGTTTTCTGCGAAGACCATGACTATGCCCAGCGCATCGCGCGCGTCGGATCGTTTGGCGTGCTTCGCGCCGCCGTTCCGGTGTCTGTGCGACGACTTGATCGTGATGGCCGGGTAAATATTGCGGTTAAATACGTCCTCGCTGAAGCGTATTTGGCGACCATCGGCCCGATTAAATCTAATCTTTTTAACTATTCCTTTGGTCATACAAAGAAACGCTAGTATGATTTTGCGCTTTCTGCCCGCACTTTTCCTGCTCTTGATTCCATCCTTCGCTTCGGCGACAACGGCGGATCTCGGTTTCCGCAATCAAGAGGCGATTTTTTTCTCAAAAGAAACGCTTGTCGCCGGGGACACCATACGGATTTATGCCACGATCACCAACTTTGGCGATGTCGATGTTTCCGGCTATGTCGCCTTTAATCAAGGGACGATCCCGATCGGCGATTCTCAAGTTATTTCTGTGCGTGCCAATGGGGCCGAAGATGAAATTTACGTCGATTTTGTGGTGCCGGATTCATCATTTAATATCCGCGCAGAGATCAAAGGGACCGATCCTGAAGACAATAACACAGAAAATGACATCGTCATCTCAGGATTGTTTACGCCTGTTCATGATGATGATAACGATGGGATTGAAAACGATGAGGACAACTGTCCAAACACCACAAACGCCAATCAGCGTGATAGCGATGAGGATGGTATCGGTGATGCTTGCGATGAAGACGACGACAATGATTCACTGAATGATGATGTTGAAGACGAACTCGGAACCGATCCATTAAATCGTGACTCGGACGGCGACGGCGTAGAAGATGCTGATGATTACGCCCCGACCGATAGTTCAATTACGGTCACGCCACCAACACCAACTCCGACATCGGCCGTGGTTTCATCATCTCCGCAAGAGGCATCAGGAGAGGATGAGACAGAGAGCCAAACTTCCGTTGTTGTAACCCCAACAGAAGAAGAGATTTCGGCAAACACGAACAACGGCGCTGAAAAAACCGGCTTGCAAGTTTCACCAAAGGCGATCTTTTCCTACGAACAGACGGAATGGAATACGTTTTTCTTCCGGGCCAAGGGATACGATGGGGTTGGCTATCGCTATGATTGGGATTTTGGTGATGGGGTTTCTTCAAGCCGCAGCGAGATCGAACACACCTTCCGCACGTTTGGTGATTACAACGTTTCACTGACCGTCACAGATCCAGACGGGATGGTTTCGCAGGACACGGCATCGGTAAGCATCTCGTTCTTTAACCTAGAAAATCCGTTCTTGAAAATTTTGCTCGGCGGTCTGTTCGTTCTCTTCCTGATCTCGCTTGCATTTCTCGCTCAGTCGCTCAAGAAGCGTGACTATGTTCAACCCGTTTCGGATGACGTTGAATAGGGAAGTGAAAACGATCGCGAGCGCGGCGACGATCGTCGCTGCGTTTTCGTTTCTTTCGCGATTCGTCGGGTTCATCCGCGATCGTATTTTGGCCGGTCATTTTGGCGCTGGCGATATTTTAGATAGTTATTACGCCGCCTTCCTCGTTCCAGATACGATCTTTAATTTGCTGGTCGTTGGGGCGCTCTCTGCCAGCTTCATCCCCCTTTTTTCCAAGCATCTTCATGGATTCGGAGGGAAACAAAAAGCCTGGGATTTTACCAACAACGTCGTGACCATCCTTGGCATAACGATTCTGATTATTTCGGCGATCCTCTTCTTTTTTACAGGCCCACTTGCCGAAATAATCGCCCCGGGCTTCAGCGTTTCGAAGCAACGTCTTGTGGCTGAGTTTACCAGAATCATGTTTATCTCCGACTTTCTTCTGGCGATCTCAGCAGTGTTTGGTTCAGTCCTTCAGGGAATGAAGCGATTTCTCGTCTATTCGTTCGCCCCGATCCTTTATAACATCGGGATCATCACCGGTGCGCTTGTCTTCACAGATTTTCTCGGTCCTGCTGGCCTCGCTTGGGGCGTGGTCTTTGGTGCGGCGATGCATTTCGTTCTCCAACTCATTGCCACGATGTCCACCGGATATCGCTACCGGTTTCTTTTTCAGCCCAAGGACGTCGAAACAAAAGAGATGGGGCGGTTGATGCTCCCGCGGACGATGGGCGTCGCCGTCAACCAGCTGAACGCCTTCGTGATGGTGATCGTTGCCTCCACGCTTGTGGCCGGGAGTGTCACAGTTTTCAACTTTGCTTATAACATTCAGTTTTTTGTCGTCGGTATTTTTGGCGTCTCATTTGCTGTAGCCGCGTTTCCAACGCTTTCTGAATATGCCGCGCGTGATGATCACAAGGCGTTCGTCTCTGCATTCTCAAATACCGTTCGGCAGATGCTCTATTTCATCATCCCTTCGACTGTCCTCTTTCTTCTTGTGCGGTCCCAGATCGTTCGCGTTGTTGTTGGAGCAGGGAAGTTTGGCTGGACGGAAACGATCATGACCGCTGATACGCTCGCATTCTTTACGCTATCTTTTTTTGCTCAAGGACTCGTCTTTTTGCTTGCTCGCGCCTTCTTTGCCTACCGGGATACAGCCACGCCGTTTGTAGCCGGACTCGTCAGCGCCTGCTTTAACGTTATCGCCGCCCTTCTTTTCACCCGCGAATTCGGGGTGATGGGCCTGGCGATGGCGTTCTCGCTTTCGTCCATCGTCAACCTCGTGCTCCTCTGGCTTCCGTTGCGCCAAAAACTTGGCTCGCTCAATGAATCGGCGATCGTGCAGTCTCTTTTTACGATCTCGATCGCCGCGATCGTGCAGGGGGTTGTGACTCAGGGACTAAAGGTGGCTCTCGGTTCACTCTTTACCTTGGATACGTTCACGAGCGTCTTTTTCCATGGATTTATCGCCGGGGGGATCGGCCTTCTTGTCTATCTCGGTATTACGCTCGCCTTAAAATCGCCGGAAGCGATCACCTTTATCGGTTCCATCCGCCGCCACATGCTCCGCTCGTTCGAGCCGTCTGAAGCGGGCGGAAAGGATCAGTCGATTCTGTAAAAGATTTAAGGTACAACCATATTGAAAACCATTCACTTGTCGGGTAAGATGCCTGCATTATGAATGCCCACGAAATCCGCCAGAAATATCTCGAGTTCTTCAAAGCTCACGGCCACGTGATCGTACCGTCGTCGCCGCTTGTGCCGGAAAACGACCCTTCAACGCTTTTTACTGGCTCAGGGATGCAGCCGATGGTCCCGTATCTGCTTGGGGAAACCCACCCTCAAGGCAAACGTTTAGTTGATTCCCAGAAGTGCTTCCGTTCGCAAGATATTGAAGAAGTGGGCGATAATCGTCACACCACGTTCTTTGAAATGCTCGGCAACTGGTCGCTCGGGGATTATTTCAAGACAGAGCAGATCGCCTGGATGTTTGAATTTTTGACCAAGGTCGTTGGGCTCGATCCCAAGCGTCTGTACGTCACCGTTTTTCAAGGTAACGACGCGATCGGCATTCCGCGTGATGATGAATCGATCAAATTGTGGCAGGAACAGTTCGCAACCGTTGGTATCGACGCTCAGGTCGGTGAAAGAATTTTCCTCTATCCAGAAAAGAAAAACTGGTGGTCGCGAGCGGGAACACCGGACAAAATGCCCGTGGGTGAACCGGGCGGACCTGACTCAGAAATGTTCTGGGATTTTGGCGCTGACCTGAAGCTTCACGAGAACTCACCGTTCGCGGCCGAAGCCTGCCACGTGAACTGCGACTGTGGCCGCTACATGGAGATCGGCAATAACGTCTTCATGCAGTACAAAAAAACGGCCGATGGATTTGAGCAGCTTCCTCAAAAGAACGTTGACTTCGGCGGGGGATTAGAACGCATCGCTGCGGCCGCCATCGGCAGTTCAGACATGTTCATGATTGAGCTCTTTACTGGTGCTCGTCAGGCATTAGAAGTTGTCACTGGCAAGGCGTACGTCTCAGATTCTGCTGATGCCTATGCCATGCGCGTCATTCTGGATCACCTTCGCGGTGCCACATTCTTGATTACAGATGGAATCCTCCCTTCAAATAAGGATCAGGGCTACTTCGTGCGCCGTTTGATCCGTCGTTCTGTGCGATTTGCCCATAAACTCGGAGTCAAAGAGAACTTCTGCGCTAAAATCGCCGAGGCGTATATTGAAACGTATAAAGACGTGTATCCAGAGCTGCATGACCGACGCGACGTGGTCTTGGCTGAGTTTGTCCGCGAAGAAGAAAAGTTCCGTGCCTCGCTTGAAAAGGGTTTGCGTGAATTTGAAAAGATCTTTGCAACAAACAGTGCTGTCAGTGGCGTTGATGCTTTCAACCTGTATCAATCCTACGGCTTCCCGTGGGAACTGACCGAAGAACTCGCGCGGGAAAAAGGACAGGCCGTCGATAAATCGATCTTCGAATCTGAATTCAAAAAGCACCAGGATCTGTCGCGTACTGGATCAGAAAAGAAATTTGCCGGCGGGCTCGCTGATCACTCGGAACAATCAACGAAGTATCACACCGCTACGCATCTGCTGCACCAAGCGCTGCGTACGGTGCTCGGAACCCACGTTGAACAACGGGGAAGCAACATCACTCAAGAACGTCTCCGTTTCGATTTTTCGCACGGCGACAAGATGACCGACGAGCAGATTAAAGAGGTCGAGGCGATCGTCAACGAACAGATCAAAAAGGATTTGCCCGTACACTTTGAATTGTTGACCGTCGACGAAGCCAAGGCTAAAGGGGCGATCGGACTGTTTGAGGATAAGTACGCCGCCCTGGGGGATAAGATTAAGGTCTACTTTGTCGGCGATGCCACGACAGGGGTCTACTCCAGCGAGATTTGCGGCGGTCCGCACGTTGAAAAGACAGGGAAAATGGGGGTTTTCCGCATTACCAAGGAAGAGGCTTCCTCTGCTGGGGTTCGCCGAATTAAAGCCACCCTATCCGACATTTGACACAATTAAGCCGTTTCGTTAAGATACCGGCGCATTTCACATGACAGGTCAATCAGATTCCAAACAGTTTATCGAGCTCGAAGGGGAGGTCCTAGAACTCCTCCCTTCTGCGGCTATGAAGATCCAGCTCGACAACGGGCAGATCATTACTGGTCACCTCTCTGGCAAGATGCGTTTGCATCGCATTAAGGTGTTACCCGGGGATCATGTCAAAGTGGAGATGTCCCCGTACGATCTGACCAAAGGCCGCGTAACCTACCGCAAGTAACACAGTATGAAAGTTCGATCCTCTGTCAAAAAAATTTGTCGCGATTGCAAAGTGCTCCGTCGCAAGGGGCGCGTCTGTGTTGTGTGCAAAACCGTGAAGCATAAACAGCGTCAAGGATAATATGGCACGTATTGCAGGTGTAACCATTCCCGTCAACAAACAGGTCGGCATCGCCCTGACGTATATTTACGGCGTTGGAGATACACGCGCCGCGCAGGTGCTGAAGACTGCCGGAGTGGACCCAACCATCCGCGTCACGGACCTTTCTGAAGAACAGGTTAACGCTGTCCGTGATTTAATTGAAAAGTCCTACCGCGTCGAAGGTGAATTGCGCCGCGACGTGCAGTCGAACATCAAGCGCTTGAAGGAAATCGGCGCCTACCGCGGAACACGTCACGCCAAGCGTTTGCCGGCACGTGGTCAGCGCACCAAAACAAATTCCCGCACCGTGCGTGGCAACGTCCGTAAGACGCAGCGCTCAGGTCGTCGTATTCTGACCAAGACCTAATATGGATGAAGTGATTGACAAAAAGCCGGTTGAAGCCACCGCAGAGGTCGAAACCAAAGGGCAGCCCAAAGGAAAACGCGCCCCAGCCAAAAAGAAGGCGATGCGCAAAGTTTCCCAAGGTCGCGCTTATATTCAAGCTACCTACAACAACACGATCGTTACCTTGACGGATGCCAACGGCAACACGTTAGGATGGGCCAGTGCCGGTAACTGCGGATTTAAAGGCCCGAAGAAGGCCACTCCGTACGCCGCGAGCACGGTCGTCAAATCCGTTGCTGAAAAGGTTGCGGAAACAGGGCTGCGCGATATCTCGGTGTTTGTTAAAGGAATTGGTCAGGGCCGCGACGGAGCGCTCCGTGCCTTGAATGCCAACGGATTCAACGTGCTTTCTGTTAAGGACCAAACCCCTGTGCCGCACAACGGCTGCCGCCTGGCCGGTCGCCGCCGCATCTAAAGATTATGATCAAAGGAACTTGCAAACAGTGTCGTCGCGAAGGCGTGTCTCTCTGTGGACGCGATAAATGTGCGTTGAAGCGCCGTCCATTCGCGCCAGGTGTTCATGGGCCAACGGCTCGCAAGCCGCGTCTTTCTGGTTTCGGGACCCAGCTCCGCGAAAAACAGAAAGCCAAGCGCTTGTACGGAATCATGGAACGCCAGTTCCGCAACTATTTTGAAAAGGCGACCCAGAAAAAGGGTGATACCGGTGTTTTCTTAGTGCAACAGCTTGAAATGCGTCTTGACAACGTCGTCTACCGCTTGGGCTTTGCCATGACGCGCAGCCAAGCGCGTCAGATGGTCAGCCACGGGTTTTTCGATGTCAATGGGAAGAAAGTGGATATCCCATCGTATCACTGCTCGATTGGTGAGGTGATCAGCGTTCGTGAAAGCAAGAAAGCCAAGGGCTTGATGCCTTCGGTTGCTGAACGCTTGGCCAAGCACGAAGTGGCCAACTGGTTGACGCTCGAACCGGCCAAACTTTCTGGCAAGATTCTCGGCATGCCGGAAGGCGCCGATCTTGCATCCGTGTTTGATCCAAAACTTATTGTCGAATTCTACTCACGTACATAACGTATGGAACACATTTTGCTTCCATCCAACTTTCGGTTCGAAGAGGGGGCGACCGACCGTGAGGCCACGCTGGTCATTGAGCCGTTGTATTACGGCTACGGACGCACTATCGGAAACGCGCTCCGCCGCGTGATGTTATCGTCCTTGAACGGCGCCGCTGTGACGGCTGTTAAAATCAAGGGCGTGCCGCATGAATTCACCGCCATCCCTGGCGTGATGGAAGATGCTGTGGAAGTGATCTTGAACCTGAAAGGTCTTCGCTTGAAGATGCACACCGAAGAACCAGTGAAGTTGACCTTAAAGAAGAAAGGGAAGGGCGATGTGACTGGTGCCGATATCGAAGCGAACGCCGAAGTCGAAATCATCAACAAAGACATGAAAATCTGCACCCTTTCCGACACCGACTCGGAAGTGGAAATGGAAATTGTCGTTGGTCGCGGTCGTGGCTATGTGCCGACCGAAGAACGTGACCCTTCTGGTGAAATCGGTTTGATCGCTGTCGACGCCATGTACTCGCCGGTCCGCAACGTTGGGATCAAGGTGGAAATGACCCGTGTCGGCGAAATCACTAACTACGACAAGTTGGTCATGCCGATCGAAACCGATGGAACGATCACTCCAGCAGAGGCGGTCAAACAATCGCTGGCCATCCTCTTGGAACACTTTAATCTGATCGATCAGAATCTTGGCTAAGTATGCGCCACCGCAATGCAGGAAAAGTTTTCGACCGAGTCAAAGCCCCGCGCGAGGCGATGTTAAAGTCGCTCGTCGGATCGGTTGTGATTCATGAGAAAATTCAAACAACCGAAGCGAAAGCAAAGGCGATCAAACCGTTGGTCGAAAAGTTAGTGACGCGTAGCATGGACCCATCGCTTGCTAACCGCCGCTACCTGCTTTCGTACTTCAAAGGACAGGAATTGCCGGTCAAGAAGCTCCTCGAAGTGCTCGGACCGCGCTTTAAATCCCGCAAAGGTGGCTACTGCCGCATTACCAAAGTCGGACCGCGCAAGGGCGACGGCGGGGAAATGGCTCAGATTGAATTCGTCTAGTATGACCATTGAACGCAAGACCATTGAAATCGACGCCACTGGCAAAGTGCCTGGTCGTTTGGCTTCCGAAATCGCTCGGTTGCTTCAGGGCAAGCACAAGGCCACCTACAGCCCGAACGTGGATATGGGCGACACCGTTATCGTCACCAACGTGGCTTTGATGAAAGTCAGTGCCAAGAAGGCGGAAGAGAAAATTTACAAACACCACAGCTTCCATCCAGGCGGACTCAAGAAGGTCAGCATGAAGGTGGTGATGGAAAAGCATCCAGAACGTGTGCTCCAGATGGCAGTCAAGAACATGTTGCCAAAGAATAAGTTGCAAACGGAGCGCATGAAGCGCCTGAAAGTTAGCTAATATGGCAGAGGCAAATTTCACCGGTAAATATACTGAAGCGGTCGGACGCCGCAAGCGCGCCATTGCTCGTGTTCGGATGTACCCAGGCAAAGGCCAGATCATCATCAACGAACGTGCGATGGAAGCATTTTTTGGTACCGCCAAGCTGCGCGAAACCGTTCGCCAGGCCCTGAAGACCGTCGGTCGTCCAGAATCCTTCGACATCTCGATCTACGTCGTCGGTGGGGGAACCACGGGCCAGGCCGAAGCGATTCGCATGGGTATCGCCCGCTGTCTCTTGAAGGAGGACGCGGACATCAAGACCACGCTCAAGAAAGATGGACTGTTGACCCGCGACTCACGTCGCCGTGAACGCAAGAAGCCAGGGAAGCTGTCAGCACGTCGTTCGCCACAGTGGTCGAAACGTTAAGCATCGATTACAATGGGAGAGCTCGAAAGGGCTCTCCTTTCGGTTATGTCCACCATTGCCAAGAACACCATGCTCCTGACGCTCGCGTCGGTCGGCCAAAAGGCGATCGCCTTTGTTTATTTTACGCTGATCGCCAACGCAATCGGCAAGGAAGCGACAGGCGATTACTTCCTCGCGCTTTCAATTACCACGATCTTTTCCGTTGTTGCCGACTGGGGTTTGACTCCGGTCTTGATCCGCGAAATCGCCAAACGACCAGGTGAAGCAGGGAAGATCCTGCGTTCAATCATGGCGCTCAAGATCCCGTTGATTCTGCTCGGTGCGGCTGGATCGATCGGTGCAGCGATGTTACTCGGTTACTCTGTCTCCGTCGTACAACTCGTTGCGGTCGCCAGTTTAGTTATGGCCGCGGATGCGATCTCGTTAACCTGTTTTGGTGTTCTGCGCGGCTTGCACAATCTGCGCTACGAATCGCTTGGAATCTTTGTTGGTCAGTCCGTCACCACGCTCATCGGTCTTTTCTTCCTTTTTACAAATCCGTCGCTGACTCTTCTCATTATCGCTCTCCTTGCCGGAAGCACCTGGAACGCCATCTACTCCGCATCACGTGTTGGTAAACACATTGGAGTTAAAGCACTCGTCCCATCGTTCGCTGGAGCAGAAGCAAAAAAGTGGCTCAAGCTCTCCGTGGCTTTTGTTCTCGCTGGCGCCTTTGTCAAAGTCTACTCGTACGTCGATTCGCTGATTCTGCATTCGATTCTCGGTTCCGGTGCCGTTGGGGCCTATTCCGTCGCTTATAAAATCACCTACGCCTTTCAATTCCTCCCGATGGCATTCGTTGGTGCCTTGTACCCGCTCATGTCCACCCTTTGGGGGGAGGGGAAGAAGGCGGAGCTCGCTAAGCTCTTCGGCGACGCCATGTGGTACGTGATGCTCCTCGCCGCCCCAATCGTGTTTGGGATCTGGAGCATTGCCGATAAATTGATCCCTGCTTTTTATCCAAACGGTTACGAAGAGTCCGTTCTTCCGCTACAGATCCTCGTTTTTGCCCTCCTCCTGCTCTTCGCCGATTTTCCGATCGGATCGCTTTTGAACGCTGCGGGCAAACAAGGGGTAAAAACAGCGATCATGGGTGGAACAATGGTCATCAATGCCGTTGCTAACATTATTTTGATCCCGCGCATTGGTCTCGAGGGGGCAGCCATTTCGGCGGTCATCGGCGACACCTTCCTCCTGTTTGCCGGCTTGGCCATGGTTCCTCGCCTTATTGACACTTCGATGACGGGACTACTGGGCCGTATCGGTCCTATTCTCGCTAGCGGACTCCTGATGGCCGGAAGCGTGATTCTCCTCAAGCCATACCTCCATTTTGTGTTGTTGATTGGCGTTGGTGCTATCGTGTACACGACCGTGCTCATTGCAACCAAAGCCTTAACGATTGAACACCTGCGCACGGCGTATAGAACGATGCGCGGCGGTGCTCCGGCATCTGAACCTGTATGAAGAATCTCGTTCTCTTCACCATTGATTATCCGCCATCGCGCGGCGGGGTCGCGCGGTATCTCTCATCGCTCGTTGCGCATTTCGGTGATCGCGTAAAGGTGATCGCGCCGCCAGAGTATCAGTTGTTGTCTAAGATTCTCTGGCCGAAGTGGCTGCGCGCTGTGTACTTGATGCGCACAAAAACGAATCGCGACGATACGATTTTGACAAGCCATTTGCTTCCGCTCGGACTCGCCGCCCGATTGTCTGGCCGACCGTATGTGGTGATGATGCACGGAATGGACTTTGCCTTAGCTCGAAGAAATTCCTGGAAGCGAGCGCTCACAAAGTGGATTTTGAAGAGAGCGAAGGTTGTCGTAACAAACACCGAAGCACTGGCTCGAGAGGTGAGAGGATTTGTGAAAGTGCAAGAGCTCGTCGTTGTTCATCCCTGCTTATCTGAAGAACTGTTGCGCGTTGGAGCCACACTGGATCGTCCACCAAAGTACGACGCGATTAATCTTCTAACGGTTGCGCGTTTGGTGCCTCGTAAGGGCCACAGCGTTGTCCTCGATGCCTTAGCAACGATTCGCGATCAAGGGTTTCCGGTGCCCCTCCGTTACTACATCGTTGGTGACGGTCCACGCTATCGTGAACTGATGGAGCAGGTCAAAGCGCTCAAACTTCAAAATCAGGTGATCTTTAGCCGCAACGCCTCTGATGAACAGTTACTCGAGTATTACAAAAACGCCGACATCTTTGTGATGCCCACCGAGCACATGGGCCGCGATATCGAAGGGTTTGGAACGGTTTACATCGAAGCGGCGGCGTTTGGGGTGCCTTCCATCGCCTCGGAGCTTCCGGGCGTCGATGAGGCTGTCTTGCATGAGGAAACGGGGATCCTTGTGCCGTCCAACTCGGTCACCGATCTGGCTGTGGCGATTCAACGCCTAGCCACAGATGCCGAATTGCGATCACGCCTCGGTGGAAATGCGCAGGCCCGCGCCCAGGCAGAGTTTCATTGCGATACCCAATTCGCCAAGCTCGACCACTTGCTATGATCTCCGTGATTATTCCAACCTACCAGCACGCTTCAACGCTTTCGCGTTGTCTTGAAAGTGTGTTTAAGCAGACGTTTAAAGACGTGGAAGTGATTGTGGTCGATGACGGATCGACTGACGGAACAGAGGAGGTTATAAAGCCGTACCTGGATCGCATTCAGTACATCAAACAGGCCAATCAAGGTGCACCAGCGGCGCGCAATCGAGGATTTGATGCCTCCAAGGGCGAGGAAGTGATCTTTTGCGATGCGGATATTGTCATGCGCGCCAATATGCTTGAGGTGTTGCACAGAACGCTTACAAACAATCCTGAGACGGCCTACGCCTACTCCGCGTTCCGCTTTGGCTGGAAAGGATTCACTTCGTATCCATTTTCTGCTGAACGTCTGCGTCAGATGAATTTTATTCATACGAGTGCACTGATTCGCCGTGCTGACTTTCCACGGTTCGATCAATCATTGCGGCGCTTTCAGGACTGGGACTTATGGCTGACAATCCTCAAACAGGGGAAGGGTGGGGTACACGTACCGCTTGAGCTCTTCCGCGTGATCGATGAGCGTGGTCGGGCCGGGATCAGCCAGTGGCGGCCGTCCCTTTGGCACAGAATCCCCTGGCAGAAGTTTGGTTGGAAACCGAAGTCCGTGAAAAAATATGATGATGCGAAGCGGGTGATTGCAGAAAAGCACGGGCTCTAAAATATTTTAGAATAGCGCGAACCCACCAGGAGTGTACTGGTGGGTTCATCGTGTGAGGGTCGTCGGAGTGCCGACTACCTCGGGGGCGGCGGGGGTGGGGGGACCGCCACGACCTTGAGCGAGGCGGTGACGACCGGGTCCTTCGGCGTGAGCGTCAGGAGGCCGGTCATCGGGTCGCCGCGCTTGGTCTTCGGCTCGTAGAGGTCGACGCCGAGCAGGGTGAAGCCGACCTCGGTTCCGACCAGCGCCGTGGGACGGACGGAGCAGACGAGGTCCACCCGGACCTCGCTGCCGGTCGGCGCCTTCTCGGGCGTCGGCCAGCGCAGTCCCATGCCGCCGGCGGTGTTGGGGAGGTAGCCGATCGACTTGTCGTCGCGGCCGGGGTACACCACCACGTGGCACAGCTCGAGGGTCTGCTGGGCCAGGGACTCGACCGGGGGCGCACCGGGTGGGAGCTCGGCGTTGAAGGGATCGACGATCCACTTCGCCCCGGAGCCGTCGCGGACCCACACCGCCATCTTGACATGGGGCACCGTGAAGACCTCGAACTGGTCCGCGGTGATGATCCACGTCCCGACGACGACGTTCTCGGCTCCGGGCCGGGCCTCCGCCGGCTTGTTCTCCGGCTCCTCCAGCTTGTAGGTGATGGGGACGTTGTCTTCGGCCCGGTCGTGCCAGTTGTCGCGCGCCATGTGCTTGGCGTGCCACTTGTGGAACCAGGGGCCAGCTTCTGCCGTCGGGGTGACGGCGACCATCAGGACGAGAGACAGAATCATCGGTTCCTCCGATCTGGGTGAAGGCAGGCCTAAGGGCCCTGCAAGGGACGATCACAGCGCCGCTGTCGGCGTGGAATCTATGCCCAAAAGGCGCACATTCCATGTCGACAGGACCGTAAAAAGTAGCAGAAATTGGCCAAATTGTCAATGCCCATAGCTAAATTTAGCCAAATTTGATACATTTCTGGCGTATGATGCAACGATTACAGAAGATTATCGCCGAGGCAGGGGTCGCTTCACGCCGGGCGGCTGAAGAGATGATTTTGGCTGGACGCGTAAAAGTGAACGGCCGGGTCGTGCGCGAACTGGGCACCAAGGCGGATCCGGAAACGGATCAGATCAGAATCGGAAACAAGGTTCTTTCGACGGAGAAGAAGGTATACATCAAACTCAATAAGCCGGTTGGCTACATCTCATCCAACTCAGGCGAGCAAGGCCAGAATGTTTTGAAGCTTGTGAAGGTCAAGGAACGCATCTATCCTGTCGGACGCCTGGACAAAGAAAGCGAAGGCTTAATGATTCTGACCAACGACGGGGAATACGCCCTGCAGATGATGCATCCGCGTTTTGAACACGAAAAGGAGTATCTTGTTGGGATCAGCCGGGCGATGACCCCTGAGGATTTTGAACGCATCGCTTCTGGCCCGCAGATCGACGGAGAGAAGATGCGGCCAATGAAAATTCGGGCGGCGTCCGAAGACGGTCTCACC
The DNA here is from genome assembly GCA_947084965.1 of uncultured Parcubacteria group bacterium. GTDB lineage: Bacteria > Patescibacteriota > Patescibacteriia > UBA9934 > CAMTUG01 > CAMTUG01. The sequence goes on from CAMTUG010000001.1 coordinate 423,020, forward strand.
GTTAGTATGGTGTTGAAGGAAGGGAAGAAGCGACAGATTCGCCGGGTGATGCAAAAATTTGGCTATCATGTCAATTCACTCAAGCGTGTTAGGATCGGTCGAGAATTGCTTGGTAACTTGGCGCCAGGAAAATGGGAATTCTTTACCCCGGAGACGTTTTAAGTGAAGTATGCTCGACCAATTTTTAGGCAAGGCGTTTTGGGTTACCTACGGAACGTTAGCTGTAGCCTACATCGCTGGATTTTTTGCGATCAACACCTCTGTTGCCTATGCTCTCACAGGAATTACTGCACTGATCACGTTTGTGGTATCGGTCAGACGCCTCGAATTTGGCCTCCTGATCGCGTTTGCAGAGTTAATCGCCACTTCCCACGGTCATCTCTTTCCCTACGGCCGTATGGCGATTTTTGCTGCCGTGATGCTCGCTTGGGGAATCCACCAACTTCTCCCCTCATCCAGATACCGGCTTCTGAAGCCGGTATCAAGATTTGGTGAAATCCTGATGCCATTCGGCCTTCTGCTTGTCGCTGTTGCTTGGGGGATCTTCATGGGACTGCGTTTCGGAAATGAACAAGGAAACGTCATCAACGACGCCAATGGGTATCTCTATATCCTCTACCTTTTGCCAATTCTTAGTGTTGAATGGACGAGCGCAGCCAAGCGCCTGCTCCTCCAGGTCTTTGCTGGGGCTGCAGGATTCGTCATCGACCTCACACTGCTCATCCTTTACCTCTTCACCCATCTTTCCGAGCCGGTTCAGCGGGCGATGTACACCTTCTTCCGCGACGCCCGGATCGCCGAGCTCACCCGCGTGGTCGACGATATTTTCCGTGTTTTCCTTCAAGCTCAATTTTTCCCGATGATCTTGCTCTTTATCGCTCTCAGCGCCATCTTTTGGTTCTGGAAATCACGCCGCGATCAGAACGCAATCGCGATCGTCATTATCGGCGCACTTTCGACGATGATCATCTCCATGTCGCGCAGTTTCTGGGTCGGGATGATCGTGGCTTTTGTTGTCATTATCGGATCCGTATTTGTGGTCAAACGACCGAGCATCAAGGAGAGTATAAGGCTCTCGTCTGCCGGTGTACTGATGCTCGTCACCTCTGTCGCCACGCTCTGGTTTGTTTTGGCCTTCCCGTTCCCGCAAGCCCGCAACGTCAGTGGTTTCGGCTCGTTCCTCTCTGACCGCGTCAGCTCGAGTGATGCGGCGATCAGTTCGCGCTGGAATTTGTTGCCAGAGATGAATCGCGAGATCGCAGAACACACGATCTTTGGAAGTGGTTTTGGCACAATCATCGCTTTTGAATCGGACGATCCACGAGTGCGCGAAATGTATCCAGATGGGAAGTGGCGCACGTACGCCTTTGAATGGGGGTGGCATGATGCCCTCATTAAAATGGGGATTCTTGGACCACTCGCATTCCTTTGGATCGGGTACGTTCTTGGCGCTGGACTCCTGCGTGGATTTAAAAAGGAAACAGGCTGGCTTTCGATTGGCCTCTTTGCTGGCCTCATCGCCCTGTACGCCACGCACGCCTTCAGTCCGTACCTCAATCACCCGATCGGGCTCGGGTATCTGCTGTTCTTGATCCCGTTTCTCACCCCAAAAACACAAAAAGCTTCCGAAGAAGCCATGGTGCCTGTGGCCGACATTATCCGCGCAGAGTTCCGTACCCCCGTTCAAACTCCGGTGTCGTCATCGGTTTCTTCCCTTCAGGTTGAACCATCTGATTCGGAAGGAGCTTAACGCGTAGCGGCGCGCCGTTGTGCTGAACGATCGTATAGCACCCTGGCCAAGGGTGATAGGCACGGATCTTTCGATCGATCGTTTCAGGCGATTCAGTAAAATCGATCTTACCTGATTCTCGATCGAGGAGCGTGGTAATGGTCGCTCTGCTGTCATCCTGAGGGATCGGCTGAAGGGCGCCAGAAGCATACCCGCGCAGAACGTCGACCAGAAATGGACCCCCGACTTCCTGCAAACGCGAAGCGAGCGTTGCATAGGTATCATCTGTTTTTACTTCAACGGTCTTTTGACCAAGGATAGGACCGGTATCCATGCCAGCATCAAGCAGCATGATCGAGATAGCTGTTTGCGTGTCGCCGTTTGCGATCGCCGCTTGGATAGGCGATGGACCGCGATAGTTTGGAAGTAAAGAAGGATGGACGTTGACGCAGCCGAGGCGTGGGATGTCGAGGATCTCTTGAGGGATCAATTTTCCATAAGCAACGACGACGAATACATCGGCACCGAGCGCTTTGAGTGTCTCAGGTGCCTCCGATTTTCGAAGGGAAGGGAATTGCAAAACAGGAATACTCGCCTCGATCGCACGAACTTTTACTGCAGGTGGTGTAAGAATTCGATCGCGCCCGACCGGTTTATCTGGTTGTGTCACAACAGCCAAAACCTCGAGGTCTTTTTCCTCGAGCAGGGCGCTCAGAAATGGAGCAGAAAAATCTGGTGTACCAAAGAATACTAACTTCACAGCAAGAAAATTGGTAAGTGGTAAATAGAAAGCTGAGACACGAGCGTCTCCACTTACCACTTACTGCTTACTCTGAATCTAAAGTCTCGGAGGATTGGTAAACTGCTCAACTTTATCGATGAACAACACGCCGTCTAGGTGATCGATTTCATGTTGGAAGATCACAGAAAGTAGGCCGCTTCCCTTGACCGTCACCTTTTTGCCGTGTCGATCAAGCGCCTTGACCGTCACCGAGCGATAACGATGGACAAAGCCCCAGACACCGGGGACTGAGAGGCAGCCTTCTTCAAAATCAAATTTACGGAAACTCTTCGCGGTGATGCGCGGGTTAATATACTCACGCGCCCCTTTACCTTCGTCCACGACGATGATTCGCTTGTTGACGCCAACCTGCGGTGCAGCCAAGCCCACACCATTAGCATTACGCATCTCAACGAACATTTCATCAATCAGCGTCTGCGTTTCTTCAGAACGCAAATCATCGAGTGAAATCTCTACAGACTTCACGCGCAATCGGTCGTCCGGTTCGTGGAGAATCTCTAGTGACATACCTTGATAATTATATCGTCATCGAGCATTTTGAGCGAGGATTTTTGTTGTTCAAACTCTGTGCGCGATATCCGCTTCTCTTCCGAACCAACGGTCAGGAGAACACCGAACGGCGGATAATTGAGTGCTTTTCGCGCCTCAAGTTCACTCGCGAGCAACGCTCTAGGGTCTTGCATGATCCGCTGAATCAGCGCTCCATCGTATGTCTGCACAATAAACGGGGTCTGCAAGCGCGCGGCGATCCCGCGTAGTTCATACAGACGAATGATCGCTTGTTCAATCGCGTCGTATTCGCCGCCATGAAGTCCGATATCCGCCTGTAGATCGACGATCAGTCCAAGGTTTGGTGGATCAAGCGGCTGATAGATGCTTTCCGTAAAGTAGCGCGTCGTAAGGAGGATCGCAGGTTCGGTCGGTAACGTCGCCTCAAACCCTTTTTCGATGTGCAAAATGGGATTGCCGGGAAAGTATTCACGAAGTGTCCGATCTACCTCCTGCTCTCTACGGTTATACGAAAGTAGCACAGATTTTCCGCTCTGTAAAGCCTTATTGGCCGCTTCTAACGTCTTTTCTGAAAGAAGTTTTACCATGTCCCCACGCTTGGATTCGGCTCGAAGATCAACGACGTCGACAGGAGCTCTCGGTACCGGCTCCTGAAGCCGGTACCAGAGGGGGACTTCTCGAACACGAGGCGTGACGTCAGCGTAGACAACTCTGGTGCCGTAGATCTCAGACGCTAACTCAGCAAAATCACGCACATCATAGCGTGGATTACGGTCGTACGATGCGTGTTCTGGGCAACCGGAGCGGAGGATCACGATCGTGTCCGGCTTTTCAGCGCTTGCAAGAACGTCCATGCGGGTCATCGCCTGGGGGACCGTTAACGCATCGTGATGATGAGGCACAACGACCCACGTGATCCCTTGAATTGACTTGCGGATTCCTTCAGCCAAGGCTGCCCCTTGAACCAGATCCAGGATTTCGATGAACGTCTTTGGTTGTGTTTTGATCAGTGCAATGACCGAACGCAGATACGGTACCTCGGCGTGCTTGATACGGGCAGAGCTTATGGCGGGGAGAATCACCTTGCGTTTCGGCTTTTTTTGTAACGCAATATGCAACAGGGACGCCGTCGATTGAATCAGATCACTCGCCAAGCGTTCGAAGATCGTCAAACGATCCGAGCTGATGACGTTCGACTCAAGAAGAGAGATGATCGGCTTAATTTTTTTGCTTGGTACACTGTCACTGACCGCTAACACAACTCCGCGAAGGATAGAGGAACGAAAGGGGATCTCGACAAGGTTGCCACGCGATACGACCATATCATCAGGCACAGCGTAATCAAAAAAATCGAAGCGTCGAGGCATGCGGCGAAGTGGGGCAACGTGAGCGATCACAGAAGGGCACCAGCTAGGTCAGTTCAAAATGCACGACAAGATATCCGACACCAAAAGGAGATTCGTAAGAATGAACGACGGGCGTGTAGTTCACCCTCTCTAGTACACCAAGAAGCATGAGCAGTGGTCGATACGAGCACTCCTTGGCCTTGGCAAGTTTCTTCGCGTCCATCTTCAGAAGCGCTGCTGTGTTCATATTGGTAATACAGCGTTGAACGACTGCATCGTATTCCACACCCTCCTTGGCGTAGCCAGCTGGGGCGTCAGATGTCAGGGTATGCGATTGATCGCCCGTTGCGATAACCGCCACGCGTTTCTGCTCATTCATGATGACATCTTTTAACGCGTCGCCAAAAGCGAAGTGCTCTTTGGGTGAGAGGCCCGAATAGGAGATCGGAACGATCTTGATTTGCGGAAGTTTTGGTGCCAAAAGCAAAAGGGGGACCGCCGCCCCATAATCAAGCTTGGCATCAGAGGAAAGAGTTAGCTTGATCTGCTTCTTGCGCAACGAGCGCTGAATGCGATCGATCAGCATCAGATCTGGAGCGAAGTGTTTTTGGGTAGACAGGTCACCAAACTCGTTGAGATCAACAGAAAATTCGTCATGCAGATTGATGGAAAATGCTTCATCAAACATCGTCGCGTGCGAAGAGATAATCACGATCGTGTCCGGCCGCGCGCTGTACAACTCTCCGGCCAATAGCTCCATCGCCTTGCGCGTCTCCGCGACCTTATTCAACTGCTCCTTGTTTACAGAAGGCAGCAGTAAAGGGGAGTGCGGGGTAAGAGCGGCAAATACGAGCACAGATTGGGAATGGAGTAAGCGGCAATTAGTAAGCGGAGACACTGACAAGGTCATCCTCGACAACTTCGATTTCAATCGATTCGCCGAGTTCATGTAAATTGACCGTTTTGGCGTCAGTGACGACGATATTTTCCCACGAATATCCGAGCGTCTCAAAAACCTCGCCAGAGAGGATCGGACGGCGCTTGCTATCCGAAATCACATAAACCGCGGGGGTATCGTCCGCCTTCACCAGCGTCCCTTCGGCGAGCTTCACCGGATCACCTGTTTCGTACGTCTCAAGCAATTCCGGGGCGGTCGGGACGATCGCCCAGTCCTTAAAGTTCAGATCAAGGATGGTGCGCGAAAGAAGTGGGTGTTTAATACCATCAGCAACGAAGTACACACCACCGGTCGTTGAATTTTGGAGGAGGTGGCCTTTCGGATCTGCCGATTCTTCCGTGATTGAGGCGCCGACATCGTAGGCGTCCAGATCCTCATCCGTGACATCGATCACCTCGTCTTCGTTGAACCCAATGGCGCGGAAAGCCTCCATGGATCGAATCCAGCGACGCTCATCGTCAACGATCAGATAAATTTTGCCCTCCTCGTTGCGCAGCAGCGAATAGTTCGGGAAGGCGATCGGATCACCGATGTCATATTGCAGGAGGGTGGAGGCATCAACCTGGATGATATTGTCCGGATTGTAGCGTGAAACAAGAGCTGCTCGACTGGTAATCGGTCGGCGTTCGCCGTACTTGATTAACCAAACACCGTCTTCGCCTCTGGCTTGAAGAAGCGAGCCGCTCGGATAGTTCTGCGTGAAATAGTTGGTCCAAAGGGCAACAAAATTTTCATTGCCATGGAGATGCGGAGTGTAGGTATAGAGGGCAGCCGTGGCGGCATTTTGAGGGGTCACGTGTACGTCATCGATCGTTGTACGAATGCCTGGACCGTAGCCAGCTACCGTTTTTCCATACGCTTCGATGTCGGCGAGATAGCCATCACGAAACTGCATCGCTGCAGAATTCACCTGCTTCCCAAATCCTTTCCAGCGTTGTGCTGATTCTGTCGTTGTCGTGCAGACATCGCAAATGCCGTAGCCTGTCGCCCAATCAAGCTGTTTTTGCGTTGGATCATCATCTTCAATCAACGACTGCTCTTTTTGAAGCAGGACGAGCAAAAATCTCGGAGACATTTGATGAGCGATCGCCGCATCGTAAATAATCTCCGCCGCGGTCTTTTCTTCACCCTCGTGATTTTCCGTTTCGTATTCGCCGAGGTATCCACGCCGCAAGAACGTTTCGATATCACGAAGGGACATCGCCGTTGCGTCGGTTAATTCTTCGTCCGAGATTAGATAATTCGGATTAAAAGCCAAAAGTGGAAAGATCGATGGGAAGAGGACTCCGAGAAGGGCAAGTGCGACAATCGGCTTAGAACGTTTCATAACTGTCGTTTGAAATAGGTAAAGGCGGCAGTAGCACCGATGAAGTCCATCACAAGGTCGAGCATCGTGTCACCCAGGGAGAGTTGTGATCGGTCCCAGTTCCACCAGATCGCTGCCGTATTGTCGAGAACGTATTCGTGAAACTCCCAAGCGACGCCGATGAGCATCACCAATCCAACAACGAAGGTAAAATGGTACCACGCCGGAATACTCGGTGTGCGGTGATGTTCAACCATTTTATGATGAATAGCGATCGCTAACATGCCGATGACAAAGCCTCCGGCGAAGTGCATCAGGATGTCGATGTCACCGATGCGGCTATAAGTCCCGAGAACCAAAAAGATGATGTGGACAACTATCACCAGAAGAATGGCCCGAAAAGCCCTTTTAAACGTCATAGTAAGGGCATTTTAGCACGTTTTGCGTGGCTTGACACCTCGAATTAGCAGTCGTATTATGTGAGTGCTAACAGGCGACGGCGGAGGTTCGAGCTGACGAGTTCTCTTTTCGCGCGCAGCCCTTATCCTTTCTTCGGGGTCGAGCACGAAAAGAGTGTCAGCGAGACCGAGTACGGCGCCTCAGTAAAAACTTTATGCTGCCAAACAACTTCACCAACAGAGCCCAAGAAGCGATTCAAGCCGCGCATGTTATCGCGGACGAAAATGGCCAGCCTGCGCTCGAACCGATCCACCTGCTCGGCGCGCTTTTGGCCCAACCGGACGGGTTGATTCCAGCCGCGCTCAACAAGATGGGGATCGATCTAAACGGCCTGATCGTCAAACTTGGGAGTATCCTCGAAACGTTGCCAAAACAGCTTGAGCGTCAGATGGCCGGAGGGGTCGGCCAGGTATTTCTTTCCCCGTCGATGGCCAAGCTTATTCAAGCCGCAAGCAAAGTGAGCAAGCAGTTCGGTGATGAGTTTATTTCCACCGAGCATCTTTTTTTGGCACTCCTTTCGGATAAAGCGGTCGGGCGACTACTGGCTCAATTTAAAATCGACGCCGATCCGTTCTTGAAAGTCCTAAAAGAGATCCGTGGCACCCAAAAGATCGACTCTCCGGAACCAGAAGGGAAGATGCAGGTTCTTGAAAAGTACGCCATGAATTTGACGGAGCAGGCGCGCCGCGAAAAGCTCGACCCGGTCATCGGTCGCGATGCGGAAATTCGTCGGGTGATGCAAGTCTTGTCGCGACGCCGCAAAAATAATCCGGTGTTGATTGGGGAGGCGGGCGTTGGTAAAACGGCGATCATCGAAGGACTTGCTCAACGGATCGTGGCCAAGGACGTCCCTGAATTGCTTATGGATAAGGAGCTCGTCGCCCTCGACCTGGGGGCCATGGTCGCCGGGACAAAGTATCGTGGGGAATTTGAAGATCGCCTGAAAGCGGTGTTAAAGGAGATCGAAGCCTCGGCCGGCAAATACATTTTGTTCGTAGACGAACTACATACGTTGGTAGGGGCAGGCACCAGTGAAGGGAGCCCGCTCGACGCCAGCAACATGCTGAAACCGGCGCTCGCTCGCGGGGAGCTGCGTTGCATCGGCGCGACGACGCTCAAGGAATATCAGAAGCATATTGAAAAAGACGCCGCCCTTGAACGTCGGTTTCAGCCGATCGTCGTCGACGAGCCCACGGTTGAAGACACGATCGCCATTCTGCGCGGAATCAAGGAAAAATACGAACTCCATCACGGTGTGCGCATCGCCGATCACGCCATCGTCGCGGCGACGGAACTTTCTGCCCGCTATGTGACAGATCGCCAGCTACCGGACAAGGCGATCGATCTGATCGATGAAGCGGCCTCAGCGCTACGCATGCAGATCGATTCGATGCCAGAGGAATTGGACACCAAAAAGCGAGCTCTGATGCGCCTTGAGATTGAGCGTCAGGCCTTGCTGAAGGAAGAAGACACCAGTTCAAAAGAGCGGCTATCGGTGGCGGAACGACAGATCGCCGACCTCAAGGAGGCCGTTGGTGGGATTGAAACGAAGTGGATGAATGAGAAAGAAAAGATCGGGGAGATTCGAGCGATCAAGAAGACGATCGATGAGCTGCGCGCCAACTCTGAAATCGAAGAGCGCAAAGGTGACTTGCAGAAGGTTGCTGAGATTCGCTATGGCCAGATTCCGGCCGAACAAGAAAAGTTGAAAAAGGCAGAAGAGGCGCTCACAGCGCTCCAGCGCGAGCGCGGCATTTTGAAAGAGGTCGTTTCGGAGGAAGAAATCGCCGCCATCGTTTCGCGCTGGACGGGAATTCCTGTTGCTAAAATGCTGGAGACAGAGACACAGAAGCTCGTGGTGATGGAATCCGAGCTTGGCAAGCGGGTGATCGGACAAAAAAAGGCGATCGAGGCGGTGTCTAACGCCCTTCGTCGTTCACGCGCGGGAATCGGCGAAGAGAAGCGGCCGATCGGCTCTTTTATCTTCCTCGGTCCGACCGGGGTAGGGAAGACCGAACTCGCCCGAGCGCTCGCTGAATTCATGTTTAACGACGAACAGTCCTTGATTCGGGTGGACATGTCGGAATTCATGGAGAAACACGCCGTCTCCAAAATCATCGGCTCGCCGCCGGGGTACGTTGGATTTGATGAAGGTGGGCAGTTGACCGAAAAGGTTCGCCGCCGCCCCTATTCCGTCATTCTGTTTGATGAGATCGAAAAAGCCCACCCAGACGTCTTCAACATTCTGCTACAAGTTCTCGATGACGGACATCTGACCGACGCCAAAGGCCGCAAAGTGAACTTCAAAAACACGATCATCGTCATGACCAGCAATATCGGTTCAGACATGATCCTCAGCATGTCGACGAGCAAGTCGATCGGGTTTGCTGACGGCAACGGAAAAGATGACAACGTGCGCGACCGCGAAGAGATGGAAACGCGGGTCACCGACATGCTCAAGGAGCAGTTCCGGCCTGAGTTTTTGAACCGCATCGACGATATCATTATCTTTGATTCGCTGGGGGAAAAAGATATGGTAGAGATCGTTGAGCTGCAGCTCGCGCTGATGGTCAAGCGCCTCAAGGACAATAAGCGCATCAGCGTCACGATTGACGCTCCAGCCAAAAAGCTTCTTGCCAAAAAGGGGTACGATCCACTCTTTGGCGCACGGCCGCTCAAGCGTGTCATTCAACGCGACATTCTCGACGCCCTGGCGCTCAAAATCATCAAGGGTGAGGTCGAGGAAGGCGGGAGTATCAAGATTACGGGAGCAAAAGATCAGATTGTGATAAAATAGCGCCGTATGCTCGGCGTGCGGATTGATCCAGTTAACCCAAAGGAACTCGAGGAAAAGCTCCTCGGGTTTCTTCAGGATGGGGAACAGCACGCCATTTTCACGCCGAATCCAGAAATTTTACTCCTAGCCCACAAAGATAAGGGGTATCGACACCTTTTGAATCAAAGCGCGCTGAATATCCCGGATGGCACCGGCTTGGTCTTGGCCTCGCTCTTTCTCGGCGAGGATAACGTGCGCCATCGCATTACTGGGGTCGATACGCTTGGGCTCCTAGCAAAAATCGCTGCCCATGAACACAAAAAGTGTTACTTGTTAGGTGGCGATCCAAGGATCGCGGAACAGACAGCAGCAGTCCTCAACGTGAAGTATCCCGAGCTTGAAATCTATGCCGATGAAGGTGGGCCGATCGACTATCACGATGGCCACTGGCACATGAATCCAGCGATTATTGCATCCATTCAAGATAAAAAACCGGACATTCTTGCCGTCGCCCTTGGCCAAGGCAAACAGGAACAATGGATCCACGACCACCTCAAGCTCCTGCCCAGTGTCTCCATCGCCATCGGCGTTGGCGGCGCCTTTGACTACATTTCTGGTTCAGTCGCCCGGGCACCGGAATGGATGCGTAATCTCGGTCTCGAATGGCTCTTCCGCTTGATCCTTCAACCAGGCCGGATTCGTCGGATTTTTAAAGCCGTTGTGGTATTCCCAATCGTTGTTATTTGGGATAAGATGAAGGCCTTATGATTCGTGTTCGTTTCGCCCCATCTCCAACCGGATATCTGCACATCGGCGGTCTTCGGACGGCCTTGTATAACTATCTTTTTGCCCGCAAAAACAATGGCGCTTTTTTGTTGCGCATCGAAGACACCGACCGCGAGCGTTTTGTGGAAGGAGCGACCGAATCGCTCTTGCACATCTTTCCGCGCGTCGGTTTGAATTATGATGAAGGGCCAAAACTTATTGATGGAAAGCTCGAGCAGGCAGGGAACGTCGGTCCGTACATTCAGTCCTTGCGCTTAAATCTGTACAAAACGCATGTCATGGAGCTGATCGAGAAGGGCCATGCGTATTACTGTTTCTGTTCAAGCGACGAGCTTGCTTCGCAGCGCAAGGAGCAAGAGATGCTCAAACTTCCGACAAAATATAATCGCCACTGCCTGAAGCTGACAAAAGAAGAGATCGCCAGAAAACTCGAGCTGAATGAGCCTCATGTCATCCGCATGCAGGTGCCAGAAGGGGAGTCATCTTTCAACGACGTCGTTCGTGGCAAAATCACGATCAATCATGCAGAAGTGGACGACCAAATCCTTCTCAAATCAGACGGATTCCCGACCTACCATCTCGCCAATGTCGTTGATGATCATCTGATGAACATCACACATGTCATCCGCGCCGAAGAATGGATTTCGTCTACACCAAAACACGTTTTGCTCTACCAGATGTTTGGCTGGAACGCCCCGGAATTCGCCCACCTGCCTTTGCTTTTAAACTCCGATCGTTCAAAGCTCAGTAAGCGTCAGGGCGATGTTGCTACAGAGGATTACCTTGAAAAGGGATATCTTCCAGAAGCCCTAATCAACTTTGTCGCCTTAATGGGCCACAACCCGAAAGGGGACCAGGAACTCTATACGCTTAATGAGCTCGTTGAATTATTTGATCTGACCAAAGTAAATCCTTCTGGTGCGGTTGTAAACTTCGAAAAGCTCGATTGGATGAACGCTCAGCACATGAAGCGCAAAACTGCGAACGAGCTTGCCGATCTCTGCCAGCCATTTTTGGATCGGGCAGGGAAGAGCGTGGATCGTTCCGTTCTGGAGCGCGTACTGAAAGTGGAAGTCGAGCGGATGACGACCCTCGCGGATATTGTCGACCGCGTTGAAATGTACATCGCCCAACCAGAATACGATGCCCAGCTTCTCGTTTGGAAGAAGGCAGACGAAGCCGATGCCAAAGCGCAGCTAACAGGTGTACAATCGATCATGGAGGCGCTTCAGGACACGACAAAAGAGGGGATTGAGGCTACAATCAAGGCACATATTGAACAGAACGGCTTAAGTAATGGGAACGTTCTTTGGCCGTTACGGGTAGCGCTTTCCGGACAGAGCCAATCGCCAGGGCCGTTTGAACTTGCTGAAGCGTTAGGGAAGGAAGAAGTTTTACGACGCATTGCCGTGGCGATCGCCAAATTGTCCTAACAACGTTCGTTATGCGGAGGAATTTACAACAGATTGCAGTCATAGTGATCCTTGGAGCGCTGCTTTTTGGATTGTCTGATCGCGCCGTGGTGGCAGAGGAGGCAACAACGGAGCAGATCAATGAACTGAATGATGATATCGCCGAAAAGCGCGCGAGATTAGAACAATTGGATTCGAAACTCGAGCAATATACCAGCATCATTAGGCAGAAGGAGGCCCAGGCAGATTCGTTAACAAACGAGCTTGAAATCCTTGATAACAAGATCGCCAAACTTCAGCTCGATCTTGAATCAACGAAGCTGGAGATTGATGCTACAGACAGCGAAGTGCGGTTGCTTGATCTGGAAATTGCGGAGCAGTCCAAAAATCTTGAAAACCAGAAGCAGATCATCGCCGGGGTGTTGCGCGAGATGCAAGTTGAAACCGACGTCTCGCTCCTCGAACTTGTCTTCGGTAATAGTAACTTTTCCGCCCTCTTTGACGAATTATCACGGCTGGAATCAATCAACAGCGACCTGCGCCAGATTCTTACTGATACCCGACAAACACGTGCAGTTCTCGAGTCAAAGCGCGGATCAAAAGAAGAAAAGCTGGCTAATCTCGAAACACTTGAACGTGACCTAGCCAGACAAAAATCTCAAGCAGAGGACGCCCAAGGGGCTAAAACGGTTCTCGTTTCTGAAACACAACAGAGCGAGGCACAGTACCGCGCCCTTGTGTACGAATTGCGCGAAGAACAACAATATATCGACGCCCAAGTGCTGACCTTACAGCGGCAGATTGAACAACGGATCCTCGATTCTGACGAACTTGGTGATTCCTCGCTTTTGACCTGGCCGGTTACCGGATACCGCATCACCACGCTCTACCACGATCCAACGTATCCGTTCCGCTATCTCTTTGAACACTCCGGCCTTGACCTTGCTATTCCGCAGGGAAGTCCGGTTGTCGCTGCCGCTCCTGGTTACGTCGCCTTCGCCCGCACAGGCCGGATGTACGGCAACTACATTATGGTGATTCATGGCGGTGGCAAGGCGACGCTCTACGCCCACTTGTCGCAGATGCTCGTTGAGCCAGATCAGTTCGTCGCTCGAGGGGAGGTGATCGCTAAATCTGGTGGGTTGCCAGGGACAGCTGGCGCTGGATTTTCCACCGGCCCGCACTTGCACTTTGAAGTTCGTTCCGACGGGATTCCGGTTGATCCGTTCGGATACTTAGTTTCGCTATAGGGAAGGAGCCGGAAGAGCGTTATTGAGGGTCGCACAATATACCTTTCACGACACTGGATCGGTGTCGTGAAAGGTGGCAGTATTTTGCAACACATTAAATGCGGCTTATAAATGTGTCGCAAGAATACTGCTCAACTAATCGCAAATGAAAAAGCCCTGGCGTTAAAGCCTGGGCCTTTTCATACACGTTTGGTTAGGCAGCGGCTTCGGTAGCTGCTTCTTCGGCCGGAGCGGCTTCTGGAGCGGTCTCTTCAGCCGGAGCGGCTGTGGTTTCGTCGTCGAAGAACATAAGCTTCTTCTTATGAGTAATGGTGCCCAAACGGGCCACGTCAAGTATACACAGATATCTATGGATCGTCAACCCAAATTCTCATCTGCCGTTAGCGTAATTTATAGTATACGTGAGATCCAAATCGGACATCAATATACTCAAGCGCCGATCTGTCGGAAATCTCATTTTGAAGGACTGTAAGGGTGTTCCCGATCTGCTCTTCAACGTCCTGTTTAGTGTCGTACAATATATAGAATCCTTCGTTCGTATAGGCACGAACCCATGGACCAGCACTCCGCTCAGCCTCAGACCGAGTAATCACAACCCCGCGCTCTCGCATCGCCCGAACGAACGCAAGAACCGACCTTACATCGCCGTCCTTGAGGACCTTCTTCCCCACCTCGACATCGGCCTTGGTGTCATCAATAATCAATGGGAGCGAATTGAGGTATAAGAGGAGCGGGAATGGCCCAAGGAGCGGCTCATCCCCTAGCAACGGTGTTGGTAGCCCGCGGTAGGTAAAGTAACCAAGTTCTTCAGGCGGCAGCGATCGAATGACTGTCCCAGATTCGTCGACATAGTAGACGTAGGCATCTGATCGCCACAACAGTTGCGAAATGCGCTCTTTCACCGTTATGACAACAACGCTCTGTTCGATTGAGACATCCAGTGTCTCGAAGGAATACTTTTCGCCGATCAATCCAGTGAGTTTGTCCTGATCATAAAATAGACGATTCGATTGCGGAAAGATGAGAAATCGTCGACGCGCCAGCTGATCCTCCGCCAGCTGCTTGATCTCTGCTCCGCTCATGAACTGCAGTCCGTCAACGCGCACGCCCTGAATGGTCCAAAGCGGAATAAAGCCGATGAGATAGATGCACAGGCAGATGACCGCAGCGACGCCTGCACCGATAGCGTAGGACTTCCAGTGCCGCTCGGGCTTTGACTGGCGCGTAAAATATGGATTACGAAATGGGCGCGCCTCGCGGCGGTGCATCTGATAACGACGAAGGTAGTCTTTTTTCTCCGCCATATTATGTAACGATCCGCGGGATCAGCGGATGGATGCGCGTCGTTACTTCATAGGCAATTGTTCCCGTGCGGTCTGCGATATCCTCAGCGCGCATCCGATTCTTACTTGAACGGCCGATCAAAACAACTTCGTCTTCAATCATGATTTTCGGAATTTCGGTGACGTCGACGATGATCATGTTCATGCAGACCCGGCCTAAAACTCGACACAGCTGTCCGCGAATAATAACTTCACCGACCGAGCTGAGGCGACGATCGTAGCCATCATAGTACCCCACCGGAATGATAGCGACTTTTGAGTGGCGTCGCAGCACTTCGGAGCAACCAAAACCGATCGGCGTGCCCATAGGGGCATCTTTTATTTGGGCCACCCGCGTTTTCCAGGACATCACCGGTTCTAATTCAATACGACGATTGAGCAATCTCGCCGCGTGCCGCGCTTGGCGGGAGGGCCAAAAGCCGTAGGTTGAAACTCCTGGTCGCACGAGTGTTCCATGCGTTTGTGGGTACAAGATGACGGCTGCAGAGCAGGCCAAGTGAATCCACGGCGGATGAAAGCCTTCGTCCCTTAGAATGTTGCAGGCGAGCCAAAACCGTTCGGTCTGATATTCGGCAAAGGCCTGACTCTCGGCTTCATCCACATTGGCATAATGTGTAGAAACTCCGACCAACTCAACGTTACGCAAGGGGGCGATCATCTGCGCGATCGCCGCCACCTGTTCAGGCCAGATCCCCTGCCGCATCGTTCCGGTTTCAATCTTCAAGTGAAGCTTGGCCGTCCGCCCCGCCTTTGCAGCGACGTCGTTTAACATCTGAATTGTTTCCGGATCATACACCGTCTGTTGCGCTTCAATCTCCACAACATCGGCCAGGCGATCATGCAAGGTGTAACCAAGAATAATGATCGTCGCTGAGGGGGCAAGCGCGCGCACCAGGATCGCCTCATCAATACTGTCTACACAAAAAACGGCCACGCCATCATCACGCATGATCGGGACAATCTGACTGAGGCCGTGTCCGTAGGCATTGGATTTCACCACCCCGGCGTAGGTTACCCCTTCAGACAACAAAGAACGAAGCGCCGCGATGTTGGATCGAAGCGCTTGCGCGTTAATTTCTACCCACGTTTTCGCCCCTTGCATACGTTCATTTGACAACCGTTCTGCCGCCCATGAATGGACGGAGCACTTCAGGAATCATCACGCTCCCGTCTTCTTGCTGATAGTTTTCCAAAATGGCAACAAGCGTGCGTCCAGCAAACGCCGTGGCGTCGTTCATGTGCACCAGTTGATTCTTGCCGTCAATCTTCACCTTCGTATTTAATCGCCGTGCCTGATAATCGCTCATGTAATCCGCCGAGTGCGTCTCGCGGTACTTCCCTTCCCCGGGCATCCACGTTTCGATATCGATATGACGCGCGTCAGGATCCCCCTGATCACCGGTGCAAGTCATCACCACTTGATACGCAAGTCCGAGCTGCTGATTTATATGCTCTTCGATCGCCACAAAAAAATCTTGCTCGGCAATCCCCTGCTCGGCGGTAGTGAACGACTCCATCTCTAATTTTTGGAATTGATGCAGGCGCAATAATCCGTGCGTATCTTTGCCATAGGAACCCGCTTCTCGACGGAAGGCCGGCGTAAACGCGGCATAGCGTCGGGGGAGATCTTCTGCCTTGAACGTTTCGTCCATGTGGAGCGGCCCGAGGGTGTGTTCAGCAGAGCCGATCAAATAAAGGTCGTCAGACGGGATGTGATAACGCTCGTCCGTTGGATGCAACCGGGCCATCTTTTCAAAAACGTCCGGCTTGATCATCATCGGCGGCATAACAGGGATAAAGGCTGTTGGCTGCACGTCGAGCCCGGCCTTTTCGGCAATGGACTTCAGTGCGAGCTCATCGGTCAGAATAGAGAGGACGTACTGCACCATCGCCTGCTCGAGCAATACGAGCCCCCCGAGCATATAAGCAAAGCGAGCGCCGGACACGTTTGAAGCCGCCTCTTTGTTGACAATGCCAAGTTTTACCCCGAGTGTTTCGTGATCAAGAGGCTTAAAGGAAAATTCCGGGCGCGTGCCCCACTGACGTAAAACAACGTTTGCCGATTCATCTTTTCCAACCGGAGTGTCATCGCTCGGCAGATTGGGGACTTTCCAAAGAAGGTCTTTCAGCGTCTCTTCAAGGACTGCCAGCTCCGGCTCTAGAAGTGCTGACTCAACTTTAAGTGCCTTCCCCTGTTCAATATTCTTCTCTTTTGCCGCTTCGTTGCGCAGACGATTTAACTCATCAAGCTTGCCCTGTACTTCGCGCTTGCGGCTGTCTAACCGCAAGATTTCGTCGATATCGACGCTGCTGTTCTTGCTCTTGCAAGCGGCTTTAACGCGATCGGTCTGTTCGCGAATGATGGTAATGTCAATCATATTAAGCTGAGGCGCGGCCGGAACGATCACCGGCAGGCGGCGGGATAAGGGAGGATTTGTACAGATCCGGACGGTGGGAGGAGATCGTCACCGTTTCAATCTTCAGCCCATGCGCGGCGATCCACGCTTCGATCTCTTCTTTTAGGGCTGTTTGATCGTAGCCGAGGGCGATCAGATCCGGTTTGACCTCTTCAAGAATCTTCCAGCTTCCGAGCTCGCGATCCCCATAGAACACTTCGTCCACGACGGTGCATTCCGCCAGCGCCTCACGCCGTTCAATTTCAGGCCTCTTTGGCTGATGGCCTTTTAATTCTACAACAACGGAATCTCGGGCGATACAGACAACCAGACGACCCCCGAGCTTCTTTGCTTCTTCGAGAAAATACTCATGTCCTGGGTGCACACCGTCAAACGTTCCGAAGACCATCACTGTTTTCATACTATTCTGCCGCATCCACTTCCTCTGGTGATTCAGCGATCAGGTAATCAGCAAGATTCATGCGGATCGAATCGGTCAGACTCCCGGCATTGAAGAAGATCTCTTCGTTTTCTTTAAGCCGTTGATCCATGTGCGTGACGAGGCCGAGCACGGACCCGAATGGAGGAACAGATCCCGGAACGCAGGAGGTCACCTCAATCACCTCTTCTGGAGAGGCAAAACTGAAGCGTTCACCGATGATCTTCCCGACTTTTTTCTGATCAAGTTTGCAATCGTCCGGTAAAACGAAATGGTAAAACTTCCCCGTTTTCTTTCCTTTGACAATGATCGCTTTCGCCCCTTGATGGTGCGGACGCTTCGCTGGATCAAACCCAAGCGCTTCGTCCGAATCCTCCGGGCGCGAACCGTGATGCTTGGTGATATAGGCGATTTTTTTCTCTTCCAACCGCTGTTTAATCGCCCCAAAAACATCGTCGGTTTTCTCGCGTTTCATGGACACAGATTCGTCGACAGGTGCTTCTGGCTTAAGCGTCGGAAAGAGAATAACCTCCTTAATGCTGTGATTGCCTGAGAGAATAGCGCAAAGACGATCGATACCCATGCCATAACCAGCTGCCGGTGGCATACCGATCTTCAGCGCTTCGATGTAGTCATGATCAACACGATGCGCATCTTCGCTCCCCTGCTCGCGGAACGCTTCCTGTTCTTCGAACCGTTCAAGCTGTTCGAGTGGATCGTTTAATTCGCTCCAACCATTAATCACTTCCATCCCCTTCACCAGGAGCTGAACGTTCTCGGCCTTTTCTGGATCATCTTTCGAACGCTTGGCGAGCGGCTTCATCGCTGACGGATATTCAAAAACAAAGGTCGGTTGAATGATATTCACACGGACACGTTTTTTCCAAACCTCATCGCAGAGCTCGCCGAATCCAACAATCCCCTCTTCGTTAATCTGACAACGCTTCATCTCTGCACGCAATGCTTCTTCTGTATTCGCCACTGAAAGATTAATTCCTGTATCTTTTAGAACAAGATCATAAAAGGAAGCACGAGCGATCTTTGAGAAATCGAGCAGATCTTCGCCGTGGGTAATTTGCATTGCTCCACCAGTTGCTGCTTTGACACAAGCCATCAACAATCCTTCCAGATGATCGATCATTTGATCACGATCAGTGTATGCCGAGTAACACTCGACTTGAGTGAATTCCGGATTGTGCTGAAAGCTGATTCCTTCGTTGCGGAAACAACGTGCAAGTTCAAAAACCTTTTCAAATCCTCCGACCATGCAGCGCTTTAAATACAGCTCAGGAGCAATACGCAAGTAAAGATCGGCATCGAGGGCATTATGATGGGTCACAAACGGACGCGCCTCCGCACCACCAGCAAGCGGCTGAAGAATCGGCGTTTCAACTTCCATGAACCCTTCGTCATGCAAAAATGTACGGACCGCATGCACAACACGCGAACGCATTTTAAAAACTTCGCGCACCGTCGGGTTGCTGGCCATATCGAGATAGCGCTTTCGATAGCGCACCTCGGTGTCCGACAAGCCGTGCCACTTTTCTGGTAGGGGTAACAATGTTTTGGTTAATAGGCGGACTTCGGAAACCAAAACGGTCGGCTCCTCCGTTTTCGTCAGATAAGCGACCCCGCGCACTTCTATAAAATCCCCATGATCGAAATGATCATGGAAAAATTGATAACGTTCTTCACCGATGTCATCCCGTTTGAGGGCGATCTGCGTGCCACCGAAATCGTCTTCCAGCGAAACAAAGGTCATCCCACCATGTTTACGCACAGCGAGCATGCGTCCAACGAGCGTCAACGGCTGCTGAGAATCGACAAGATCACGAAAAACGGCATTGAATTGCGCTGTTGTGTGCGTGCGCACTGCTGACGTCGGGTAAGGATTGATTCCTTTGGCCCGCAGGTCTGCAAGCCGCGCCCGTCGTGCGCCTTCTTCTTCGATCATATTATTCAACACTCAAAATCTTGTAACTCATCTTACCAGACGGGACGGTTACCTCAACGGTGTCGCCTGCCTCCTTACCAACAAACGATACGCCGATCGGCGATTCATTGCTGATCTTCCCCGCGAGCGGATCGGCCTCCGTCGCACCGACCATCTGAAACGT
Source organism: uncultured Parcubacteria group bacterium (assembly GCA_947084965.1). Taxonomy (GTDB): domain Bacteria; phylum Patescibacteriota; class Patescibacteriia; order UBA9934; family CAMTUG01; genus CAMTUG01. Next base: position 442,649 of record CAMTUG010000001.1, read on the forward strand.
TTTCTCCACGCCGCCGACCTTCACCTGAAAGGTGCTCCCGAGGTTAATCTTTCCTCCGGATTTTTTCACAACAACGCTGGCGTTGCGAATCATATCTTCCAGATCAAGAATGCGTGACTCATTCTGTGCCTGATCGTCCTTGGCAACATGATATTCAAAATTCTCGGAAAGATCGCCGAGTTCCTTGGCGGAAGCGATGCGCGAAGTGATCTCCAGCCGATTGACCGTCTTGCGCATGGCGAGCTCATCTTTGAGCTGCTGCAGACCTTCTTCTGAAACGTACGTCACTTGACTCATAAAACCTATGCTTTGAACAGAAGAGACCAGCCCATCAGACGGGCCGGTCAGCATCATTAGATCCATCGTAATTCGCTGGAAGATTCGCGTCAAGTGGATTCTCCACAGGGGTGGGGGTGGGTGCAGGTGGCGGTGAAGCGATCTCAAATTGTGTAAACCACCAAGCCAGAATCTCCTGGGCAATCGGAACAGCGACAGCATCACCGGCCCCACCCTCTTCTATCAATACGGTGATCACCACCTGCGGATCCTCAAATGGCGCGAACCCGGTAAACCAGGCGTGGGTTTTGTAGAGGCTTGACCACTGGGCGGTACCGGTCTTCCCCGCCGACGTCACCGGCAGAGAGAGCAATCTACGAGCACTACCTGAAGTAACGGCTTGGCGCATCCCGTCGCGCACAATCGCAATTGTCTGAGCATCGACGACCTGTTCGCTCTGAACGATCGGCTCGGCCAGAGCCTCCCCCGCCTCACTTTCGAGAGCGTGCATCACCCGCGGCTGGTAGAGCGTTCCCCCGTTTGCCACCGTCGATGTCATGGAAGCGATCTGCAGAGGGGTAACGAGCAAATCTCCTTGACCGATGGAAACGTTGTACGTGTCCCCGATATACCAACGCTCGCCCTTCGCCTCTTCCTTCCACACCTTACTTGGTAAAAACCCACTCGCTTCATTTGGCAGATCAACCCCAAGAACCGTTCCGAATCCGAACCGAGCCGCGTACGTCATGATCCGCTCAACACCGAGTCCAACAAATCCGTCATAGCCGCCACCGATGTAGTAAAAAAAGGTATTAATGGATTCGGCCAGAGCACGCGTCACATTTGTTATCCCATGACCGCCTAGGTTCCAATCATAAAAACTCCAAATTCCAACATGGATCGAGCCGGTTGAGAGAAAGCTTGTGGAGCGATTGATCAACCCCTCGGCAAGGGCAGCCGCGGCTACGACTGGCTTAAACGTAGAGCCCGAAGGAAACTGACCTGAGATCGCGCGATTAAAAAGGGGGCGATTCACATCTTCAAGAAGGGCGGTGTACGTTTTCTGATCAATCCCCTCCGCAAATTTATTGCTATCGAAGGCCGGCGTTGAGACGAGGGATAAGATCTCTCCCGTGGTCGGGTCCATCATGACGACCGCCGCCCGAGCCGATGTTCCCAAATGCCCCTCGAGCACCTGTTCAATCTTAGCGGTCAGTGTGGCGTCAATGGACAAGATGACGTTTTGGCCATCGATCGGGTCTTCTTTGGTGATGATCGCAGCAGCACGCCCGAGCGCGTCCACTTCCACAATCTTGCGTCCGTACGTCCCACGCAAAACAGACTCATAGGATTCCTCCACCCCAAGCTTGCCGATATTATCGATCATCCGATATCCGCTTTCGTCCAGCCGATCGTATTCTTCGGCGCTGATCCGCCCTGTGTAGCCGAGAACGTGTGAGAGCGTTGGAATCTCATCCGTCTTATACGTGCGAATTGTTGCCGATTCCACTTGCACCCCAGGAAAGCGATCCATTTGTGTCATGAGCGAAAGGGCTGCGTCGTACGAAAGCGCTTCATTTAGTACAACCGGATCTTTTTCGTTGGCAGCACTTCCGAGAATGGAGAGCATCTGCGGGACAGGTGTACCGGTCACTTCAGCCAGTTCCTCCAAAAAAGCCACACGCTGATCGATCACTTTTGGAATCGTGGCCGGCGTCGCCACCAGCCGAAAGGTCGAAGCGTTTTCCGCGAGCGGAGTGCGATTGCGGTCGTAAATAATCCCCCGCTTTGAGGGGATCATTTCAATTCGCACGCGATTGCCTTCCGCCTCGGTGCGAAACTCATCCCCAAGGACGACTTGTAAATGAGCGGCCTTGGCCAAAAATAATCCAAATACCGTTGTTAAAACGATCGCGCCGATACGCAAACGGCGATCGGAAAGGGTCACCCCAATAAATTGGCGCGTCGGAGGATCATCGCGCAGACGTGCCGACTCGGCTAATGATTCGTCAAAAAAAGAACCGGCCGCATATTCGCGCACCACCCCAAGCGTCGGATCATCTCCGAGCAAAAAAACGGCGCTCTCCGGTTTTTTTCGACGAAAGAAGTTCATGAAGTACGAATCAGGAAGAGTGATTGCAGGAGACGCGACAGGCGCCGACTAACGATAAAGGTAAGTGCGAGAACAAAGGCAAAGAGAAAAACTTGTATCAGAGGAGCACGTAGTTGTAGTTCTGAAGGATCAATAATTAGCAGGACGGCACCGTTCGCAAGATGCAGAGCGAGATCCATGGATAAACCTAATCCCATCATGGCATAGAACGATCGATTGGTGAACACCTTTTTCTGAAGAAGAACGCCCGTTAAACCGGCACTACTGTAGGCAAAGGTGATCAGGTGTCCAGGCGTACCCATCAGATCAAGCAGGATCCCCCCAATAATCATCCAGATACAGCCGACATTTGGACGCACAAAGTGAGCGATCAGGACCCCAAAGAGCAGAACGAGCGGAAAAGATCTGATCGGCTCCGGAAAAGAGGCAAGAAACGAGAGCTCTGTTGTGACTACCCCTATCAGCAACAAAAAGCTAAGGAAGGCCTGGAGGATCATAAAATTTCAACAACGCTCAGATGCTCAAGGTCGATCAGCGGTTCGACAAGTACGGCCTGAAACGGATCATGCTCATCCTTAAGCACTTCGCGCACAACACCGATTACGAGCCCGGGAGGGATTTGCGGATCGAGCCCTGACGTTGCCAAAAGCTGATCAATGGCGACGTCCGCTGACTGCGGAATAAAGGAAACCTTAAGTAGAACGCCCCCCTGTCCTTCAGCAATCCCGATCGTTTCGGTCGCATTCATGAGCTTCGCTCCCACATTACTTGATTCGTCAATCAGGAGTCTGACCACAGAAGCGTGTGGTTCGACGGCAACCACCACCCCAACAAACATCCCGTCACCAGAAATGACCGCCGCACCGACCCGACTCCCCTCCTCCGACCCTTGGTCCACTAACAAAGTATCACCTTCAATTTCGCCGCTACGTCCCATGACCTGAGCGAGCAGTCCGTTCCTATCGGACGTCTGCATGTAGTTCAGCAGGGCCTGCAGCTCTTTGACCTGGCCCTGCAGCTCCTGATAGTCAACCCGGTCAATAGCAAGCGCAGTTAACTGTCGCTTCAACTCCGTGTTCTCCTCTTCGAGCTTCAGACGTGAATAAAAAATGTCGTCAGTGAAGCGAGAAATACTTGTTCCAGCCGAAAACAGTCCAGCCCGAAGGGTGTGAAAAGCTACAACAACCGGGGTCGTGTTCCGCAATAAAAGAACGAGCAAGAAAAACCCGGCGATCACCGCCGCAAACGTGAGCAATCGACCGTGACGAAGGACACGTACGCGCATAGACTAAGATCCATGGCCTGTAGCAGAAGGAAGTTGAACTTCGTTTAGTAACGTTTCATCATCCAGCAAAACACCTGCGCCACGAACAACGGCTGTCAGTGGGTCTTCGATAATTCTGACAGGGATCGCCGTTTCCTTGGCGATGACTTCATCGAGTCCACGCAACAAGGCCCCACCGCCAACAAGCGCGATCCCCCGCTCATAAATGTCGGCAACCAGCTCCGGAGGGGTGACTTCAAGCGTTGCTTTTATGTTATCAACAATAACCCGGATGGAACGATAGATCGCTTCGCGAATCTGTCCGTCATTGACGATAATCTGTTTCGGTAATCCAGAAATCAGATCGCGGCCACGCATCTCTGTTTGCAGAACTTCTTTTTGTGGAGCGGCAGATCCAATAGCAATCTTGACCTCTTCAGCCACACGTTCCCCGAGCAATAAATTAAAGGTATCACGGGCGTATTGCACGATATTTTTGTTCAGTTCGTCCCCGGCTATAGCCAAGGCCTTCCAGGTCACGACCCCAGAGAGGGAGAGCACAGCGATCTCGGTCGTGCCACCGCCGATGTCTACGATCATATGACCGACGGATTCCGTGATCGGAATGCGGCCGCCGAGAGCGGCGAGGATCGGCTCTTCTACCAAATACACTTTGCGCGCTCCCGCAGAAAGCACTGCGTCTTCCACCGCCTTGCGCTCCACTTCCGTAATCTCAAGCGGCACGCCGATCACGACGCGCGGACGCGGAACGATCGTGAACGTTTCTTCATGCACCTTATCGATGAAATACTTGAGCATCTTTTCGGTCACCTCGAAATCTGAAATGACCCCTTTTTGTAACGGCTTGACCGTGATGATGTGCGGTGGCGTTTTGCCAAGCATGTCCTTGGCATCATGCCCAACCGCCAAAATTTGATCGGTACGTGTGTTGATCGCAACAATAGAGGGCTCGTTAATAACGATCCCCTTTTCTTTGACATAGACCAAGGTGTTGGCCGTTCCAAGGTCAATCCCGATATCCTTTGAGAACTGACCAAAAAATTTGTTCAACATATCAACCGCCCTCCATTAAGGACTCTATTGTACCACTTAGTCCCTCCTAGGCAAGGCGGCCGAGACCTCTAAAATTGATGAGATGTCGGTGCACGGGGTGACGTCGAACGAGACGTACAACTGGTACGTTGAGGAGACGTTGGGGCCCCGTAAACCGACAGATCGCAATTTTAGAGGTCTCGGGGTCGGGAGGTTTGAACAAAGGCCTCCAGAAAGGCAAAAAAGAGGATCACGAGCCCGATCGACCACCAACGCAGATAGCCAAAGACCGCCATGGTCAAAGCGGCGAGAATAATGAGGGAAAAAAAGAGTGCTTGGCGAAAAGCGCGATGGACTTCGCGCGACACAAGCTCACTCTTATGGATAACCAGCACACGAAGGACCGTTCCGATCATGGTCAGAAGACCGACGAGCGCAACAAATAAGGTTGCAAAAAAGGCGGCTTTTGGAACAACCCCCGAGCTCGTCGGATCAATCAAGAATAAAACAACGAGCCAAGCACTGATGGCGGCGAGCGTTCCGATGCTCATGAAAAGTAAGTACTGTTTAAAGCTCATACTCCTCCATCGAACGAATCTGAACCAGGATTGTTTTCACGTCCGCGCGCGGATCCATCGTGATAATCGCTTCACGGATACCTGGCTCGAGTAACGTTACCTCGTGTGCAGCAACACTATTCTTACAAGCAATTCTCAACAACCCCTGATGAAACGAGACAACGCGTACCATCCCCTGCATCTCTTTTACCAGGGCTGCCTGCAAAAACTGTCGTGCGGTCATCACCGCCGAACTGGCCGAAATCTGTCGCGTGAGTCCGGCGCGACCGATCGCTTTCTGCAGCATCGATTTAAGTTCGAGCATATTAGAGTTGGCGGAATTCGCAAATCTCTTTAAAGTCGCACCAGTTGCACATGAATCCCGGGGTTGGTTTGAAGTCCGAGGTGCGGATCGCCTGGGCCGTTTCAACGATGTCCTCGGCGAGCGCCGCTAACTCCTCTTCCGTTGCTAAGAACGAAACACGGGCGTTATTTTCAAGATAGTGATACGTCAATTTCACTGGCTTAAGCGGCGGGTTGAAGCACTGGACAGCAGCGATCTGATAGAGCATCAACTGACGCTTATCATCAGAAGAGAGCTCTTCTTTTGGCGTCCCTGTCTTGTAATCAATGATCTCTACCCCGCCCTCAATCGTATCAACGCGGTCAATTCTACCACGAACGACGACGTCCCCAAACTTGACTGTGAACCCCTTTTCGAGAAAAAGTGGCGACGGGCGATCTGCCTTGATCTGACCGTAATAGTCCATCAACGCCTTACGCCCTTTGGCTCGATAGTTCTCGCGAGCAACGTCGTTTTCATACCACTCATCGATCCAGGATGCGTCGTAGAGATCAGAGAGCTCTTCAATCGTCACCGGGATCGCGTCTCTGTTTTCCTCTTTCCTCTTTCCTCTTCCCTCGAACAGCGAAACTTGCTTGACACTCGTCCGCTCAATCCACAATTCGAAAAACTTCTGCAAGGTGTTGTGCATTGTTTTTCCGAATGATAACGAGTGCCGACCAAACACCGGCACGTGCAAGATGTGGGCAAACTTATACTGCAATGGACAGGTGGTGAACGCGGCGATCTGCGTGAAGCTAAAGGACTTCGGAGGCAGGATGTGGGCGTTGGTGAGGTCGTAGCGATGCGGTGGAGCTACGCTCTCAATACTATTCATTGTTACGGGGCTTAACAGACTTTCGCTTGCAGCGACGTCTGTCACTCCGTAGCCAAGTTCAACAAGAAACCGCGAAAGTTTTTTCTTGCGCGCCCCGCCGTAATCTTCGGCTGAAGTGAGATAAACGGCATCCTTCGCGCGCGTCAAAGCGACGTACATCAACCGCCGTTCTTCTTCGAGGTGCACGTCCCCTTCCGGGATCTTCTCTTTAATCAAGGCGTCTGAGAGCGGAATGGCGTCGTGCTTTTCGCTCGTCGGAAATCGACGATCCACCATGCTCACGATAAACACATGACCGAACTCGAGGCCTTTTGATCCGTGAACGGTCATGATCTTCACTGTCTCTGGCCCTTCTTCGGGATCCATCTTCAACGCCCCTTCGTCACCAGACGATTGTTCGTGTTCCAGCTCTTCCAGGAACCGATGCAGCGTCGTATCCGCCGTGATCGATTCAAAGGACTTCATCCGTTCGTAAAACTGCTGAAGCAGACGAAACTCCTCTTGCTGAATGCGTTCCGGACTCATCTTTACAAACCCGAGTAATCCAGATTCTTTTATCACATCCACAAACAACTCGCTCACCGGCTTGCGCTTAGCCGCATCGCGCCAGCGGGCAACAAGCGTCAACAAATGCGCCGACTGCTCAACGGTTTCGCGATCAACACCACGGATGGCGGTCGGATGTTCAAGAATCTGATTCAACGCCTTCCCTGCCCGATACGATTCATGGGTGATCTTCACTAACTCCTCTGGCTTCACCCCCAGCGTTTCATGCGACAAAATGCGATACCAACTTTGCGAGTGGAACGGATGATCGATCACACGCAGCAGAGCGAGTGCGTCTAAGATTAACGGCTTGCGATACAAGCCACGCAACGCCATAAACTGATACGGCACAGCTTGGCGCTCCAGATGCCGGATGAACGGTTCGGCTGTATCGTTGGCACGGACCAAAATGGCGATTTCAGACAAGGCGACGCCTCCTTTATGGAGCGCCAAGATTCGATCAACAACGGCTTTGGCTTCATCCTCAAGCGCGTGGCAGTGAATGTGCTCGATCGTTCCTGTCGCCTCGCGCCCAGAGGTCAGTCGCTTGGAAAGTCCTTCGCCGAGCTGAGCCTCAAGGCGATTGGGGTTATTCTGTTTAATAAACTCATACGCACAATCCAAAATCGCCTGGCCGCTACGATAGTTTTCTGTGAGGATCACTTTCTTGGAGTTTGGGTAGTCAGAATCAAACTGCAAAATATTTGACAGCGCCGCGCCACGGAACTTGTAGACAGACTGATCATCATCCCCAACGACCGTCAGATTATTCTTCGGCGCACTGAGCATCTTCACTAATTCATACTGCGCCCAGTTGGTATCCTGAAACTCATCAACCAACACATATTTGAACTGCCCCTGGTATTCGGCCAGAATCTTCGGTCGCGTTTTAAACAGCTTTAACGTGTAGGCGATGAGATCTCCAAAATCAAGCGCGCTGTTTTCGAGTAACATCTGCTGATAGACGTGGTAGGCATTGGCGATCTCCTCAAGCCGCGAAAGCTCCGTGGCATCAATTCCCCCGGCTTGGGTCGAGTCCTTGTCTGCTTTTCGTCCTTCAACGTAGGCGAGATATTCGTCCGGCGTGATGTTTTCGTCCTTGGCGCGTGAGAAATGCTGCAAGAGCGCATGAATAAACTTTGTCGGATTTCCTGCTGGGCGATAATAATCCAAGTTGAAACGATCGAAGTTCTGGCGGACGAGGAGCCAAGCGTCGGTCTGATTCAGTAATTTGAAATCATTCGGCACACCGATATCAAGAGCGTGCGCTTTTAAAATGCGTTCGCAAAAGGAGTGAAAGGTCGAAATCCAAAGGTCCACATACCCGATTGGCAGCAAACGATCGACACGTTCTTCCATTTCCGCCGCCGCCTTTTCGGTAAAGGTGAGGGCGAGGATCTCATCGGGCTTTGCTTTCCCCTGCTCAATCAAATAAGCGATACGATGGGTAATGACCGTTGTTTTGCCCGTCCCAGCCCCAGCAATAATCATCAGCGGGCCCTGGTCGTGCATGACCGCCTCAAGCTGGGCCTTATTCAGTTTTTCAAGGAGGTTGTCTTGCATAGATCTTCTGTATGGTATACGATTTCGGGCCACCCGTGGAGGCCCCATGAGCTACAGCACCTTGTTGAGCGGAACGCACCGGCTCCTCGATGCCCTGCAGGCGCACGACCCCGCGACGCGAGAGCACAGCGAGCGAACGGGTGTCCTCGCCGCGGCCCTGGCAGCCGAGCTCAGACTCTCCCTGCGCGACCAGGCGATCCTGCGCCTCGGCGGAGCCTTGCACGATGTCGGCAAGCGCTCTGTTCCACGGGAGATCCTGACTGGCGACATGCGCTTCGTTCGCACCGATCCCCTGTTCATCGAGCACATCATCCCCCACCCGACCGCCGGGGCGTACCTGTGCAGCCTCGAACGGATCGATGATGAAGTGATTCAAGTGATCGTCGAGCACCATGAACGACTGGACGGTCTCGGCTACCCCTTCCGGATGAAGGCAGGTCAGATCAACTGGCGGTCGATGTTCGTCTCGATCGCCGACATGTTCGACGCCATGACCGACACAACCCGCATCTACCGACGGCCGAAGACCGGCGATGAAGCGATCACTGTCCTGCGGGATGCCGTCGGCAACGGCGAGATCCCCGAGCATCCCGTGCGCGCCCTTCTCGCCATTCACGAACGCGGCGAAATCGCTATCCTCCACGAACGCGCCGAGCCGCTCGAAGAGATCATTCGGTACCTCTCCACCTAAACACCTCTCAAGACAAGCGCCGCCGGGGGAACTCCCCGAGCGGCGTCGTCATTTCTAGATTTCACGATCGGGCTGAGCCGTCGTTGTTCGACCTCGTGCCCGCTTGCTAGCCACTTTAAACCGAGCCAGTTCACGCTCCATCGCTGCTGCGGCATGAGCAAAGGCCTCGGCATCCTCGTGACGCTTTTCCGTGAGGATGACCCGTGCCCGTTCACGCGCCTCTTCGATCGTTTTCAGATCAAGTTCTTCGGCACGCTCCGCCGTATCTGCCAAAATCACCACTTCGTTCCCTGGGCGCACTTCGACGAACCCGGTCGAAACGGCTAACAACGTCTCTTCTTTCCCTGTGCGAGTCAGCACTTCACCAGCGCGCAACGTCGAAACGAGCGGGATATGATCTTTCATGATCGTGATCTCGCCCGCGGTGGTTGGCAACGTCACTGAATCAACGGTGTCTTCGTAGACCACGCGCTCAGGAGTGACAATTTTGAGATTGATTTTTGGCATAGGAAATTGGTAAGCGGTAAGTTGTAAGTGGAGACACGAGTGTCTCTCCTTTCCGCTTACTCCTTTCCTTGATCCACCACTTCGTCGATTCCACCCTTCATATAAAAAGCTTGTTCTGGGAGCACGTCATGCTTCCCTTCCAAGATTTCCTTGAAAGCGCGAATCGTGTCTGCGAGTTTGACGTACTTCCCTTGCGCACCAGTAAACGCTTCTGCCACGAAGAACGGCTGGGACAAAAACTTCTGAATCTTACGGGCGCGAGCGACCGTCATCTTGTCTTCGTCGGACAGTTCATCCATACCCAAGATGGCGATGATGTCTTGCAAGTCCTTATAGCGCTGAAGCACTTTCTGCACACCACGGGCGACGTTATAATGCTCTTCGCCAACAACGAGCGGATCAAGAATGGTCGAAGAAGAGTCGAGCGGATCGACGGCTGGATAAATACCGAGCTCAGCGAGCGGGCGGGAAAGCACCACCGTTGAGTCCAAGTGACCGAAGGTCGTGGCTGGAGCTGGGTCGGTGTTGTCATCAGCCGGCACGTAAACCGCTTGAATCGAGGTGATCGAACCTTTCTTGGTCGAGGTAATACGTTCCTGAAGCGCACCCATTTCCGTAGCGAGCGTCGGCTGGTAACCCACGGCCGACGGGATACGACCGAGTAGGGCTGACACCTCAGAACCGGCCTGGGTGAAACGGAAGATGTTGTCGACGAAGAGAAGCATATCCTTGCCCTGGTCGCGGTAGTATTCAGCAAGGGTCAAACCAGTAAGGGCCACGCGGGCGCGCGCACCCGGCGGTTCGTTCATCTGACCGAAGACGAGCATCGTTTTGTCCATCACGCCCGCTTCTTCCATTTCCTGGTACAAGTCATTCCCTTCACGAGTGCGTTCACCGACACCGGCAAACACGGACAATCCAGAGTGTTCGGCGGCGATGTTGCGAATCAATTCTTTCACCACGACCGTCTTTCCCACACCCGCACCACCGAAAAGCCCCACCTTCCCCCCTTTCAAAATCGGACAGATAAGGTCGATAACTTTAATCCCTGTTTCAAAAATTTCTGCCTTGGTTGATTGTTCGGTGAAGTCTGGCGCTGGGCGGTGGATGGCGTACATCTCTTTTGATTTGACCGCACCTTTGCCGTCGATCGGTTCACCAGTCACGTTCAACATGCGGCCGAGTGTCGGTTCACCGACCGGAATCGAGATCGGCTTGCCCGTGTTTTCCACTTCCATCCCACGGGTCAACCCGTCGGTCGAAGACATCGCCACGGTGCGCACCAAGCCTGAGCCCATGTGCGAAGCAACTTCGAGCGTCAACGTTCCCCCTTCACGTTCGACCGTAAGGGCAGACAGGATCGCCGGCATCTCGCCGTCAAAGCGGACGTCGACCACCGGACCGATAATTTGGGCGATTGTTCCTTTGGTCATAATTTGCAATTAAATCCGAAAACCGAAATTCGAAATTCGAAACAAATTCGAATCAGAAAAGATTACTATATTTTCTCCTTTCCCTATTTCCGTTTGTTTCGAATTTCGATTTTCGAATTTCGTATTTTTCATATTACTCAAGTGCCGCTTTACCCGCGCTAATCTCCGCAATTTCGCGGGTGATGCCGGCTTGGCGAATCTGGTTAAAGGTGAAGGTCAAGTTATCGATCATCTCTCCGGCCGCGTCGCTCGCGCTTCTCATCGCCATCATGCGGGCGCTGTGTTCCGATGCAGCAGATTCGAGGAGCGCTTGCCAGACCATCGTTTCGACGATCCGCGGCAGGATCGCGTCGAGGACTTCTTTCGGCGAAGGTTCGAATCTGTACTCCGCTTGCTTCTCCTCTTTCCTTGTTCCTCTTTCCTCTTCACCTATCTCACCGATCTCTTCATCCGGCTTCAGCGGCAGGAGGTCGATCACTCTCGGGGTCTGGGTGATCGCACTCCGGAAGTCCGTGTAAGCGATCGCCACCTTGTCGTACTTCCCTTCTGCATAATCCTGCAACACGAGCTTGCTGATCGGGAGAGTATCTGTAAACTTCGGAGTATTGGTTAGGTCTGTGAATGAAGCGATGATGTTCTTTTGAATTCTACGCATGGCGTCCGCCCCACGGCGACCGACCGTAATCGTATCGACTTCCACCTCGTGATAAACCCCGAGCGCCTTGGTCGCCTCCTTAATCATGCGCACATTGAATCCGCCGCACAGGCCGCGATCAGAAGTGAAAAGGACAAACAAAACGCGTTTGACCTCCGTGCGCGGAGCAAGCAAGGGATGCGTCGCTGGATCCGTTACCTTGGCGATCGCCCGCACCGTTTCCCAAGCGAGCTGGGTGAACGGTCGCGTACCCACCACCGCCGCGGTCGCTTTGCGCATCTTCGAAGCAGCCACAAGCTCCATCGCTTTGGTGATCTTCTTCGTATTCTTGACCGACTTGATGCGGCGTTTAATTGTGCGAGTATTTGCGGGCATAGCCGGAAATTCAGGGCTTCATAGATCTGCCTCTCGAGAGGCAAATCTTTCAGAGGCATTATTTTTCGAAGGTCCCGTTAAACTCTTCAACGACCGCTTTCATCATCTCAACCGTCGCATCTTCCAACTTACCAGATTCCCTGATCGTCTTTAGAAGGTCCTCCTTCTGCGAACGAGCAAAGTGCAAGAACCCTGCTTCCCAGTCGCGAATCTTCTCAGGCGCAATGGCGTCGAGCATGCCGTTCGTCACCGCCCAAATCACCACCACCTGTTCTTCGAACGGCATTGGTGAGTACTGGCCCTGCTTCAAAAGTTCGACGGTGCGGCGACCGCGTTCAATCTGCTTGCGTGTTCCTTCATCCAAGTCCGTGGCGAACTGAGCAAACGCTTCCAGTTCGCGGAACTGCGCCAAGTCCAAGCGCATCTTTCCAGAAACTTTCTTCATCGCTTTGGTTTGAGCGGCCGAACCGACACGCGAAACAGACAACCCGACGTTCAACGCAGGACGAATGCCGCGATAGAAGAGATCGGTTTCAAGATAAATCTGACCGTCGGTGATCGAAATCACGTTGGTTGGAATGTACGCCGAGACGTCGCCGGCTTGCGTTTCAATAATTGGCAATGCGGTGAGCGATCCCCCACCATGTTCCTTGCTCAAGCGAGCCGCGCGTTCCAAAAGACGCGAGTGCAGGTAGAAGACGTCCCCTGGGTACGCCTCACGGCCCGGAGGGCGGCGAAGCAAAAGTGAAACTTCTCGGTAAGCCCAGGCGTGCTTGGACAAGTCGTCGTAAATGACGAGCGCGTCTTCGCCCTTTTCCATAAAATATTCACCGATGGTGCAACCGACGTATGGCGCGATGTAGCTCATCGAAGCCGGGTCAGAAGCGCCAGCCACCACGATCGTGGTGTACTCCATCGCTCCCGCCTCTTCGAGTTTGGCAACGATTTTCGCCACTTTCGATTCTTTCTGTCCGATGGCGACGTAAATACACTTCACTCCCAACCCTTTTTGGTTGATGATCGTGTCGACAGCCACAGCGGTCTTCCCTGTTTGACGGTCTCCAATAATCAATTCACGTTGTCCACGGCCGATCGGAATCATGGCGTCGATCGCTTTGATCCCAGTTTGCATCGGGGTGTCGACTGGCTGGCGGGCCATGACGCCCGGAGCCACGCGCTCGACGTTCATGCGTGTCTTGCCTTTGATTGCCCCTTTGCCATCGATCGGCTGGCCGAGTCCATTCAAGACGCGACCGACGACATCGTCGCCAACTTCGATCGACAAAATCTGACCGGTCGATTTGACCGTGTCCCCTTCACGGATGGCGCTGGCATCCCCGAAAATAATGGCGCCGACCGTTTCCTCTTCTAAGTTCAAGACCACACCCATCACGCCGCCCGGGAATTCAAGCATTTCGGCAGACTGCGCTCTAGACAACCCACTCAAACGAGCGATGCCGTCGCCGACCGAAATAACGGTGCCGACCGTTTCTTTTTGGGCGCCGCGTTCGAAGTCCGCAACGGACTTCTGGAGGGATTCGATGATGTCGGATTTAGGCATATTATTGTGTCATTTCGTTTTGCAATCGTTTGAGCTGTCCGGCGATCGATCCGTCGTACAAGGCGTCGTCGACTTGGAGGATCGCACCGCCCATCAGTTTGTCGTCCACACTGTGGGTGACGTCTGCGTTGGGGTAGGCATCGTGCACCTCGTCGAGAAACTTTTTGGTTGGATCATGTGCTGTCGTTACATGGACGTTCGCTGATCCGTATTCGCGCCGCCACAAGTTATCGAACGCCCTGACGATCTCTCGCCAGCGCGTTAACTCATGCCTAGCGCCGAGCTTCTTCACAAAGGCATCGGTCGCCTTGCTCAAATCACGCCCAGATAAGTCCTTGGTGAGTTTGAACAAGACGCTGGCGTATTGTGCAGAAGTCATCTTCATACGTTAGGTCATTTTGCGCACGACCTCTTCAGCTAACGAATGCGACTTTTTTTCGTTGATCTCATCACCGATGATCTTTTTGGTCGCCGAAAGAGCGATCTCAATCAGATCCTTGCGTGCTTCACGGATCATTGCTTCACGCTCCGCAACAAGCTGTGTCTTCCCTTGCGAGATAACACGTTCCACTTCGCGCTTGGTCTTTTCGACCATTTCGACTTTGCGTTCTTCGGCCACGGCCATAGCGTCGTCGATCACTTTTTGCGCCTGTGCCTTGGCGTCACGAAGCATCTCTTCCTGCTCCGTTTCCACACGACTCATGCGCGCTTCGATCTCTTCAGCGCTCTTCACGCTCTGCGCGATCTTCTTTTCGCGCTCTTCGAGTAAACGCACGATCGGCTTGTAGGCCCATTTCCAGAGCACCAAAAGGACGATCGTGAAGTTCACGAGCTGAGCGACGAAAATCTTTGCATTGATTCCCAAGGCGGCGATGCCACCCGTGGCTTCAACAGCTTCGGCTGTTCCTTGAATTGCTTCTGCTTCCACGGACATAGCCCGTTAGATTAGAGGGTAAAGGAAACCACCAGGGAGTAAATAGCGATAGCTTCGGCGAAGGCCATACCGAGGAGCATTGGGACGAAGATTTTCCCGGCTGCTTCTGGGTTACGACCGATCCCTTCCATCGCTTTCATCCCGATAAACCCGATTGAGAACGCCGGAGCGATCCCACCGACCGCGATCGTCAGACCCTTGATAAGGAGTCCCATTGCTTCTGGTGACATAGGTACTTAGATATTAGTAAGTAGTAAGTGGTAATTGGAGACAGCTGTCTCTACTTACCGCTTACCAATTACCAATTTCAATGCGCGTGCGCCATCTTTGCTTCATGATTCCCCTCCTCGTGCTCCTCTCCGTGTGCTTCGGTAGCAACGGTCAGATATGCGAGCGTGAGCATCGCAAAGACCGTCGCTTGAATCACCGCGACGAGAAGTTCGAGGAAGATGAATGGCAGAGGGAGGAAGTAGGCGAAGATTCCGAGAACGATCGTAATCAACACTTCGCCGGCAAAGATATTTCCAAAGAGACGCAAGGAGAGCGAAAGGACTTTGGCAATTTCTGAAACAATTTCGATCAACCCAACACCAAATTCAATGATCGCCACAATGACCGCCATTGGCCCTTTCGGAATCGCTTTGAAGATTCCGCGGATGTTGACGAATTTGGAAAGATGGGCGATCGGGCCAAGCTTTACTAATCCAAAGAGGTGCGAAGCGAGAACGGCCACCGCGGCGATCGCAAGCGTCATGTTCAGGTCGCTCGTTGCGGGACGCAGGAGCGGGATAAGGGCCATCTCACCATGGATGACTTCGCGGACCCCAATCGATCCCGTGCCCGGCATCTGGCCAAGCAAATTGGAGACGAGCACGAATAAGAAGATCGTTCCAACGATCGGCAAGAACTTTTTGGCGCGCTCGCGATCTTCCGTCACCTTTTGTGATTCCGTGAGCATGAATTCCACGATCGCTTCGAAGATATTGTGAATCCCTTTTGGCACGAGCCCCACGCGACGGCGGGCAATCGCCGCGACGACAACAAAAAAGATCACAGCGATCCAGGCGTTCACCATGGAGTTTGTGATCGGCAATGCGGCGATATGAGCGATTGGTTCAGCGGCGAGGGATACGGACATACATTCTATTTTCCCTTTTCCTTGCCTCCGCTTTCAAAGATCCTCTGATATTCCTTCCCATATTCCTTTGCAATTCTGGCCACGTGGATAGCGGTCAGGACAAAGGCGAGCACAAGAAGGCCGATCAGGAACCAGGGAGAGGTGTTGAAACGCGTGTCCAGCCACTTTCCGGCTAAGGCCGCCAAAACGGCCGGGACAGCGATCGCAACCCCGAAATTCCCAAGGATTTTGAAGGCGAAGAGGTACAAGGAGCGGTCGTTCATAAGCGCGGATAGTATAGCCGAATGGCTGTAGTAGGTCAAGGCAATTTGTCATTTTTGAAAGTCATTTATCCCCATAAATCGCGAAACCCACCTGAAGTGCTCAGGTGGGCTCGACGTGGGTGAAGCAGGGAGTGCCCTACTTCGTCTGGGTGGTGGGGATCGGTTGCATCTCTGGGCCGGAGACGCCGCCGAACTTGGCGAAGCCGCAGCAGCCGCAGAACAGGACGAGGAGGAACCCGACGATGATGATCAGCGGCAAGTTGCCCGCGATCGCGCCGCTGATGGTCGGCTGGGTCGGGGTGCCGGTGGCGCTCGTCGCCTTCCCTGCTTCCTCGCGACCCTTCTTGGCGGCGTCCTTCCGCTTCTTGCGCTCCTCCGCGCGTTCGTCCCGCGCGGCCTGCTGATCGGCCGTCGGGTTGGCCCAACGGTCCCGGGCCCGAGCGACGGCGGCGTCCTGGCGAGCACGCGCCGCGGCAGCTTCCGCCGCACGCGCGACCTCGGCTTCGTGGGCCGCGGCGGCCGCCTTGGCTTCGGCGGCCTTGCGATCGTCCTCGGCCTTCTTCGCGGCGGCGCCAGGGTCGACGGGCTTCACGGTCTCGGCCGGCGTCTCGGGCGCGCCAGCCTTCTTCGCGGCAAGGGCAGCGGCTGCTGCGGCTCCGGCTGCGCCAGCGGCGACCTCCTCGTCGAGGTCCGGGATGCCGTCCCCGTCTTCTTCGACGACCGCCTCCTCGGGCTCCTCCTCTTCCTCGCTCGGCTTCTCGGCCTTGACGCCGGTCAGCTTCTCGAGGATCGGGTGGACGACCTCGGCCATGGCGCCGATCACGCTGCCCAGCGTGCCGGCCTCCTTGGCGTCGAGGAGCTCGGTGAGGAGCTTCTGCGAGGGCTCGTCGAGCACGTCGGCCATTTCGTCGGCCTTGACGGCGTCCGCGGTCCAGGCGGCGCTGAGGTCCGACCACTCCTGGTCGGTGAGCTCCTCGCCATCCAGACACTTCTTCAACAGGGCCTTGATCTTCGGGTCCATTCGGTACTCCGTGGGTGGGGGTAGATGTCCTGACTGCGGGATCCTTGACGCCTGAAGCGTCGGAACGGGAGAAATCCAGCCGCCAAATATAGCATAAAAAACCGATTTTGTCAATCCAGCCCAACAATAAGGGCAAAAAGCGAAAAAGAGGCACAAATAAAGCCAAAATCTTATCTAGGCAGACTTGACAAAATCAAAAAAGTCTGCTATTTTACAAGGCTGTGCAGGACCCTAAAAGAGAGGGCTGGCAGTGGTTTTCCCCGACAGCGGGGCTGATCGAGAGAGAAAGGACACAACACCCAAACGGCGGCCAACCCGCCAACGGAGCACACCATGGCGACCCTCGCCGAACAGCTCGCCGCGCAAGCGGCCAACGCCAGCAAGAAGAACGACAAGGGCAACAAGAAGGGCGGTCTCGCGGCGCAGGCCGCGGCCGGCAACAAGCCCGACGCCAAGGCGCAGCAGGAGGCCCGGGCGGCGGCGTTCGCCGACGCGCAGAACGACCTGGCCGCCGACGCGGTGATGAAGATCGGGGAGCTCGCCCAGGGCAACCGCCGCGCCCAGGCGGACCTGATCTCCCGCATCGTCCGCAACGGAGAGAAGCTCGCCATCTTCGAGGTCAGCCCCCGGCAGGAGGAGGGACGGCACGGCGAGGGCCTCAAGTGGGTCGGCGACACCACGATCGACGGCGTCGGGGAGACGGTCGGCTTCACCAGCCACATCATCCTCTTCGACCTGGTCGCCGGGAAGAAGGTGTGGTGCTGCCTCGTGCAGGACAAGAAGCGCAAGGACAGCTACAGCGCCTTCCCCCTCGGCCTCTGCGAGGTGTCCCTCATCAACAACTGGAACGGGAACCGTTCGAAGGAGGACCCGACCATCACCGTCATCACCGGCTCGATCCGCGACGCCCACCGCAGCGTCAAGCTGACGGTCCGCGAGATCGTCGAGCTGCGTGGGCGGGGCGGGGGTCAGCACCTCGCCTGGCTCAAGGGCTTCCGCCTGGTGAAGCACGAGCGGTGCCAGCCCTTCGCGCTCAACGTCAAGTCCGTGTTCAAGATCGAGCTGGGCGAGCGCGGCGCCACCCTCCGGTTCGTCTCCACGGCCGAGGCCTTCCAGGGCTTCGATCACAAGGCGATCGCGATCGGCGGGGCCTCGAGCAAGCCGGTCGATCCGCTCGCGGCGGTCGGCAAGGTGACGATCGAGGAGGTCAACCCGGACATCGTCCACGGGCTGATCAACAAGCTGAAGGGAGAGAAGAAGACGGACGAGCACCCCACCGTGAAGGCGATGAAGGCGGCCGGGCGCAAGGTGTCGGACGACATGGCCGGGCGCGAGGGCCCCATCAACTCGGTCCTGGAGAAGGAGGTCAAGCCGGCGCTCCTCGAGGCGCTGGACGTGGAGATCGAGAAGCGCGAGAAGCTCCTCGGCGACCTCCCCACCCTGCGCGTGTTCCTGGGGCTCACCACCTCGGACGACATGCGCAGCACCCACCGCAACATCAGCAACCGGCGCGACGCGCCGAAGGAGGGCAAGGACTCGCCCGCCGAGTTCATCGCCGAGAAGACCAAGATCCCGTTCACCTGGTCCCTCTTCGGCCGCTACTTCCGGGCCGGACTCCTCGCCAAGATCGCCCAGGCGGAGGAGAGCCACGATCTGGCCGTCAAGATCGTGGTGCTCGAGAAGGAGGTCGAGGTCAACGCCGAGGACATGCTCGGGTGGCCCGACTGGACCAAGGAAGGGATCGCCGCCCGACTCGAGGCGATCGAGAAGGGCGACGTGCGCGGGGCCGTCTGGGTGGTGAACCAGGCGCTCCGGCAGCACAAGGTGGAGATCGACCTCGGCAAGGAGGGCCACCTCGACATCGTGAAGGCTGCGGTGAAGACCGTCGCCGACGCGGTGATCGCCAAGATCACGCCCGCCGCCAGCTAGAGGAAGCTGGACTTCAAGAGAAGGGCTAGAGGTAGCAGATGAATCAGTCTACCTCGCCCAACTCATCCTCACTCACGAGCGACACCCACGGAAAACTTCCGTGGGTGTCATCGCGTTTAGACGGGGCGCAGTGGCCCCGTCTATTAAATTCCAAAGAGCTTTTCGGCGTTTGCCGTCGTAACACGATCAACTTCTTCAACCGTGATCCCTTTAAGCACCGCGACTTTGGCCGCTACAAATTCGACCATCCACGGTTCATTGCGCTCCCCGCGATGCGGTTCAGGAGTTAAATACGGTGCGTCGGTTTCGAGCATCATCATTTCGAGCGGACAATCACGCACTACTTGTTGCAGCGCAGAAATTGCCCCTTCCGATTTACGTGGCGGAAAGGTGATGATCCCGGTGAAGCTGGTGAGGAATCCGATTGCGTGATAGGCGCGAGCTTCTTCAATCGTTCCCGTAAAACAATGTACAACTCCGCGACGTTTCATCCGTCCCGCTTCGATGTATTCTTTCAAAATAGCCACCTGATCGGCGTGCGCGTCACGACAGTGAATGACCACAGGCAGATTCAGCTCATCCGCCAGATCAAACTGCTTGCGCACTTCCACCTTCTGCTTTTCAATCAACGTCGCACGATCCACCTCCGGCGGGATGCGATAGTAATCCAGCCCACACTCCCCGATCGCCACCACCTTTGGATGCTTGGCAAGATCACGGTAATACTCCATGTCAAAACTTTCACAGCGCGTCTTGATCTCTTCCAAATCATCTTGAAAATGCTGTTCGCACGTATGATTCGGATGTAGACCGATCGTGGTGTAGACGCCGTCGTACTGTTCCGCAACTCCAATCCCCTTCTTACTTGTTGTTGACTGCGTCCCAACGGTCACCATGCGCACCCCTTTTTCAAGAGTACGCGTGATCACGGCGTCCATGTCATCTTTGTACGCCTGAAAGTGGACGTGGCAATGCGTGTCGATCATACGGTTGGAATTCTGGCACGTAACGTTTCCGGGAGGAGACCAACAAAGATCGTGAAGAGACCCATCAGATAGGTCGCTACTTTTGAACTATCGATCACTTCAACGACCGTGGCTTCAGGAAACAGAAGTTTGGCGATGTACACGACCGAAGCGACGACCACAAGTCCTTCAAGGAATCCAAGGAATCCGCCAAGCAGTCGATTAGCCGTTTTCAAAAACGGAATGATTGAGATGATGTTAAACGCTTTTTCTACGACCCAGAAAATAAGACCGACGAGGCGCGAAACGATCAGAAAGACGAGGATGAACGAAAGGATCGTTGGCAAGACTTCGGCGCCTGTTACTTCGGAAAGCCACGCCCCGAACGGCACGGCGGCGCGTGAGGCGACGAAAATTCCAGCGACCGTGCCGACCAACGCCCCGAGCGTCTGGATAAATCCAAGAAACGCACCAACAAGACCGAAGGAAAAGACGATCAGAATCAAGATGACGTCGAGGAGAGAGAACATAGGAAAAGGAAAGAGGTGAGAGGTAGAGAAGAGGTGCTAGGGGCGACGGGGGAAGAGAGGGTCTGATTTTTGCAGGACGTGTCCAGGTTCAAGCCCGCCCCACACCCAAGCCGATTCCGCAGACTGCGTGAATTCTTTTGGCGTTTCTAATCCGAGTTGGGCGAGCATTTTTTCGGCCGTCTCTGGCATGAATGGCAACAGCATCCACGCGATGTGACGCAACGTTTCGAGCAGAACGTACATTGTCTGATCGATCATCTTCTGCTCCCCTAACTTGGCGAGCTTCCATGGCGCCTGCTGATCAATGAACTGATTGCTTTCGCGTACTAGTTTCCACGTTACTTCGAGGGCGTCGAGGAAGCGCACCTCTTCCATTGCTAACTGATACGCTGGCCAAGCCCCGGCCAAAAATCCGTCGGCGCGTTCTGGAACTTTTCCATCGCAAAACTTTTCGGCCATCGTAATCACCCGACTCAACAAGTTTCCAAGCTCGCTCGCCAGATCGCTGTCATAGCGTTGCTCCATGCGTGCCAGGGCAAAATCCCCATCTTCGCCGTACTTGATTTCGCGCAGCAAGAAATAACGCAGCACGTCATTGCCAAAGTTTTGTGCCAATTCGATCGGATCGATGGCGTTGCCGAGCGACTTAGAAATTTTATCGCCATTGATCGTAAAAAACCCGTTCGCAAAGACCCGCGTCGGCAGCGGCAGTCCGGCTGACAAAAGCATCGCCGGCCACAGAGCGCAGTGGAACTTGATGATATCCTTTCCAACCAAATGCACATCTGCCGGCCAATACTTGGCGAACATCGCCTCATCGCTCCCGTAGCCGACAGCAGTCAGATAGTTGATCAGCGCGTCGAACCAAACGTAGATACGCTGGGAGTCATCGCCAGGCACAGGAATACCGCACTTCACCGTTTCGCGCGAAATACTGACGTCGGTCATGAACTTATCGATGTACGAACGAATTTCATTGCGACGCGAAGTTGGCTGCACGAACTCTGGATGCTCATCAATTAACTTCAGCAACGCCTCACGATACTTCGTCAGACGGAAAAAGTAATTCTTTTCAGAAAGTCGATCTGGCTCTCGTTTATGCAACGGACATTTGCCGTCGACCAAATCATCTTCTGTTTTATACGACTCACACCCGACACAGTACAGACCTTCGTACTGCCCTTCGTAAATGTCGCCATTTTCAAACGACGCTTTCCAAAACTTCTCAACCGCCTTCACGTGTCGCTCCTCCGTCGTACGGATAAAAGCGTTGTTGGTGATCCCAAGCGAGTCCCATGTTGATTGCCAGGTGGCACTCATCTGGTCCAGATACTTGGTGAGATCCGCCTCCCCCGCCTTCTTTGCCGCCTCAACGTTCTTCTGCGAATTTTCGTCTGTGCCAGTCACGAAAAAAACATCATGCCCGAGCATGCGATGATAACGCGCCAACACATCCGCCGCGATCGTCGTATAGGCATGCCCAACGTGCGGTTTGTCGTTGACGTAGTAGATGGGGGTAGTGATGTAGAACTTCATACGGTAGAAAGCGGAAAGCAGTAAGTGGTAAATTGAGACACTAGCGGATTGGAGCGAGTACCACCACAAATTCTCCTTTAATACTAGCTTTTTTCAAGGCTTCTGTCACTTGGGTAGGCGTGCCGCGATACGTCGTTTCAAACATCTTAGTCAATTCACGACAGACGACGATCTTGCGGTCACCGATGCGTTTCTCAAGTTCAGCCAAGGACTTGATGATGCGATGCGTGGATTCGTAAAAGACGACCGTCGATTCAATGCTCGCCGCGCGATCAAAAAACTTCTGCCTCCCGTTTTTGTGCGGAGGGAATCCCATGAACAAAAATTCATCAGCCGGGAATCCACTAATGGAAAGGGCGGCGATGACTGCGGATGGTCCAGGGATAGGAACGATCTTCACATCGTCGCCAAATCGCACGACGACTTCTTCAACCAATTTTCCTCCGGGATCGGAAATGCCCGGAGTGCCGGCGTCTGTGACGAGTGCAAGGTTCTTCCCCTCTGCGAGCATCTCGAGGGCCTGTGTCGTTTGGGAGTGTTGGTGATAACTGACAAGTGGGCGCTTGATTCCAATCAGAGAGAGCATCTTCCCCGTGACGCGTGTGTCTTCGCAAAGAACGGCGTCAACTGAGGAAAGCGTTGTCTTGGCGCGCTCGGTTAAATCAGAGAGATTGCCGATCGGTGTGGCAACGATAAAGAGTTGGGGCATACCGAAATTTTTACCTCAGTAGGAATTTGCCTCTCGAGAAGCAAATCTCTCAAGGGGTTCTTTTTAGAGATCCCCTGCCGTGATCTGCGTATCCGGATACATCGCCACCCATGCAAACCAGTAGGCATAGATGTATTGCTCCGGCACAAAACCATCTTCAACGAACGGTACAGCGAGCGGCGTTCCATTGTTGATCACCCCGTAGACCAACGCCTTGGGAGGCAAGCGGTCATCCAGATTTGAAAGGGGAAACCAGATATCCGTCGGAGCGAGATGATACTCGGCATACGGATCCGTGGTGTAATCGCGGATCGCTCCTGTTTTACGCGAAAGCACTTGCGCACTCGGATAATCTGAACGGAAATCCGCCCACGTCGTGACGGTATACGGATAGCTGCGCAGGGAGACGTCCGCTCGCTCACCGACCACGCCCTTGCCCAGAATCTGCGACCACAACGATTCTGTTTCACGGTCGTACATCAGCAGATTGTTGTTATAAAGTTTTCCGGAAACGCCAAATTCAACTACGGTCTCCCCTACGCGACGATCAAAAACGGCCACGCTTTGTGTAAGCGGGCTGTAGGTGACAGCAAGAGGGGTTCCTTCGATCACATCATTGACAATCTCGTGCCAAACCAAAATTTGGAACGGATAAAAGCGACGTGTGTTTCCGATCTTCAGGTTGATTCCTGAGCCTGTATCCGAAAGATACACGTCTGCCACCTGAACCGATTCAAATTGCGGAGCATCGATCGATGGGATCCCGTCCTTCCCCGGACCACCGCTTACGATCGCATCTACGACCTGCTTTTCTTGTTGGGCGATCTGTTCTGACAACGGCTGAAGATCAAAAAAACGCTCCAGTCCGTAATAGATACCGGACAGGACGAGCAGACTGATGATCGCCACGATGTAGGGATTTTTCATATGGACATTCGGGCGCGATCAGGATAACATCGAAAGGCGAAATTAACAACGCACTATGGCTTACGAAGCAAAGAATTATGACCACTTGCTCGGGCTTGAAGGCATGAGCGAAACGTTGCTCAAAAACCACTTCACGCTCTACCAGGGGTACGTCAAAAACGCCAACGGATTACTCGAAAAGCTCGATACACTTGAAGTCGGCAGCGCAGAGTATGGCGAATTACAACGTCGATTTGGGTGGGAGTGGAACGGGATGCGCTTACATGAGTTTTATTTCTCAAATCTTAAATCTGGCGGCTCCGAGTGTGCCGGACCGATCAAAGAGAAGATCGAATCCATTTACGGAAGCATAGAAAATTGGCGCAAAAACTTTGTGGGCGTCGGAACGATGCGCGGAATCGGTTGGGTCATTCTTTACCTTGATGTCGCCAGTGGAGAACTCTTTAACACCTGGATAAACGAGCATGACGTTGGTCACCTCTCTGGCGCCATGCCGCTCCTCGTGATGGATGTTTTCGAACACGCCTACATGGTCGACTATGGCTTGAAGAAAGCGGACTATATCGAAGCGTTTATGCATGCGATCGACTGGGACGAAGTAAACCGTCGCCTCGCCCTCGTTACTCATCTATAATCTATCCTCCTATGATCCACGTTGGACAACCGGCCCCGGACTTTAGCAACGTCACCGCATATCACAAAGGCGAATTCCACAGCGTCTCCTTAGCGGACTACAAAGGCAAGTGGCTCGTTCTCTTCTTCTACCCGCGCGACTTCACCTTTATCTGCCCAACGGAAATTAAAGGATTCGGCGCGCACAAAGCGGAGTTTGAAAAGTTAAATGCGGAAGTCGTTGGGGCTTCCACCGACTCGGAGTGGTCACACAAAAACTGGTTCGAGCGTGATCTCAAAGAAGTAGAGTACCCGGTCTTGGCCGATGTGACCCACGAGGTGTCCAAAGCGTACGATGTGTTTAACGCCAAAGAGGGCTTGGCAGAACGCGGACTGTTCATCATCGATCCAGAAGGGATCGTGAAGTATGCGCTGGTCAGTGCCGGATCGGTCGGCCGCTCGGTCAAAGAAACCCTACGCGTCCTCGAGGCGCTGCAATCCGGCGAGCTCTGTCAGATGGAATGGGAACCGGGATCGGAAGGGTTAGGAAAGGCGTAGAAAAACAGTAAGCAGTAATTGGAAAGTGGAGACGCTCAATGAGTGTCTCCACTTACTACTTACCAATTACCGCTTTCTACAGCCCCCGAACTAATTCCATCAACGTTCTGACGCCGACCCCTGTACCACCCTTGCCGGTGTAGGCGTTGATCGGGCGCTCGGCAAACGATGGACCAGCGATGTCCAGATGGGCCCACGGAATGTTATCGACGAATTCTTGCAGAAATAATCCGGCCGTTAACGCGCCGCCGTAGCGCCCGGCGAGATTTTTTAGATCTGCCACTTCCGACTTCAACTCGCGTTTGTAATTCTTCTCAAGTGGCAGTGACCACATCTTTTCTCCAACCGCTCCTGAGGCGGCCAAAATCCTGTTCTCTAACTTTGCGTCGTTGCTCATCACCCCGGTGATCTCTTCCCCAAGCGCGACCACGCAGGCACCGGTCAACGTTGCAAGATCAACGATCATGTCCGGCTTTTGACGTACAGCATAGGACAAGGTGTCGGCCAGAGTGACGCGACCCTCAGCATCGGTGTGCAACACTTCAATCGTTGTACCGTTCATGGCGGTCACCACGTCGCCCGGGCGAATCGCTTTGCCGGACGGCATGTTTTCACAAGCGCCAAAAATCCCTTCGACGATCACGTTCGGCTTGAGTTCTTTGATCACCGAGAAGAGTCCGAGGACCGCAGCCGCGCCAGCCATGTCGAGTTTCATTGTGTACATCCCTTCTGCCGGTTTGATCGAAAGTCCACCTGAGTCAAAGGTGATCGCCTTTCCAACAATCGCGATGCGCTTCCGCGTTTCGGTTTTTCTGTTTTTCTGTTTTTCTGTTTTTCGTATGTAGGTCATCTGCACCATCGCTGGTGGATGATCCGCCCCTTGGGCGATGCCGAGCAATCCGCCCGCGCCCATCTTTTCCAGCGCGGCCTTATCCATCACCTTCACCTTGATCACTCCTTTGCTCGCCTTGCCAATTTCGAGGGCTTTGGCGACCAACTCCGCCGGCTGCATGTGACCGGACGGCGTATTGACCAAGTCGCGGGCATACATCGTTCCGGCAACACCCAAATTTCCGAGCGTAATTCCGGCTTCAGCTTGCTTCACGGCTCGACCATCGTTGGTCATGATCGTGAACGTCTGCACACTCGGCTTGTTCTTCTTTTTCTTATACTTATCAAACTTGTATACCGCCAGCTGGGCCCCTTCCGTGATCGCCCGAGCGCATTCCTTAGGCGCAAGCTTCCCTGCCCCAGCGCCGTGTAAAATCGAAACGACGCTCTTTGCACCAAGTTTCTCCGCACACTGAGCAGAAAGAGCCGCCGCCTCGCGGACATTCTCAATGGTAAAGTCTTCTTTTTTTCCAAGGCCGACGAGCAAGATGCGCTTGGCTCCAAACTTCGACGATGGCCGAACAAGTAACGTTTCATTCACACCCCCCTTAAATCGATCCTCTTTGGCAACGCTCATCAATTCACCCCCCAGAACAGCATCAACATCCGCTGTCGCCCCACCAAACTTCTCGAATCCTTCAAACGCATTGAGAACAAGCAGATCAGCTTTCACCGCTGTGAGATCCCCTTTTTGAACAGAAAACATCATACACATTTGCATTAAGTCTTAAGATTCGATACCATGTGGATACAAATTAATCAAGGTTTATGGGGATGCGAAAAGTAGGACGCAATGCCTGGAAGGCGAATCGCAAAGTCGAAAAGGCCGGTCGACGCAAAAAGGCAGCGATCCGTCACAAAAAGGCGGCGGCGAAAAAGTAAATCAAAAACGACCCTTTCAGGGGTCGCTTTGATTTTGTTAACTGATTTGCACTTCGTCTTCGACGTTCGGAATGAACCCGTACTGCTCCTTAATGTACAGACGTGCGCCGGGCAATCCGACGATACCCGTGCGACGGGCGATCTCGAGGCCTTTGTGCGCAAAACTCGATCCAGTAATAAGCCCAAGTTCGCCTGGGGCGAGGAGCGTCAATTTTTCGCGATAGATAAGCTTCATCTCTCCGAGATGCTTACCGTCCCGGATTAAGCGCACGGTATATTCCTTTCCGACTTCCAGCGGACGCTGGGAAGCGAGTTTCATATTATCGAACGAATCGATCCAAGCCACGCGATCGGTCGCAACAGACGGAATCGGATAGCTGGCTACAGGATGAGTGACATACAACGTGTCGCGCTCTCCATCGGCTGTTGCCACAAATTCCCCGGCGGCCTTTGGGAATACATAGGCCGAACGGAACTGCGATCCGCTGGTGTTCCCGTCATCTGTCCGTTTGGTATAAATCGTTTCGATCTGATCTTTTATTAACGTCAGCGAGTATCCTTCGTTTGGGCCGACGAGCAGACCGCCCGTTTTCACCTTCACAAAAACCATTTCGCCGGCGCGGTTCCCTTCTAACTTTTCCGTGGCGTTGCGCGGTGCGGCGTTAAACAGCACCACGTCCCCTTCCGAGAATTCTGCTTCCGCTAACAAAAAACTGAGCGAGAGCGTCGCGAATGGTTCGGCGGCGTAGAACGTTGTTGGGACACCGGGAAACGCCTGAGCAACCTGCGCTTCAATGCGCAAGCGAGCATTGGCGTCAGAACAGTCATTGATGATGATGATACGCTTAGCTTCCATAATGATTGTGATGCTATCATGTGAGCGTATGAAAATCAAACGGAAGTTATTGATTTGGTATAAAAAGAACGGGCGCGATCTGCCATGGCGCAAAACGCGCGATCCGTACAAAATTTTAGTCTCCGAGGTGATGCTCCAACAAACCCAGGTACCGCGCGTGCTCCTGTACTACAAAAAGTGGCTGAAACGATTTCCGAACTGGTCAGCGCTGGCCAGAGCGACAAACGCTGACGTGATCCGCGAATGGGCAGGACTCGGATATAACCGCCGAGCGCTCGCCCTCCGCGATATTGCTAAAAACTTCCGATACCGGCTTCTGAAGCCGGTATCAAGTCAGGATTGGCAAACATTCAAAGGGATTGGCCCGTACACGGCCGCGGCCCTGGCCGTGTTCACTCGTACCGAGCGCGTTATGCCGATTGATACAAATATTCGCCGCGTCCTTGGGCGGCTGTTGCTCGGGAATCCATGGCCTGATCCCAAGCTCGACGAGAAACTTCAGGCCCGCGCCGAGCCGATGATTCGAGGAAAAAACTTTGATCTCATCCCCCAAGCCCTGTTTGATCTCGCGACCTCGATCTGTAAAAAAGTTCCTGATTGCGCTCTTTGCCCCCTTCGCAACGACTGCCCTGCGGCAAAAACGTTCCTCTCAGGTACAATGAAAACACCGAACGCGCTGATCAAAAAATCAAATGAAAATATTCACCGCAACAAAAAGTTTCCTGACCGCATTTACCGCGGGCGCATTTTGCGGCTCGTGCAGGAATCTTCGCGAGCGCTTCGTGTTTCTCAGATCGGCTCAATGATCGATACCACCTTCGATTCTTCACTCGATCAGCCTTGGCTCGAAGCGATGATCGGTCGACTCGAGGCAGATCAATTCATTAAACGACAAGGACGAACGATCAGGCTCTACTGATCATCCCAAGTCACCTGGCCGTTGCCGGTGATCGGGATCGGTTCACCGAGGTAGGTCGACGAAGGCTTCAAGATTAAATCTTTAGTCGCTTTAATGCGGGCCAAAAGTTCGCGGGCAGAAAACTGAAGCTGCTTCACGTATCGCTGGCGGTCGGCAACAACACCCGTCGCTTCAATCCCTAGGATGCGAGCGGTCATGACGGCACGTGGGAGGTGAAACTTCTGGGTAACCACGATCGCGTCTTCAACGTGAAAAACAAATCGCGCGCGGTACATCGTGTCGTACGTATCAAAACCAGCGTGATCAAGAAAAAGATCATCCGGCTCAACGCCGTACTCGAGCAGAAAGTCACGCATCGCCATAACTTCGTCGTAGCTCTCTGTGCCGTGATCGCCAGAGAGAAGGACTTTGTCGACGTTACCATTCTGATACAACTCAAAAGCCGTGATCAGACGATCCGCCAAAACATCTGACGGATTTCCATCAGCATTCACCTTCGCCCCGAGCACAATCGCCACCGTCGCACTCGGCGCCTCGTTGCGATCAAAGGTGTGCGGGGCCGCCAGGACCAAAAAAGCTAACTGAATTCCTATAAAGACGGTGGCGGCCGCAATGATAGCTGTAGAAAATATTTTCTTCATACGTTTTGATGGCCGATGGACTTCCCAGGTACCTCAAAATACAACTTTTCAATTCGTTTGAGCAAATAATGTAGTCAAACGAAGTGTAACCTATGCTTTTGAGACACCCGCTGCAGCCGCGACAGCGCGAGCGACCGCCAGAGCCACGTTCTTATCTAATGGATCCGGAATGATCTTATCAACCGTCGGTTCACCAACATACTCAGCAAGGGCACGGGCGGCGGCGAGCTTCATCTCTTCAGTGATCTTTTTCGCCCCCGCATCGAGTGCACCGCGAAAGACCCCTGGAAACGCCAAAACATTATTGATCTGATTCGGATAATCACTTCGACCAGTAGCGATAATCTTTGCTCCAGCCAACTTGGCGAGATCGGGCATAATCTCTGGCACAGGATTGGCCATCGCAAATACGATCGGATCAGGAGTCATCGAACGCACCATTTCTTCCGTCAAAACTCCAGCCGCACTGACGCCAATAAAAACGTCCGCCCCTTTGATCGCATCAATCAACGTACCGTCGATCTTTTCTGGATTGGTGAGCGCGAGCAATCGCTGTTTGGATTCGTTTAAATCCGTGCGCGTCGGGGAGATGATCCCTTTGCTATCAACCGCAACGACATTCGTAGCCCCTTGCGACAATAGAATCTTGGCGATCGCCACACCGGCCGCGCCCGCGCCACTGATCACCATCTTCACACTTGCAAAATCACGACCCGTCAACTTCAGCGCATTGATCAGTCCTGCAAGGACAACGATCGCCGTGCCGTGCTGATCATCATGCCAAAGAGGAATGTCGAGTTCGGCTTTGAGTCGTTCTTCAATCTCAAAACAACGTGGAGCAGAGATATCTTCCAAATTAATCCCCCCAAAAGAAATCGCCATGTGTTTGACCGTGGCGACAAATTCTTCAACATCTTGTGTATCAATCAAGATCGGAAAAGCATCAACACCACCGAATTCTTTGAACAACACCGCCTTCCCTTCCATCACCGGCAGTCCAGCGAGCGGCCCAATATCTCCGAGACCTAAAACTGCGGATCCATCTGTGATCACCGCCACCCAATTGCGTCGCGACGTCAGCTCCCAGACTAATTCCGGGTCTTTGGCGATCGCCAAACACGGCGCGGCAACCCCCGGCGTGTAAGCCCAAGATAAATCTTCGCGTGTATGAATGTGGACCTTTGGCTCAAGCGCAATCTTCCCTTTTAATTGACGGTGCATCTCCATTGACTTTTCATTAAAATCCATATATTTGCTTGACAAAACAAGATTTTTATGATATCATGGCGCTATAAATAAGTAACGTCTCTTGTATGGAAACATGCACGACGTGCGGAATGGAAATGGAGGGCGACACCTGTCCAGGATGTGGAAAAGCGGTCGCTGAGTGTACCTGCGAACACGTTTAAATAACACAAAACCGCTCCGAGCTTACTCGGAGCGGTTTTGATTTGACTTACTTTTTCATCACGCGATATTTTCCTGGAGCGATATAGGCCGCGGCAAGGGAGGCGAGCAGAAGCATCGCTTCGTATTCGTATCCGCCAGCAAATCCTTTGGACCACTTCACCTGTGCGATCGCCACCGCCATAATGATGGCGAAAGCCCAACCCACGTAACGGGTGTACAGCCCCAGAAGCATCGCCACCCCACCGGCCGTTTCGACAATCGCTACGACCCAGGCAAGGATCGCTGGGAAGCCGAGCATCCCAAAGAAGGAGATCGTCCCTTCCATGTTGGAAAGCTTCATGTACCCGTGAACGAGGAACACAACACCGAGGCCGATACGGAGCAAGAGAATGCCGAGATCCGGATTCTCTTTGATGCACTTGTGGAACATAACAAAGGCACAAAGTAAATAATTCTGCTTTTATGTTACACTATTGCCATATGAACAACAACATGATCCGCTTTGATAAGCACGCCATTCGCTTCTTTACCCACGCGGCAGAACCGACAAGTCGCATCGCTTTTTTTCTCGTCTTCTTCTGGTTTGGATTGTTAAAAGTAACCGGAGATTCACCAGCCGGTCCATTGGTTGAAGCCCTTCTTCACAAAACACTCGGCGGCGCTATTTCGCCAGAACAGTTTTTTGTTCTCTTCGGGGCGTTTGAAATGCTGATCGGTGTCCTCTTTTTGATCCGCGGAATGGAACGCGCCGTCCTGCCGCTCTTTTTCCTGCACATAGTGACTACCATCCTCCCCCTTTTCCTCCTCCCAGCATACACCTGGCAATCGATCGGTGTTCCAACGCTGGAAGGTCAGTACATCATTAAAAACACCGTCTTAATCGCGCTGGCCATGGCGGTTGCCGCGCACCTTAAACCGTTTTCGGCTGGAAATCTAAGGCCAAAGAGTTGATACAATAACGCTTCCCTGTCGGTGCTGGGCCGTCATCAAAGACATGACCCAAGTGTGCTCCGCAGTTCGCGCATTGCACCTCGGTCCGCACCATCCCGAGCGAATCATCAGGAACAAGCTTCATGTTCCCTTTCATAACAACATCAGAAAAACTTGGCCAGCCAGTGCCAGATTCAAATTTTGTTTCTGAACTGAAAAGCGATTTGCCGCAAGCAACGCAAACGTACATCCCCGGATCGTTCGTCTTGTAATATTTTCCGGAAAACGGCGGCTCCGTTCCTTTCATGAAACAGACGTTGTACTGCTCCGGCGTAAGCGACTTCTTTTTTTCTTCAAGGGATTGCGGATCCATAGTTAGGTGACAGATTGAATACGATGCGTTGTTTTAGTGAAGTCCTCAAACCCTGGCAACTGACGGATACGCTCCGTCACCTGACGATCAAACATGGCCAGCCCGTCCTCACCGTTAAACAAGCATCGCACCACGGCGTTCGCTGCACTCTCTGGCTTGGTTCCCTGCCCGACCGGCGTCCAGAATCGATCGACCAAAAACCGCGCCATCTTTTTGCTAGCATCGGATTGCGCCAGATGAATGCGAGCCACGCTCCAATAGAACAGCGAATG
Organism: uncultured Parcubacteria group bacterium; assembly: GCA_947084965.1. Taxonomy (GTDB): domain Bacteria; phylum Patescibacteriota; class Patescibacteriia; order UBA9934; family CAMTUG01; genus CAMTUG01. The sequence goes on from CAMTUG010000001.1 coordinate 474,720, forward strand.
CCGCGCCTCTTCGCGCGCGATCGCTTTCAAAATGTATTCAAGGACCGGATGCTTGGCGAGCGTCCACAAGCGTTGATAGCCGGTCAGAGTCGACAATTCGTTGATCGCGCCCCAAGTCATGTGCACCGCAGTAAAACGTTTGCCGATCAGATTAGCGATCGCTCCGTTGATTCTGGTGTTTACCCGATACCTTTTTGGAATCTCACGACGGATGCGTTCGTACCACTTTTCTTCGGCCGGATATCCAGCTTCAGCCATGAAGCGATTCAACAAATCGCCGTGTACCGGTTCTTCCGTCCGCCAGCGCTCCATGAACCGACGAATCGTCGATTCCTTGCCCGTTGGAGTTTTCATCAGCTCTTCAAAGTAGACGCCCGTGAAATTTTCCACGTCGCGCATATACATAAGCGTTGGCAAAAAAGCATCATCTACGGAATGATTCTTCACTTCGTCCCAAGGGATCGTATTCAGGAATTCAGGGGTCAGCACCCGTTCCTGTGATTCGTACCACTGCAAAGCATCTTCCGCGCGTTCAAACAACATATGACCGGAGTTTACTCAGGAAACTCCGTTTGGACAAGAAGATCATCTGATTTCATGCTATGATTTAATGAATTATGCGCCTCCCCAATCGACCAAAAGAAGAGATGAAGCGGGCCCTCAGAACAGAGGACCATTTTTTGACCAAAGAAAAGATCGAGAAGATGCGGCGCGAGATTGATCGTTTGGAAAAAGAAGAGCGCCCGCAAGCGCTGATTGATCAACGCACCGCCCAAGAGATGGGCGACCTTTCTGAAAACTTCGGCTACCAAGAAGCCAAAGCGCGCGTCCGCCGGATCGATAGCCGTGTGCTGACCCTAAAAGAACGGATCAAATCCGCCGTGGTGATTGAAGAGGGACCAGATGCCAGCGGCAAAATCCGCATCGGCGCAACCGTCACCCTTTCTTCAGACGACCGCGACGTCACCTATCAAATTCTCGGCTCACACGAATCCAACCCGTTCCGCGGATTCATCTCCCACCTCTCCCCGCTCGGTTCGGCACTCATCGGCAAAACGATCGGCGAAAGTGTGACAATCGAATCCCCGAGCGGCCCCAAAACGTATGAGATCAAAGCGATCACCTAAACGGTGATCCCTGACGACACCTCGCGACTCTACACAACTTCCCATTATCCACACAAGACGATTGACAAAACCGAAAAAGTATGGTTGAATATCTTTAGACGCTGGGTACCAAATAAAATCTCTAGTACAAACGTGCTGGAGGTTTTATTTTTATCCCGAGATGGACCTGGAACAGGACCAGTTGGGCCTGTGGAGGTAAATGGTAACCTTGCTGGAGTTGGTACCCAGCGTCGCCGGTTCGAATCCGGTCAGGTCCACCAATCTCGGGACCAACCAACCCCGTCCGCAAGGGCGGGGCTTTGGTTTCTCTTGATAATTTTTTCCGAACAGAGTACATTAGCGACGCTATTCGGGGGTAGCTCAGCGGCAGAGCAGCGGACTGTTAATCCGCGGGTCGAGGGTTCGAACCCCTCCCCCCGAGCCAAGTGGAAGCGACCGTTGCAAAATGGTCGCTTTTACTTTTGTCTTGGGCATTTTTCATTGGTTCTAACCTATGGTACTCGGCTTCGAGTGCTGGATACTCATTTACGATAGGAACAAGCCAAGGATGTGCCTCAATGCGGAGTTTTCCGTCCAAAATCGTCGGGTTCGAACCTAATGCCATCATGATCTCTTTCTTGCGTTGCAGATCGCCTTTGAGAAAGGCGCTGTGCGCATAGGTGGCAAAGTCGAA